>JBILAR010000106.1:0-11340 GCA_044354115.1 Pseudomonas sp. | reverse complement strand
TAGGGCCGCAAGATGTGCCTGGGTTAAATCCCGACCTTGTCCACCTGCCGCCCAACCCAGCGCCAGAAACCCCGTTGCGCACGCACGTTGTCGCCATCGGCAGCGATTTTTTCGAATGGCTGCACCTTGTGGGTGGCGGCCAGTTCAGGCAAGGCGACCTGCGCTGAAACCATCTGTAAGGGGCCGTCACCAGTGGCCGCGAAGTGTTCGTCGTGGGCCGGCGGATTGACCTCGTCATAGCGCAGGTAGTAAGTCGCGCCGACCTCGGCGTCCAGCGCGAAGCTGGCGATCCGGGTGAAATCCATCGGCCCATCGGCCAGTAAGGTCCAGTAACTGCCAAGCAGTGGCCGACGCATTTCCAGCTGATAACTAGCGGCCTCAAGCTCCACCACCAGATAGCCGTTGCTCGGTAAGGCACCACTGAGCTGGTTATTAATAAATAAACCGGGGGCTTCGAGTTCTTCATCGGCCCACTTACTTTGTGGGCGGTACACATACAGCAGCGCATGGTTGTCATCGCTCAGGTTGCGCGGCTTAAACGCCGCCCCATCACTGGCGCCAAAGAACGCCCCAGGGCTGGAGCAGCCGCCCAGCAAAGCAACCAACAACAGCGATAACGAAGCGCGAGACAGCGGGTAATGGCGCATACGCGCCTCCTTTTATAGTTATTTACCCGAGCATACCCAGCCGCCAGACGTGTGGCACCCGACAAAAGTCTGGGGTTAGCGCCGCCGATCGAGCAGGTTCACCAGCAGCCGGTCGAGCAAGCCCCACAAGCGCTGTTGCACGCGCTGCCACCACGGGGTGCTGTGCCAATGCCAGAGATCGATCTCTTGGCTCTGGGCGAAGTCGGCGCAAAAACTTACGGCCACTTGCGCGCTTAAGTGCGGGTCGACGGCTTCGAGGTTGGCATCCAGATTAAACCGCAGGTTCCAGCGATCGAAATTGCACGAACCGACGCTGACCCAGTCGTCCACCAAGAGCATTTTCAAATGCAAAAACTGCGGTTGGTACTCAAAAATCCGCACCCCAGCCTTGAGCAGTTTTGGGTAGTAGCGCTGGCCAGCGAAACGCACCGGCGGTTGGTCGGTATTGCGGGCGGTCAGCAGCAGGCGCACATCGACCCCGCGCAAGGCAGCCTTGCGCAACGCCCGGCGCAGCTTCCAATTAGGTAAAAAATACGGTGTAGCCAGCCAGATACAGCGTTGGCTCTGGGCCACGGCGCGCAGCAACGACTGCAAAATGTCCCGGTGTTGGCGGCCGTCGGCATAGGCCACCCGACCAAAGCCCGCGCCCTGCCGAGGACGGCTGGGTAACCGGGTGATCCCGGTAATCGGCAACGGACGCCAGGCCAAGCGCTCCAGCGCGGCTTGCCATTGGCGCTCGAACAACTGCTGCCAGTCGGCCAGCAGCGGCCCGGACATTTGCACCATCACTTCGTGCCACGCGTGGGTGTTGCTCTGCGGTTGCCAGAACTGATCGGTAGCGCCAGTGCCGCCGACAAAGCCCAACCGGCCATCGACCAAGAGTAATTTACGGTGGTCGCGGTACAGATTGCGCAGCCCCCGGCGCCAGCGCAGCGGGTTGTAAATCCGCAGTTCAACCCCGGCCGCTTGCAGCTCAAAGCGTTGCGCGGTGGGCAAGCCCAAACTGCCAAAACCATCCAACAGGCAGCGCACCAGCACCCCGCGCTGCGCCGTTTGGCAGAGCGCGGCAACCAACAAATTGGTGCAGGCGCCGCTGGACACTAGATACAGTTCCAGCTCAACCTGCTGGGTGGCGCTAGCGATGGCGGCGAGCATTGGCGGGAAAAACTGCGGGCCGTCGAGCAACAATTCAAACTGATTGTGCGCGCGCCAAGGGAAGATCATCGGTGCGACTTAACCGGCGGTGAAAATCAGCACGGCGCTGACCGGCACCGCCAGGCTGATGGTCTTCAGGCCGGCCAATTGGCGCAGCGCCTCAATGCCGGCAGCCAAGCCAAAGTCTTCGGCATTCAGCAGCAGTGGCGCCAAGGTGACCACTTGAAAACGCCGGTCATCCAGACGGGTGACCAACAGTTCGCTGCTATAGCTTTGGCTATGGCCGTGCAGTGTCACCGTCAGCGGCAAACGCAACTCCATCTGCGCGCCGGCAGCCAAGGTCAGCAACGGGGCAATATCGAGCTGTGCGCTGATCTGCGCACTGGCAAATTTTTCGATTTCAAATAGCTGCTTGCGCAGACGTTCATCGCGCAGCGGAATGCCGCTGTCGACGGTTTCCAGCGGCACCTGCAACTGCACCTTACCGTCATCGCCAACGCTACCGCGCAGGCTGCGAAAACGATTCACTTCGGCCACGTTGGTGACCTTGGTGGTCACGAATGTCAGCCGCGACGACTCGCCATCCAACTGCCAAGCGGCCTGTGCGGGCAGGGCAAACAAGGCGGCCAGCAACCATGGATACGTTTTAAAACTCGCCATAACAGCCTCACAAAGTTAATTCAGCCGTCACCATAGCCGCCGCTTGCACGCTTGCAAAGCTTAAGGCGCAGGCACGCTCAGCGCTTGCGGCAATAACTGACAGCCTTGCCGGGGGCTGAGCCAGGCGGCGCTGTGGCTGCGACCCAGACCGCTGGCGGTCACCTGTTTGTGCGCAGGGTCGTCAAACAACGCGCTGCTGGGCAGACTCAGCTTCACATAGCTGACGCAGTAGTCGGCGGGGTTATCCATCACATAACGGCAGGAGCAGTACTCCTTGGCGGTAAAGGCGCTGACGATGTCGGGAAACGCGGCCAGATAGCTGCGATTAACCCAGCCCCAAGCGCTGACTCCCACCAGCCCTAGCAACAGCAGGCACAGAAAGGGACGGCGTTGCAGTAAGTTTGGCGCCTTCATGGCGTCACCTCGGGCGCGAAGGCCGCCAGGGCCAGTTTCAATAGGTCGTTATGTTGATAGCTGTGATCACGGTCGTCGGCGTAACGCACTATCACCAACTGCTGTTCGGGCAGCACATACAACGCTTGGCCCCAGTGGCCCAAGGCGGCAAAGGTGCTCGCCGGTGCATCTGACCAGGGTTTGGCCGCGCCGGCCACCGGCGCATTCAGCCACCACTGGCCGCCCGGCACAGCCTCACCGGGTATTGGCTGGTAAGCGGCAAAGGGCGTGCGGTTAAACTCGACCCAAGCTTTAGGCAACAATTGCTGCTCGCCCCAACGGCCGTCACGCTGCATCAACAGGCCAACACGGGCCAGATCACGGGCGGTCATATAGGCGTAGGAGGAGCCGACAAAATGGCCGCTGGCATCGGTTTCCCACACCGCCGAGGTAATCCCCAGCGGCTCGAACAACGCCGTCCACGGATACTGTGCATACGCCGCCGTGCCGAGCATGCCCTTAAGGGTAGCCGCGAGCAGATTGGCGTCGCCGCTGGAGTAGCGAAAGCGCGTGCCGGGTGCGGCATCCGCTGGATGGCTGGCGACGAACGCCGGCATATCGCCACGGCCGAGGGTGTAGAGCATGGCCACCACGGCGGATTTGAGCGGGGCAACTTCATAGCTCTCCTCAAACGCCAGCCCCGAGGCCCAGTTAAACAAATGGCCGAGCTTAATGTCCGGGTGCGCGACTAAGGGCGGGTAATACTGGGCGGCGCTGTCGGTGAGCTTAAAGCGCCCCTCGCCATAGGCCACGCCCATGGTTGCCGCCAGCAGGCTTTTACTCATCGACCAGGTCAGGTGCGGGGTGCTGGCCTTGGTCGGCCCGGCGTAACGCTCATAGATGATCTGTCCATCGCGAATCACCAGCAGCGCATCGGTGCGCACCCCGGCGCGGCTGTCATCATCGCGCGGGGTAAAGGCATAGGCTTCGAATGCGGCCAACGCCGGGCTGGCGGCGGCCGGGGCGCTGGCCCACTCGGCGGCGGGCCAGGTTTCGGCCTGAGCCAAGCTAGCCGTACAACACAGCACAGCCATGCTCAGGCGACGAAAAAATACAGCGGGCATATAAGTGCCTCAGGTTTTTATTTGAGGCGGCACCCTAGCATGCCCTCAGTGACCGTTTGAATGGCTAAACGCGCCAGCCACCCGCGCTTGGCGCAAGCTAGGTAAAACTGTTCAAGGCCTTTTCCAGCCGTTTAGCACGGGCGCTGGCGGCAATATTCAGCAGGTTATGGTCGCGCTGCCAGAGCTGCGCCCACAGCGTTGGGCCGGCTTGCATGGCCGTATCGATCTCAGCGCGCAAGGCCGCCAACTGAGCAAATAACCCGGCCAACAGCACATGGCTGGTGGCCGCATTCGGGCAGTGCCGAGTCAGTTCGGCGCAGCCAGCCAGTAAGGCTAGCAGGCGGAGTTGCAGGCTTTGCGGCCAGCCACTGTCTTGTCCGATGCCATACAGCCAGGCCGTCACTGCGCTCAACACATACAGGTCTTCGATGCTGCGAAAGGGTTTCACGTAAGCATCCCAACCGTCGCCGGCCAGCAGTTCGCAGTGGGCGTGATCGAGGTGTAAACGGGCGTGGCCGATGTCCGGCATCAACGGCAAATTTGGCAGCGGTTCGATGCGCACCCCCGGAGCCCCGCGATAAACCACCGCCAAACTCAGGCGTACAGGTGCGCCCTCGGTCTCATCGCGGGCGGCCACCAATAACCAGTCGGCAGCTTCGGCGGCGGTCACAAAGTCTTTGCGCCCGCTTAAGGTCAAACCGCGCAACCGGGTGTGCATATCGGCCGGGCGGGTACTTTTGTTCTCGGTCACGCACAGCGCGCCCAAGCCCTTAGGTGCCGAGGGCCAGAGCACGCGCAAGGCGGCTTGATAACCGGCCAGAAAAGCCAACCCCGGGGTTGCGGCCAAACGCCCACCGCGCAACGCCAGCGGCCAAGGCTCGACCTCGCCAAGCGCCGTTTGCAAGGCGGCAAACCAGTCGTCGAGCGGCTGTGCGGGCAGTCGTTGGGTGCAGTTCAGCAGGGCGTGCCAGGGCATAAAAACTCCTTAAAAAAGAAGCGACTCAGGTTGTGTGAAAACTACTGCGCTCGGTTATGCGGCGTTAAAAATAGGCTCACAGCCACAGGCTGAACGCGCTTTAGCGCGGCCCCGAAGGGGTGAGCAAAGCGAATCAAATGCTCATTTACAGCTCGTAAACTGCGCTTTTGACTCACTTCGTTCGCCCTGCGGGCCAGCCTACGCCTGTTACTGCGCTTCGCTACGTTTCGCCTGTTTTTGCCTTGCCTAACCTTCGCTCGCTACGTTTTCACACGGCCTGCGTTGTCATCCAAGTATCACCGTTCGGTCACGGCGCTGACTCCGAGCTTACTTAGTCTGAAGGTGCAAGAGAACCTGTTCAGGCCATCGCCACCAACGCGAAATGGCCGTTGTGCAAAGCAAGTCTACCGATCGCACCCCCTTACCGGCTGCTTCATGGAGGCTACACAATGAGCACTATTGCCCTCACCCGCGTTGCCAACCCGGAGCGCCGTCTACAAGCAGAACGCTTAATCGGCGCCAGCGCGTTGCGCGAAGCCCAAGCGCTGCGTTATCAGGTGTTCAGCCAAGAGTTTAGTGCCAAGTTAAAAGGTGCCGAATTGGGCCTCGACATGGACGACTACGACCCGCACTGCGCGCACATTGGCGTACGCGATCTGAACAGCGGACGCCTAGTGGCCACCACCCGGCTGCTCGACCACCACGCGGCAAAAACCCTCGGCAGTTTTTACAGCGAAGAAGAATTCAGCCTGCACGGCTTGGCGCATCTGCAAGGGCCGATTCTGGAAATTGGCCGCACCTGCGTCGACCCGGCGTACCGCAACGGCGGCACCATCGCGGTGCTCTGGGGCGAACTGGCCGAGGTGTTAAATGAGGGCAGCTACCGTTACCTGATGGGCTGCGCGAGCATCCCCATGCAAGACGGCGGCGTGCAAGCGCAAGCGATTATGCAGCGCCTGCGTGAGCGCTACCTGTGTCAGGAACACCTGCGCGCCGAGCCGAAAAATCCGCTGCCAAACCTGGACGTGTCGAGCAACGTGATCGCCGAAATGCCGCCACTGCTCAAAGCCTACATGCGCCTAGGGGCGAAGATTTGCGGCGAGCCTTGCTGGGATCAGGACTTCCAAGTGGCCGACGTATTTATCCTACTCAAGCGCGACGAGCTCTGCCCACGCTACGCCCGGCACTTTAAGGCAGCGATGTAATGGGCAAACTGCGACTGGGCTGGCGCAGCCTGCTGCTGGTGCTGTGGCTGGTTTACAGCCTGCTGCTGGCCGGCGGTTTACGCCTCACTGAAGCGGTCTGCCGGCGCGCCTTACCCAAGCTACGGCAACGCCTGAGCCGCGACTGTTTTCGCCTGCTGCGGGCCTGCTTACCCGTGCAGGTGCAGGTGCGCGGCGCGCTACCGACGCAGACGGCACTGTGGGTCAGCAACCATGTGTCGTGGGTGGATATCGCCTTGCTCGGCGCCCTGCAACCGCTGACGTTTTTATCTAAAGCCGAAGTACGCAACTGGCCGATTGCCGGCTGGCTGGCGGTACAGGCCGGCACCCTGTTTATCCAGCGCGGGGCCGGCGACAGCAGCACCATCGGCAAGCAAATAGCCGAGCAGTTGCACGCGGGGCATGACCTAGTGCTATTCCCCGAAGGCACCACCACTGACGGGCACAGCCTGCGCACCTTTCATGGCCGTTTGCTGACGGGGGTGATCGAGCAGCCTATCGCCCTGCAACCGGTGGCGATTCGCTATTGGCGCAACGGCCAACTGGACACAGACGCGGCCTTTATTGGCGATGACGACTTGCTCAGTCATCTACGCCGTTTACTCGCAGCCCCCAGCGCCCAAGTGACTATTGAACTGTTGCCGGCCCTGCACGCCCTGCCGGGGGAAAATCGCAACCAACTGGCCCGCCGCGCGCAACACTGCATCGCGCACAGTTTGCACAGTCAGGCAGCACCAACGACACCAACGCCCGCAGCCAACGCAGATCCACAACTGCAGCGTTAGGGGACAAAATCGTCGCGGCTATTGGCATATATCAATCAGCACTTAAATCCGCCATCTATGCTTAGGGGGACACGGCCAGCCGCCGCCTTAGTTTAAGGAGTGCCCTATGCAACAGACGCCGCAAAGTTCTGCACCGTTATCCATACCATCCAAAGCCGCCTGCAAATTACGCGGGGTGAATTTAGGCGGCTGGCTGGTGCTGGAAAAATGGATGACCCCCAGCCTGTTTGCAGGCCTTGCTGCCACCGACGAAACCACCTGGTGCGCCGAACTGGGCGCCGCTGCCACGCCGAAACTGCAGCAGCATTGGGACAGCTTTATTACCCGCGAGGACTTCGTATGGCTGCACCAGCACGGCATCAACGCCGTGCGCATTCCGGTCGGCCATTGGATTTTCGGCCCCGGTTACCCCTACCACCGCAGCTACGGCGACAATCGCCAGCCCTTTGTTGAGGGCGGCATTGCCGTGCTCGACCGCGCCTTTGTCTGGGCCACTGAACTGGACATCCGCATAGTGCTCGACCTGCACGCAGCCCCCGGCTGCCAAAACGGTTTTGATAACGGCGGCATCAAGGATGTTTGCGAGTGGCACACCCAGGCCGACTACCGCGAGCACTCGCTGAATGTGCTCGAGCGTCTGGCCGAGCGTTATCACACCCAAGCCTGCCTGCAGGCCATCGAGGTACTGAACGAGCCGCGCTGGGACGTGCCTACCGATTACCTGAAAAGCTACAACATCGACGCCTACCATCGTATTCGCAAGCACTGCAGCGCGGCGGACGTGAGCGTGGTGTTCCATGATGGTTTTCGCGATTACCACGAATACCTAGGCTTTATGCAGGCCCCGGAGTTTGCCAACGTGGTGTTCGATATTCATCGCTACCAATGCTTTGAGCGCGGCGATATCGACAGCGATATTTACACCCATATGCACAAAGCCGCAGGCGCGTGGAAAGCCGAAGCCGACGGCATCATCACGCAAATGGGCATGCCCGCCTATTGCGCCGAATGGAGCCTGGGGCTGGATTTAAAAGTCGTGTCCTTGTGGGCCGAAGGGCCGTTTAACCATGCCTTGGACCACATGGATAGCTTTCAGCAAAACACCGCCTACCGCGGCTACGCCGCCGCACAACTGCTGACCTTCGAGAAGTATCAGGGTTGGTTCTTCTGGAGCTACAAAACCGAAACCACCCCCGCCTGGTGCTTTCGCGAATGCGTACAACGCGGCTGGTTGCCGGATAACTTTGTCTGAGTGTGACTGTCGATTTTTGGAGTATTCGTAGGTTGGGTTAGCGGCGGTGGCGCGACCTCGGCAGCGCTACAATTTAAGCCGCCGCGTAACCCAACATAGGGCCTATGCCGCGCTAATTACCCAGAGTATCTGAAACCGCCCGGTGGGTTACGCGGCGCACTGACTGCGTGCAGAGGTTCGAGCCGGCGTGGCGCCGCTAACCCACCCTACGAATCTCAATCTGCCGCCACCGCAGCGCCAGCCGGCGCTGTAGTCAGCGAACAGGCATCGCTGGTGCAAGTTAAATAGCGGTCTTGCGCCGGCCGATTGAGCAGCAGTTTACGCTGGTAGTGCCGCTCCAAGCCGGTATGGAAGCTGATGGTCAAAAGCGTCGCATTGGGCAGTTCGCGGTAGAGCATGTCCATCATGCACTCCTCGCCTTTGGGGTCGAAGGCATCGGTGGCTTCCTCGATAAACACCCACGCCGGCTGCTGCAAAAACAACCGGGCAATGCCCAAGCGTTGCTGGGCGCGCAGCGGCAATACCCGGTCCCAACTGTCGACTTCATTCAAGCGCGGGGCCAGCCAAGCAATCCCGGCGCACTCCAGCGCGTGGTGCATGGCTGGCGCGCTGAAGTGCTCGGCGGTTTGCGGGTAACTGAGTACCGACTGCAAACTGGCATAGGGCAAAAATGGCCGTTGCGGCAAAAAGCTAATCGGCGCGCCCTCGGGCAACCAGACTTCACCATGACCCCAAGGCCATAAACCTGCCACCACCTTAAACAGGCTGATGGTCACCGTCGGATCGCCGGCAATCAGCACGTGTTCGCCACGCCGAATCACCTGATTAAAGCCCTCCAGCAACACCAGCCCATCGGGATTGGCGATACACAGGTCGCGCAGTACCAACTCATGCTGATTGGACTGCAGCACACTAATGCGATGTTCTTGCGGCTCGCCCGCTTGCTCATCGAGCAATTGCATATCGTGATACAGGCTCAGCACCCGCTGCACTGAAGCACGGCAATGGGCCAATTCACCGAGATTATCAATCGGCCAAGACAGCGCCGAGGTGAGTTTTTGGAAGGCTTGCGCGGCCTGCATCAGCACGCCAAGGGTCATAGCGCCGGCAATATATTGCGGGGCCATCAGCAAAATCGGGAACACCGGCAGCAAGGCACCATAGCCCGATGAAAACGACACTATGCCCAGATATCCGAGGGTCTGCCGATTCCAGCGCTGACTTAGTTTGGCAAAGAACGCGGCGGCATTTTGTCGCTCGATACCCTCGCCATGCATCAGCGCAATCGACTCAGAATTGGAGCGCGAATGGCCCAAGCCGAAACGAAAATCGGCCTCGGCGGTTTGCAGCTTATTGGTGGCGGTAATCAACGGCCGGCCCAGCAACAAACCAAAAAAAGTGCCCGCACCGGCATAGGCAAAAGCCAGAATCACCATATAACCGGGGACTAAAAAACTGGTACCGGGAAGCGTCGCGCTGCCGGTGACCGAGAGCAAAATATCGACGAAACTGCCAAAAATCAGCAGCGAGTACACCAACGAATGCGCCAGGCCGATGGTGCTTTCGGTGACGATGCGAATGTCTTCGGCAATTCGGCCATCGGGGTTGTCGTGTTCGCCGCCAACCAATTGCAATTGGTAGTGATGGCCACGGGTCATCCACTGATCGAGCACCTTAGCGGTCAACCAACGCCGCCAATCCAGCTGCAACCAGCGTTTAACCTGCATATGCAAAGCGGTCACGGCCATGGTCAGAACAAAGATCAACACGAAGGTGCCGACTTGCAGCAATAAATCATTTAGCGACTTATCTTCCAGCGCATCGAACAGCTCGCGGCTCCAGTAGTTCATCCAAATCGCCAGCCCGACCTGGGCCAAGGTAAACAACAGCAACGCCAAGGTATAGCCGCGCACCTGCCACTTATTTTTGGCGTTCCAATACGGCATCACCAGCCGCAAAAACTGCCACGGCAGCCGCCGCGCCGGCAGTTCCGCCAGTGGCGCGCGCACTTAACGAGCGTCCATCGCAGCGACGCCGCGACACAGTTGCGCGGCCAAGCTGGCGGCACCGAACAAGCCCAACTGCTCGTTAAGCACCACATACACGGGGATGCTCTCCAGCAGCTCGCGCATCGGCGGCTTGTTGACGAAGGCGGCGATCACCGCCGGCTCTTGCAAAAAGCTGAGCATCTTTGGCGCTATGCCACCGCTCAGATACACCCCACCATGGGCCAAACTGAACAAGGCCAAATTGCCCGCACTGGCGGCCAGAATCTGCGCAAACAGCCGCAGGGCCGCGCAGGCCAGCGGTTCATGTTGCTCGCCCGCTAGCGAGATGGCGCGGGCGCTGAGCGACCTTTCATTGAGCAACACCCCATTACCGGCAAGAAAGCTGTAAATCCGTTCAAGGCCATGCCCCGACAACAGCAGTTCTTGGCTGGCGCGGCCATAAGCACTTTGCAGCGCCTGGCAAAGGGCTAATTGCTCGGCACCTTGCGGAGCGAAATCGGCCAACCCGCCTTGGCTGGGCATGGCTTGCCACTGCCCGCCGCTGGGCAGCAACAACGCCATGCCTAAACCGGTGCCGGCACCGATTAACGCCCGCACGCCATCGGCCTGCGGCACGCCCACTTGCAAGGTACAGAGGTCGCTGGCGGGCAGTGCATTGAGGCCGTAAGCCTGGGCGGCAAAATCATTTAACAGGCGCACAGTAGCGATGCCAAACTGTTCGCTGAGCTGCGCGGCGTCGAGCAGCCAAGGCAAATTGGTCATCTGAATGCGCTGGCCTTCAAGCGGCCCGGCGACAGCAATACAGGCCACCTCCGGGCGCTCGCCGGGGCTTAGAAACTGCGCCAATATGGCCGCTAAACTGGGATAGTCGTGCCCGGCAAAACGCTGCTCACGCAAGGTGCGCCAGCCGGTGGCGCAAGGCTCCGCTAACAACAGGCGGGTATAGGTTCCGCCAATATCGGCCGCCAGAAAAACCATCCTCACCCCCATTGGTTATGGCCACTACAAACGCAAAGCCTACAACAAAGGTCGGCCGCGCCGGCCGCGCTCAATCAAGCACGAACCCGCTGATTATTCGCCAGCCAAGGCCGCCAAGGCTTTTTCCACGGCCTCAAT
>JBILAR010000115.1:0-9827 GCA_044354115.1 Pseudomonas sp. | reverse complement strand
TCGGTGGTCGTGCGTGGCGAGAACCGCGCCAACACGCGGCCGTCCGGGCCGAGCAAAAACTTTTCAAAGTTCCAGCTGATATCGCCGGGAAACTCTGCGCCCTCACCCGCCAGCAAACGGTACAACGGATGGCGCGCCGGACCATTGACTTCAAGCTTGCTGCTGAGCGGAAAACTAACCCCGTAATTGAGCCGACAAAAACTGCCAATCTCGTCCTCGCTGCCTGGTTCTTGGCCGGCGAACTGATTGCACGGCAAGCCCAGCACATGAAAGCCTTGCCCATGGTAGTGCTGATACAAGGCTTGCAGGCCGGCATATTGCGGTGTCAGGCCGCACTTTGAGGCGACGTTTACCACCAACAAAACTTGACCCTTAAACGTCGACAGAGGCAGTTCCTGGCCGTCTAGCGCGCGCAAATTCAGGTCGTGAAAGGCACTCATGTACATCTCCCTATAAATCTATAACGGACAAAAAAAGCGCCCGCAGGCGCCTTTTTGCTGTAACTCATTGTTGCCTTGTCTCAGCTTAGCAGCTGATCAATCAATGGTGGTGACCACCCTCGCCATGGATGTGACCGTGGGCCAATTCTTCGGCACTGGCGTCACGCACGCTGACGATTTTTACCGCGAAGGTCAGGCGCTGACCCGCCAATGGGTGATTGCCATCGACAATCACATCGTCGCCTTCAAGGGCACGTACGGTAACAATTTGCATGCCGCCATCGGGTGCAGATGCGTGAAACTGCATGCCCACTTCCATTTCTTCAACGCCTTCGAACATGTCACGACCCAAGGTCGCTACCAGTTCGGCGCTGTATTCGCCGTAAGCCTCTTGCGGCTCAACCGAAACGGTCAGCTCATCGCCAGCCTGCTTGCCTTCAAGGGCTTTTTCCAAGCCAACAATGATGTTACCCGCACCTTGCAGGTAGGCCAGCGGTGCGCCGCCAGCAGAGCTATCGATCACCTCACCGGCATCGTTGGTCAGGGTATAGTCGATGGAGACAGCCTTGTTGGCAGCGATCAGCATGGGGCAGAACCTTTTGCGAAAGAATAATGAACTAGCAAGTTTAACCAAGGCCTCAACTGAAAGCGAACCAAGTGCTGACCAACGGATGCAATTTTGCCCAGATGAACAGCTTTTACCGCACCTGCTTGATTTCCATCAGGATGCTGAAGGCCACTGGGTGGCACACTTGGCGTGCGGCCATAGCCAACACCTGCGTCATCAGCCGCCATGGCAAAACCGTGCTTGGGTGCTGGCGGCGGAGCAGCGCCAAGCTAGGCTGAGTAAAGCCTTCCCCTGTGGTTGGTGCCGTCAACAAGCCTCTGAGTCAACCTTCGATGAGAACAAGTGATGCAATCAGGCACAATTTTAGTCATTAACTGCGGCAGTTCTTCGATCAAGTTCGCGCTGGTCGATGCGCAGCAACCGGCCTTTGTACTGAGTGGCTTGGCCGAACGCTTAGGCTCGCCAGAGGCCATGTTGCACTGGCAACTCGATGGGCAAAAACACGACTTGGCGATTGCTGGCGCCGACCATCGCGCCGCCCTCGCGCAACTGCTACCCGTGGTGCAGCAGGTCGCCGGCAACCAGTTAGTAGGCATCGGCCACCGGGTGGTGCATGGCGGCGAAAATTTCACGGCCGCCAGCCGCATTGATGCGCCCACCTTAGCGGCAATTCGCGCCACCGCACCGCTGGCACCGCTGCATAATCCGGCCAACTTGCAAGGCATAGAAGCGGCACTGGGGCTGTTCCCTGCATTGCCGCAGGTGGCGGTATTTGATACCGCCTTCCACCAAAGCCTGCCCGAACACGCCTATCGATATGCGCTGCCAGAAGTGCTGTACCGCGAGCACGGCGTGCGCCGCTATGGCTTCCACGGCACCAGCCACCGTTATGTCAGCGCGCGTGCGGCCGAGCTAACGGGTTTAGCACTGAGTGACAGCAGTTGGTTGTCGGCGCATTTGGGCAATGGCTGTTCAACCTGCGCCATCGTCAATGGCCAGAGCCGCGACACCAGCATGGGCCTGACGCCACTGGAAGGTTTGGCCATGGGCACCCGCAGTGGCGATGTCGACCCGAATCTGTTCGGCCACCTGTCGCGCACCCTCGGCTGGAGCTTGGAAAAAATCGAGCACATGCTCAATCACGACAGCGGCTTGCTCGGGCTGTCTGGCTTGTCCAACGATATGCGCAGTTTGGAGCAGGCCAGCACTCAAGGACATGCCGGCGCGAGTTTGGCGATTGAGGTATTTTGCTACCGTTTGGCCAAGTCGCTGGCGGCCATGAGCTGCGCCTTACCGCGCTTGGACGGGCTGATTTTTACCGGTGGCATTGGCGAAAACTCGGCCTTGGTACGCAGCAAGACAGTCGCGCATTTGACCCTGTTCAACCTGCAACTCGACCCCGCCGCCAACGCCGCTTGCGTACGTGGCCAGAGCGGGCCTATCGAATTGCTGGGGCATCCGCAGGTGCTGGTAATTGCCACCAATGAAGAGCGGCAGATCGCCCTCGACACCCTCGCGACTATCAACGCCGTCGCCGTGAATTAAGAAGCGATTCAAGATCGTCGCGAGTGCAGGCAAGGCAAGGCGAAAACAGGCGAGAAAGCGGAGTTTACGAGTAGTAAATGAGCATTTTGAGCCTGCTTTCAACGCAGCATGGCCAAACGCAGCAGATATTTAACCGTTTCTAAGGACTGACTATGCATACTTTTCTAATCGTCCCCACCGGCTTTGGCGTTGGCCTGACCTCCATCAGTTTAGGACTGGTGCGCGCGCTGGAGCTGGCGGGCTTACGGGTGGGGTTTTGCAAGCCGATTGCCCAGCAGCACGACGGCGACTCAGGCCCGGAGCGCTCCAGTGAACTGATCGCGCGCACCCACGGTTTGAAGTCACCGAAACCGCTAGAGCGCGCCTATGTGGAGCGGCGCTTGGGCGATGGTCAGCTGGATGAACTGTTGGAAGAAATCATCAACCTGCACCAGCAAGCGGCGGCCGGCCACGACGTGGTGATAGTCGAGGGCATGGTGCAAACCCGCCAAGCCAGCTATGCCGGCCAAGTTAATTTGCACCTAGCCAAGAGCTTGGATGCCGAGGTGATTCTGGTCTCGGCGGCCGAGTCAGAAAGCCTCAGCGAGCTGTTCGATCGCATCGAGATTTTGATGCAGATGTTTGGTGGGGCCAAGGCGCCGAAAGTGCTCGGAGTAATACTCAATAAAGTCCGCTATCCCGATGCCGTGGCGGCCTTCACCGATAGTTTGAGCGAGCTGGCCAGCCTGCAAGATGGCGCGCCGCTGCGCCTGCTCGGCAGCATCCCGTGGCAAGCGCAACTGACCGCGCCGCGCACCCGTGACGTGGCCGACTTACTCGGCGCGCAGGTGCTGAATGCCGGCGACTACGAACAACGCCGCGTGCAGCAAATCGTCTTGTGCGCCCGCGCCGTGCCCAACACCGTACAACTGCTCAAGCCCGGCGTGTTGGTGGTAACACCCGGGGACCGCGACGACATTATTCTGGCCGCCAGCCTAGCCAGCATGAATGGCGTGCCGTTGGCGGGACTGCTGTTGTGCAGCGACTTTACCCCCGACCCACGGATTATGGAGCTGTGCCAAGGTGCACTAAAAGCCGGTTTGCCGGTGCTAACGGTGGCGACTAACTCCTACGACACCGCCACCAATCTCAACCGCATGAACCAAGAAATCCCCATCGATGACCGCGAGCGCGCCGAGCTGGTCACCGATTTTGTCGCCAGCCATATCGACCACGAATGGCTACGCCTGCGTTGCGGCAGCCCGCGTGAGCAACACCTGTCGCCAGCGGCATTTCGCTACCACTTGGTTAAACAAGCGCAAGCGGCCAACCTGCGCATCGTCCTACCGGAGGGCTGCGAGCCGCGCACCATTCAAGCCGCGGTCATCTGCCAAAGCCGCGGGATTGCCCGCTGCGTACTGCTGGGTAATCCGCAAGAAGTGCAGCGGGTGGCCAAGGCCCTAGGGGTTGAGCTACCAGACGGCTTGGAAATTCTCGACCCCGAGCTGATCCGTCAGCGTTATGTGGCGCCCATGGTTGAACTGCGCAAAGGCAAGAATCTGAATGCACCTATGGCCGAGCAACAACTGGAAGACTCGGTGGTACTGGGCACCATGATGCTGGCGCTGGATGAGGTCGATGGCTTGGTCTCTGGGGCCATCCACACCACCGCCAATACCATCCGCCCAGCCCTGCAACTGATCAAGACCGCACCGGGTTACCAGTTGGTGTCGTCGGTGTTCTTTATGCTGCTGCCTGATCAGGTGGTGGTGTACGGCGACTGCGCAGTCAATCCCGACCCTACAGCCGCCGAGCTGGCAGAGATTGCCCTGCAAAGCGCCGCCTCGGCCATGGCCTTTGGTATCGAGCCACGGGTGGCGATGATCAGCTACTCGACTGGCGACTCGGGCACCGGCAGCGAGGTGGAGAAAGTCCGCGAAGCCACCCGCCTGGCCCGCGAGCGCCAACCGCAATTACTGATCGACGGCCCGCTGCAATACGACGCGGCCGCGATTGCCAGTGTCGGCAAACAAAAGGCCCCCAATAGCCCGGTCGCTGGGCGCGCCACGGTGTTTATCTTCCCCGATTTGAACACCGGCAACACCACTTACAAAGCCGTGCAACGCAGCGCCGACTGCGTCAGCGTCGGCCCCATGTTGCAAGGTTTGCGCAAACCGGTGAACGACCTGTCCCGTGGCGCACTGGTCGATGACATCGTCTACACCATCGCCCTGACAGCCGTGCAGGCCGCCAATTTGTCCGATAAACACGCATGAAGCGCCCTGCCGCGCCGGCAGCACCCGCAGATAAAAACGGATAAAACCCAGCACTACGCTGGTATTTACGCCAATCTTGCGCAGTTGCGCTTAGCCAAGATTGGCAGCTCAGTACACAAGCGTTAACCTGTGCATCGCCAGCGCCACAGCGCGCTCGCAGAAACTCGCTCAAAGCCCATCCATGGCGTTAGCAACGCCATCACTGCACAGGTTTTTCGCATGTTAGGTTTTCTTCCCGCGCCCCTTCGGGGCATCACTGCCAGCTTGATTCTGACCCTGAACACGCTGATCTTCTGCTGGCCACTGTTTATCGGTGCACTGCTCAAAGCAGCCCTGCCCTTCCAAGGCGCGCATCGAGTAATCCGCCATTGGGTGCATGTATTTGCCAGCACTTGGATTGCCGTAAACAGCGGCTGGATGCGCATGGTGCAAAAAACCGAATGGGATGTGCAGGGGCTAGAACAGGTCAATCTGCGTGACTCTTATTTAGTCTCCAGCAACCACCAGACGTGGGTGGATATTTTAGTGCTGCAACATCTACTCAATCATCGCGCGCCATTTTTGAAGTTTTTCCTCAAGCGCGAACTGATTTGGGTGCCCATCATGGGCCTGTGCTGGTGGGCGCTGGAGTTCCCCTTTATGCAGCGCTTTAGCAAACAGTATTTGGCCAAGCACCCAGAGAAACGCGGGCAAGACATGGCCACCACGCGCAAAGCCTGCGAGCGTTACAAAACCAATCCGGTGTCGGTGTTTAACTTTCTGGAAGGCACCCGCTTAACCGCCGCCAAGCATGCGCAACAAAACTCGCCATTCACCTACCTGCTCAAGCCCAAAGCCGGCGGCATCGCCTTTGTACTGGACGCCATGGGCGAGCAACTGGCCTGCCTGCTCAACGTTACCATCCACTACCCCAACGGCACCCCAAGCTTCTGGGATTTGCTCTGCGGACGCTTACAGCGGGTGGTGGTGCGTTTCGAACAAGTTAAAATTCCCAGCCAGTTTATCGGCAAAAACTACGACCAAGACGATGCCTACAAACTGGAGTTCCAGCAGTGGGTCAATCAACTCTGGGAAACCAAAGACGCGCAACTCGGCCGTCTGCACCAAGAGTTTCCGCCGACCCCGCAGCGCTAAACTGCAACCACAAAAAAAGCCCGGGCAGTGATTGCGCCGGGCTTTTTTTATGAAAGAAATAACCTATTAGCGACGCGCAGCGGCCGTCACTATCAGTTGTTTCATCTCGGCCACCGCCGCTTTAAAGCCAACGAACAGGGCATGCGCGACTATCGCGTGACCAATGTTCAGCTCATTGATACCGGGAATCGCCGCCACCGCCTCGGCATTGTGGTAATGCAGGCCATGACCGGCATTCACGATCAGGCCATTGGCCACACCGCAGGCCACACCGACGCGAATTCGCTCAAGTTCGATGGCCGCGTCTGCGGGCGTGGGCGCATCGGCGTAACGGCCAGTGTGCAGTTCAATCGCCGGAGCACCAACGCGCTTAGCGGCTTCGATTTGCTCAGGCTCGGCATCGATAAACAGCGACACCTCGCAACCGATTCGCGCCAAACGTTCGACCGCAGCACGCATACGTTCTTCTTGGCCGGCCACGTCGAGGCCGCCCTCGGTGGTCAATTCTTGACGGGTTTCCGGTACCAAGCAGACATGCGCCGGGCGAATTTCTTCGGCGAACGCCAGCATCGCCTCAGTCACGCCCATCTCAAAGTTCATCCGCGTTTGCAGCACCTCTTTGAGCACCCGCACATCGCGCTCTTGGATATGCCGACGGTCTTCGCGCAGGTGCACGGTAATCCCATCGGCACCCGCCTCTTCGGCGTCCAGCGCAGCCTTGACCGGGTCTGGATAGCGCGTACCACGGGCTTGGCGCAGGGTGGCGACGTGGTCGATATTGATCCCAAGCAAAATGCGCGTTGCGTCAGTCACGGCTGAACTCCTTAAAGCTGCTCAATGCGGTTAGTAGATTGAAGATTTATAAACAGCTCACGGCTCACCAACGGTTTGCCGCCCAGATGGGGCGCTAGGGCTTGGCGCATCAAACGCTTGGCTGCCGCCAGCGCGCCGGGCGCAGTCCAATCGGCGCCGGCCATGGCCAATAAATCACGGCCAACAAACACCCCAGGCTGCAGTTGTAGCTCGGCGGCAAAGCCCTGATCTGGCAGCAGGCGATAAAATCCGCCGACCTCTATTGGCTGCCCCTGCAGGTCGTGATCAAGAGCAAAACCATAACCCAACTGTTCCAGCAATCGCCACTCGAAGGCGCGCAATAAAGGTTCCAGCGGCCGCTTGGCAGCCAGCGCGAGAACCGTCAGTTGGTAGTGTTCGAATAATTCTGGATGCGGGTCTTCGGCGGGCAGCAAACGAATCAATAACTCGTTTAGATACAGGCCGCTGAACAGCTCATTGCCCAGCAACATATTGGGCAGGCCGGCACTTTCTAGGCGGGCGACGCTTTTTAGCTCGCCACGCCCGCGCAGTTCGAGCTCCAGTGGCACAAAGGCCCGAGCCAAGCTGCCGGACTTACCCCGCGCACTGCGCATGACGGCGCGCAGGCGCCCCTGCGGGGTTAAAAAATCCACCAGTGCGCTGCTTTCGCGGTAGGCCCGACTGTGTAGTACGAAGGCTGGCAGCGCCGCGGTAAACATAAGCGGGTTAAATGTCGCCGTAGCCCAGCGAGCGCAACGCCCGCTCATCATCGGACCAGCCGCTTTTAACCTTGACCCATAGGTTGAGCATGACCTTGGAGTCGAACAACACTTCCATGTCTTTACGCGCTTCCATGCCGATGCGTTTGATCCGCTCGCCACTGTCACCAATGATGATTTTCTTCTGCCCGTCGCGCTCGACCAAAATCAAGGCATGGATATGCAGGGTGCGACCTTGCTGCTTGAACTCTTCGATCTCGACGGTGATCTGATACGGCAGCTCGGCACCCAGCTGGCGCATGATCTTCTCGCGGACCAACTCGGCAGCCAGAAAACGACTGGATCTGTCGGTGATCTGATCTTCTGGGAAGAAGTGCTCGCCCTCTGGCAAGTTCTGCGCCACCAGCTTTTCCAGCGCATCGAGGTTATGCCCTTGTTGCGCCGAGATCGGCACGATAAAGGCTTTCGGCAACTGCTGTTGCAGCCACTCGAGGTGCGGCATCAGCTGGGTTTTATCTTCGATGCGATCGGTTTTATTGATCGCCAAAATCACCGGCCCTTGCACATATTGGATGCGCTCAAGAACCATTTGATCTTCATCGGTCCAGCGGGTGCGATCGACCACGAAGATCACCACATCGACGTCTTTCAAAGCGGCCGAAGCGGTTTTGTTCATGTAGCGATTCAGGGCTTTCTCGCCATTCTTATGCAACCCTGGGGTGTCGACGTACACCGCCTGCACCGCGCCCTCGGTTTTAATCCCGAGCATGTTGTGCCGGGTGGTCTGGGGTTTACGCGAGGTAATCGCCAGTTTCTGGCCGAGAATATGGTTAATCAGCGTCGATTTACCGACGTTCGGCCGGCCGACGATAGCCACGTAACCGCAACGCGCAACGTCGCTGATGGCGGCGTCAGTGCCTGATGCAATCTCAGTGTTTGGCTCAATAGGGTCATTCATGGTCGTTCTCCACACCCAAGGCAATCAGCGCTGCGGCTGCCGCGACTTGCTCGGCAATTCGCCGGCTAGCGCCTTGACCTCGGGTTTTATCATTCAAAAGGGCAATCTGGCATTCAACCAGAAAGATCCGGCAATGCGGCTCCCCCTGAATATCCACCACTTCATACTGCGGTAACTCGCAGGCCCGCGATTGTAAAAACTCCTGCAGGCGGGTTTTTGGATCTTTATTGGTATCCACCAAGGTTAAACCGGCCAACTCGCCGGTTAACCAAGCCAGCACGCGCTCGCGCGCGGCGTCCATACCGGCGTCAAGGTAGATAGCGCCAATCAACGCTTCCAGAGCATCGGCGAGAATCGACTCGCGGCGAAAGCCACCGCTTTTCAACTCACCGGAACCGAGGCGTAAGTACTCGCCCAAA
This sequence comes from Pseudomonas sp., assembly GCA_044354115.1. GTDB lineage: Bacteria > Pseudomonadota > Gammaproteobacteria > Pseudomonadales > Pseudomonadaceae > Aquipseudomonas. Next base: position 976 of record JBILAR010000115.1, on the reverse strand, counting down.
TCAAAGCCGCGCGCCAGCACAGCTAGGGTTTCACCCTTGACCAAACGCGCCCGCAGGCGTGATAGCTGACCTTCACGCGCTTGCGGGAAACGCACGAACAGCTCTTCGCCGGCGACAAAATTCAGAATCGCATCGCCAAGAAACTCCAGCCGCTCATTGTTCTGGCCGGCGAAGCTGCGATGGGTCAAAGCCAGAATCATCAATTCTGGATCTTTGAAGGTGTAGCCAAGCTGGCGCTGCAAACGGGCCAGCGATGAACTCACAGCGGAAGATGCACTCACGGCATGCGCACGCGGAATTCTTTGTCGAAGCGCGCGACCAGATCGAGGTTTTCAATCAAGGGTTCACGGGTTTCGTATTTCAAGTGAGCGCGAAACTCGTTCTCTTCAATTACCACCGTCAGAATTTCATCCAACTTAAGGTCACGAATAGAGTTGATGGTCATGCTTTTGCTGATATGGCTGTAAAACTCCGGCACGCTGCTGATATTGGCAGCCTTATCGGTCTCGACCGACATAATGGCTTTTTGCAGCGCGTTATAGTCGAGGTAATGCGGGACCATCTTAAACACTGCGCTGGCCAGAAACGCCACCAGCGCCAGCATGGTCATCCACCCCAGCACCGACATGCCTTTCTGTGAATATGCAAATTTCATAATCGACCTCAATTGCAAAGGAGTTGAATAGCCTTGGGGCTAAACAAAACTATATAGGCTTAAAAAAATATTGCCTGCTAAGGCTGCTAACTAACGAATTAGCCCGACCCGGGAAATACTCGGCCAGTTACGCAGCTTAGGTTCTGGCCAAGTAAGCCAGATGGCGAACGCCTTGCCGACGATATTTTGATCCGGGACCATGCCAAAAAACTCCGGCAGCGTGCCTGGGGGGTTTTCCCACAAACGACTGTCTTTAGAGTTATCCCGATTGTCGCCCATCATGAAGTAGTGCCCTTGCGGCACTTGCCACTGCCCGGCACC
>JBILAR010000118.1:0-9514 GCA_044354115.1 Pseudomonas sp. | reverse complement strand
AAATGCTGCTGGCCCGGACGTCCGAGCGCCAAGGTCGGGTCATTGACCACGACGGTGCCGGTTCGATGGAAGACAAAAAACGTCAGGGCTATTTCTAAGTAGGGTTTTTCATATGTCGCACCAAGACGATTTAATCAGCGAAGACATCCAGGCCTACTTGGCGCAGCACGAGCGCAAAGAGCTGTTGCGCTTTCTCACCTGCGGCAACGTTGATGACGGCAAGAGCACCCTGATCGGCCGCCTGCTGCACGACTCGAAGATGATCTACGAAGACCATCTGGAAGCCATCACCAAAGACTCGAAAAAAGTCGGCACCACCGGTGAAGACATCGATCTGGCGCTGCTGGTGGACGGCCTGCAAGCGGAGCGCGAGCAGGGTATTACCATTGACGTGGCGTACCGTTATTTCAGTACCGCCAAGCGTAAGTTCATCATTGCCGATACGCCGGGCCACGAGCAGTACACCCGTAACATGGCCACCGGCGCCTCGAACTGCGATCTGGCGATTATCTTGATCGACGCCCGTTATGGCGTGCAGACCCAGACCAAACGCCACAGCTTTATTGCCTCGTTGTTGGGCATCAAGCACATAGTCGTGGCCATCAATAAGATGGACTTGAAGAACTTCGATGAGGCGGTATTCGAGCAGATCAAGGCCGACTACCTGAGCTTTGCCGAAGGCATCGCACTGAAACCGACTTCGTTGTACTTCGTGCCGATGTCGGCGCTGAAAGGCGACAACGTGGTGAACAAGTCTGAGCGTTCGCCGTGGTACAGCGGCCAGTCGCTGATGGAGATTCTCGAAACGGTAGAAGTGGCGGGCGACCGCAATTTCACCGATCTGCGTTTCCCGGTGCAGTACGTTAACCGTCCTAACCTGAACTTCCGGGGTTTCGCCGGCACTTTGGCCAGCGGCATCGTGCGCAAGGGCGACGAAATCATCGTCCTGCCGTCGGGTAAGGGCAGCAAGATCAAATCGATCGTCACCTTCGATGGCGAGCTTGAACACGCCGGCCCAGGCGAAGCGGTAACCCTGACCCTGGAAGACGAAATCGACGTGTCGCGTGGCGACTTGTTGGTGCATGCCGACAATCAGCCGCAGGTGACCGACAGCTTCGAGGCCATGTTGGTGTGGATGAGCGAGGAGCCGCTGCTGCCGGGTAAGAAGTACGACATCAAGCGTGCCACTAGCTATGTTCCGGGCTCGATCGCCAGCATCAGCCACAAGGTGGACGTCAATACCCTCGAAGAGGGCGCGGCTAGCAGCCTGCAGTTGAACGAAATCGGTAAGGTCAAGATCGCGCTCGACGCGCCTATTGCCTTGGACGGTTACGCCAGCAATCGCACCACCGGCGCCTTTATCGTGATCGACCGTTTGACCAACGGCACCGTTGGGGCCGGCATGATCATCGCCGCACCTGTAGGTACGCACGGCGGTCATCACGGCAAGTTGGCCCATGTAGCGACAGAAGAGCGGGCTTTGCGCTTCGGTCAGCAGCCGGTTAGCGTGCTGTTTAGCGGCTTGTCTGGCGCGGGCAAGAGCACCTTGGCCTACGCGGTTGAGCGTAAATTGTTCGATCTGGGCCGTGCGGTGTATGTGCTGGACGGCCAGAACCTGCGTCACGACCTGAATAAGGGCTTGCCGCAGGACCGTGCTGGGCGCGCCGAAAACTGGCGCCGCGCCGCGCAGGTGGCTAAGCAGTTTAACGATGCCGGCCTGTTGACCCTGGCCGCCTTCGTGGCCCCGGATGCCGAAGGCCGCGAACAAGCCAAAGCCATTATTGGTGCCGAGCGTCTGCTGACTGTTTATGTACAGGCGTCGCCACAGGCATGCCGTGAGCGCGATCCACAAGGGCTGTACGCCGCTGCTGGCGATAACATTCCGGGTGAGTCGTTTGCCTATGACATCCCGCAGGGCGCTGATCTCGTGGTCGACACCCAAGCCACCTCGGTGGACGAGGGCGTCAAGCTGGTGCTGGACTTGTTACGCAGTAAAGGCGCGATCTAACTCGCGCTGAATAAAAAACCCGCCTAGGCGGGTTTTTTATTGGCTGCAGAAACTAACGCGGCTTAGGGCTTTTTGCTTTTAAGGCCGAAGCTTGCATCCAGGGTGCCCGGTGCATCTTCGGCTTTGGGTGCGTAATCCTTGGGCATTTCATTGTTGGCCGGTGGCGTTAGGCGCTCGCGTGGGGCGCTGGGGCTGTCGTTGCTGTTGAGTGCGGCCAGTAGGCGTTGGCGGGTGAGTTCGTCCAAGGCTAAGCGGTTAGCGCCGGCCGAGATGTGCTCTTGTACGTCTTGATAGCTCTGGTTCATGCGTTTAACCAGACTGGCGGTGGTGTTGAAATGCGTCACCACCTCGCCTTGATAGCTGTCAAAACGCTCTTTGAGGTCGTCGAGTTGTCGTTGGGTGCGGCCGGGCGCGGCGTTGGGCAGTAGGCGGGCGATTAAAAAGCCGATGGCGATGCCAGTCAGCAGGGCGATGGTGGGTACGAACCAGGCGGTGAGTGACAGTTCCACGAATCCTTCCTCTAAAAGTGGCTTTGCTTTACGTTAACCAGTCAAACCTGCGCTGTATAGCGCAATCCAATGCTTGATGTGCCAACGGCGGCGTGCCGCTGGCTGTCAGCTAGACGAGTCAAGCCCGGTTCGGGTCACGGAGTGAGTGTTGTCGATGGCTGAAGTTGCGTTGTTTATAGAGGGCCCCTGCGGGCCGCTCGAGGCGCTTTATCAAGAGGTGCCAGATGCCCGTGGGCTGGCGCTGCTGTGTCATCCGCATCCGCTGTTTGCCGGCAGCATGCACAATAAAGTGGTCAGCACCCTGCAGCGCACCGCGCGGGATGCCGGTTTGGCCACGCTGCGCTTTAACTTTCGCGGCGTCGGCGCCAGCGTTGGTGAGCATGACGAAGGTCGTGGGGAAATTGATGATACCGAGGCCGCCGCCCGCTGGCTAATGGCTCAGCATCCGGGGTTAAGTCTGAGCATACTGGGGTTTTCCTTTGGCTCCTGCGTGGCGGCTTGCTTGGCTGGGCGACTGGAGGCGCAGGGCGTGGCCGTGCAGCAGTTGTTTATGTTGGCGCCACCGGTTGAGCGCTTTGCCGTGGATGGTCAGCTGCCCGCGCACTGCCCGCTGACCATTATTCAGCCGATGGCCGATGAGGTGGTCACGCCTGACAAAGTTTACGCCTGGGCCGACAGCTTGCAGCGCCCCCATGAGCTGCTGAAAGTGGCAGAATGCAGCCACTTTTTTCACGGCAAGCTGCCTGAGCTTAAGCAGTTGGTACTTGCCCGCCTCTAATTAAAGCGATCTGCGAACCATGACCACACGAATTCTGACCGGCATCACCACCAGCGGCACGCCGCATTTGGGTAACTACGCAGGGGCTATTCGCCCGGCGATTATTGCCAGTCGGCAGGCGGATGCCGAGTCGTACTATTTTTTGGCCGACTATCACGCGCTGATCAAGTGCGATGATCCGGCGCGGATTCAGCGCTCGCGATTGGAAATCGCCGCCACTTGGCTGGCCTGTGGGCTGGATGTCGAGCGGGCGACTTTTTATCGCCAGTCGGACATTCCAGAAATCCCCGAACTCACCTGGCTGCTGACCTGCGTAGCTGGCAAAGGCCTGCTCAATCGCGCCCACGCCTACAAGGCTTCGGTGGACCGTAATGTGGCTGAAGGCGAAGACCCGGACGCCGGCGTGACCATGGGGTTGTTCAGCTACCCGGTGCTGATGGCGGCGGACATTTTGATGTTCAATGCCCATCAAGTGCCGGTCGGACGTGACCAAATCCAGCACGTGGAAATGGCCCGCGACATCGCCCAGCGTTTTAACCACCTGTTCGGCGCGGGCCAAGAGTTGTTCACCTTGCCCGAGGCGTTGATCGAGGAAGGCGTCGCGACCTTGCCGGGCCTGGATGGGCGCAAGATGTCCAAGAGTTACGACAACACCATTCCACTGTTTGGCACGGCCAAGCAGTTAAAGGATGCCGTGGCGCGGATAGTCACCGATTCAAAATTGCCCGGCGAGGCCAAAGACCCGGACAGCGCCAACCTGTTCACCCTGTTTCAGGCGTTTGCCACCCCGGCGCAGCAGGCCGAGTTTCGCGCCGAGTTACTGGCCGGTTTGGGTTGGGGCGAGGCCAAGCAGCGCTTGTTCGGGCTGCTGGATAGCGAGCTGGGCGAGGCCCGCGAGCGCTATCACGCGCTGATCAATCGTCCGGATGATCTGGAAGATATTCTGCTGGCCGGTGCCGTCAAGGCTCGTAAGGTGGCCACGCCATTCCTTGCCCAGTTGCGTGAGGCGGTGGGCCTGCGTTCGTTCCGTACCCAAGTGCAGGGCGATGCAGGTGTGAAGAAAAAGGCGGCCAAGAGCGCCCGCTTTGTTAGCTTTCGCGAAGACGATGGGCGTTTTCGTTTCCGTTTGCTGGACGTCAATGGCGAGCAGTTGCTGCTGTCCCAGTGTTTTGCCGATGGTAAGGCGGCCGGTCAAGTGAGCAAGCGCTTGCAGTCGGGCGAGGCGCTGGATTTACGCGAGCAGGGCGCAGGCTTTGCTCTGTGGCTGGACGCCGAGTGCGTGGCCGAGAGTCCGATCTACGCCGATGCCGCCAGCCGCGATGCGGCTATGGCCAGCCTGCGCGATGCGCTAAAGCCGCAAGAATAACTCCGCTTGGTCGCTCGCCCGGCCTTGCCGATTGCCAATCGGCAAGGCCGTCGCTACAGTGCCGGCCTGATTTTTAGTCGATAACGCAGGTTCTTTCTTGTCGAACATGACCCCTCTTCAGCGCTATCAAGCCGATTTGCAACGGCCCGAGTTTTTTCACGACGCCTCGCAAGAAAACGCCGTGCGCCATCTGCAACGCCTGTACGACGATCTGGTTGCGGCGCATCAGCACAAGCCGGGCCTGTTTAGCGGTTTGTTTGGCAAGAAGCCGTTAGAGCCGGTTAAGGGCCTGTACTTCTGGGGCGGTGTTGGCCGGGGTAAGACCTATTTGGTCGACACTTTCTTTGACGCGCTGCCATTTAAAGAGAAAACCCGCACGCACTTTCACCGTTTTATGAAGCGTGTGCACGAAGAGCTAAGAACCCTGAGCGGGGAGAAAAACCCCTTGCCGCTGATCGCCAAGCGCTTTGCCGCCGAGACGCGGGTGATTTGCTTCGACGAGTTTTTTGTCTCGGATATTACCGATGCAATGATTCTGGCAACCTTGCTGGAAGAGCTGTTTAAAAACGGTGTCAGCCTAGTGGCGACCTCTAATATCGTCCCCGATGGCCTGTACCGAGACGGCTTGCAGCGGGCGCGGTTTTTGCCGGCGATTGCCTTGCTGAAAATCCATACCACCGTGGTGAATGTCGACAGCGGCGTCGACTACCGTTTGCGCGCGTTGGAGCAGGCCGAGTTGTTTCACTGGCCGCTCGACGCCGCCGCTGAGGCGAGCCTAGAGAAAAGCTTCAAGAGCTTGCTGCCGGAGCATTGCCTGGTTGAAGAAAACCATGCGCTGATGATCGAGAATCGCGCCATTATGGCCCGCAAGATTGGTGACGACGTCGCCTGGTTTGACTTTCGCGCGCTCTGCGACGGCCCGCGTAGCCAAAACGATTACATCGAACTGGGGAAAATATTCCACGCCGTGCTGATTTCCAATGTCGAGCAAATGTCCACGTCCAAGGACGATATGGCCCGTCGCTTTGTCAACTTGGTGGATGAGTTTTACGACCGTAACGTCAAACTGATTTTGTCTGCGGAAGTGGAGTTGAAAGACCTCTACACCGGCGGCCGACTGGAGTTTGAGTTCCAGCGTACCCTTAGTCGCTTGTTGGAGATGCAGTCCCACGAATTCTTGTCGCGGCCACACAAGCCTTAAACAATGGTTTTGTCGTGCTGCATAAAAAAGGGCTTGCCACTGGCAAGCCCTTTTTTATGGTGCGGCCGATTAGCGCTGAGCTGAGCTCTGCTCAAAGCTGCTCAGCAGTTTCTTAGCGTGGGCCACTTCCAATGCCTCCATGGCATTGATCGGCTTGTGAGAGGCGGCCAGCTTGAGTTGGGCTAGGGCTTTTTCGTGTTCGTCATCGCCGTAAACGTAGGTTAAGGCGTTGGCGTATTCGTAGTGGCCGATTGGCAGATTGCCTGCTTGCTTGAACGAGCGGGCGAAGAATTGCTCCATCTTGTCTGCGTCCACCCCGTAGGTCATGCCGCCGACAAAGGCCCCGACTTTGCGAATAACCCCGGCCTGATAGCCGCCGTAAAGGGCGAGGGCGTAAGGCTGGTTGGGCGTTTTTTTCAGCAGCGCGTCGAGTTCGTCAGGAATCTGGCTGGTGTAACCGCGCTTGAGGACCACGGCAATCGGCAGTTCTTCACCGAGCCGGGCTTTGGCGTACACGCGGCCGAACATCGCCATGGGGTCGGCATTCACCAGTTCGCCGGCTTGGTCGGTGTAACTGATCACTTCTTCCAACAGCTTTTGCTTGCTGGCTTGGTCGGGCGCTAAGAACAGCGCATAGATCACTTGGGCAAACATGGCCGGCACTTGGCCACCAACGCCGAGCTTGAGGCCGTCAGCTTTGGCTTGAGCGAAGTCGCCGCGAAACATCAGGCGCCAGACATCTTGCAGTTGCGCAGCGTAGGCCGCTGCTTCTTCGGGTTTGCCGCTAAAACCGCTGCCGGCAGCTACCGTCAATTCGACGGCTTTAGGGTTTTGCTTGGCCATTTTTATCACCCAGTCGGCATCTGGGAATGGGTAGTTGCTACCAAAGCCGCGGGTCAGTTGTGGCCAGGCGCTGCGCAGCTTGTCGCCGGAATAGTCGTAGGCGCTTTGATCTTGCGGGAAAGGCTTCCAGTTTTCGTCGGCGACAGCGTTAAGGCTGCACAGGCCGAGCACGGCAAAGAGAAACTTACGCATGGCATAAACCTATTGTTGTTTTCGGTGGGCCCAGAGGGCCTGCCGATAATAGGTGCTGTGGCGGCGCGTAGTACCCATCCTAGGGATGGCGCTGGGCTGCGCGCTGGAGGTGGGCTAATCCGGCCGGTTGCTAGTCACTCTGTTGTTGGAATTGTTTGCGGTACTGATTGGGCGAGAGTTCGGCGTGTTGGCGAAACAGCCGAGCGAAGAAGCTGGCGTCGTCGTAGCCAACGTCGTAGCTGATGGTCTTGATGCTTTTGCGGGTAGCCGACAGCAGGCTTTTGGCGGTCTCGATGCGCAATCGCTGCAGGTAATGCAGCGGTTTATCGCCGGTTGCCGCTTGAAAGCGCCGCATGAAATTGCGAATGCTCATGCTATGGGCGCGGGCAACATCTTCGAAGCGAAACTTCTCGGCAAAATGCTCTTCGAGCCACTGCTGCACCTGCAAAATGGTCACGTCCAGATGCAGTTTTTGCCCGCCAAAGCCAATGCGCCCTGGGCTGTAACTGCGCTGTACCTCGTACAAAATATCGCGGGCCACTGCCTGCGCCACGCTGGCGCCACAGAAGCGCTCAATCAGATAAATGTACAGGTCGCAGGCTGAGGTGGTGCCGCCGGCGCAGTACAGGTTGTCGGCATCGGTCAGGTGTTTCTCTTGGTTGAGCAGTACGCGCGGGAAGCGCTGGCTGAACTCGCGGAAAAATCGCCAATAGGTGGTTGCCTGTTTGCCGTCGAGGAGTCCGGCTTCGGCCATCCAGAACACTCCGGTGGCCTCGCCACAAATGGCCGCGCCGGCAGTGTGGCGTGCGCGCAGCCAGTCCAACACCTGCGGATGGCGCGCCGAGAGGGCGTCAAAGTCATCCCAGAAGGCCGGCAGGATGATGATATCGGCGTCATCTAGGCCGCTGTCGACGGGAATGACCACGTCGCTGAAACTGTGTACGGCGAGGTGATCAGGGCTGACCAGGTGAATTTCAAAGGAGGGCGTGAGTCCTTGGCCTTGCTGTTTGCCATAACGCAGGCTGGCCATGTGAAAGAAATCTTTGGCCTGTAACAGCGTCGAGGCGAACACGCCGTCGGTGGCCAAGATGCTGACGCGCTTTAACAGCGTGGCGGGAGGCTGGCTCATGTAATGGTCTTATGGGGTGAATTTGGCGGGTAAATGGTCAGGGTGCGGCTGGATCGTCTTATTTATTGGCCGAAGTGTCCAGTGCGTCTTGCAGTCGGATTGCCCTACAGTCGTTGCAGCTTTTTCATTATTTGCTCTGCCCTAAGGTGCCGCCATGATCCCTAGAACTATTTTCAGCTCCGAGCACGAACAGTTTCGCGACAGTGTGCGCAAGTTTCTCGAGCAAGAGGCGGTGCCTTTTCACGCGCAGTGGGAGAAAGATGGTCATATCGACCGGGCGCTATGGAATAAAGCGGGGGAGGCAGGAATGCTCTGCTCGCATATGCCGGAGGAGTACGGCGGCATGGCGGCGGACTTCCTCTTTAGTGCCGTGGTGATCGAAGAGATTGGTCGCTTGGGTTTGACTGGCATCGGCTTTTCCCTGCATTCCGACATAGTTGCGCCCTACATCCTGCATTACGGCTCCGAGGCGCTGAAACTCAAGTACCTGCCTAAATTGGTTTCCGGTGAGATGGTCACCGCTATTGCCATGACCGAGCCGGGCGCCGGCTCCGACTTACAGGGGGTGAAAACCACCGCCGTACTGGATGGCGATGAGTATGTAATCAATGGCTCGAAAACCTTTATCACCAACGGTTTTCTCGCTGACTTGGTGGTGGTTGTGGCTAAAACTGATCCGAAGGCCGGTGCCAAGGGCATCAGTTTGTTTTTGGTAGAGGCTGATGCGCCGGGGTTTACCAAAGGCAAGCGACTGGAGAAAGTCGGCATGAAGGCGCAAGACACTTCGGAGTTGTTCTTTCAGGATGTGCGCATTCCCAAGGAGAACTTGCTCGGCCAGGCCGGGATGGGCTTCGCCTATTTGATGCAAGAGTTGCCGCAGGAGCGTTTAACCGTGGGTATAGGCGCACTGGCCTCGGCCGAGGCGGCGCTGCGCTGGACGCTCGACTACACCCGCGAGCGCAAAGCGTTCGGCAGGCCGGTGGCGGATTTTCAGAATACTCGCTTCAAGCTCGCGGAGATCGCCACCGAGGTGCAAATTGGGCGGGTGTTTGTCGATCGCTGCCTAGAGTTGCATTTGCAGGGTAAGTTGGATGTGCCGACGGCGGCGATGCTCAAATACTGGGGCACCGATTTGCAATGTAAGGTGCTCGATGAGTGCGTGCAGTTGCACGGTGGTTACGGCTATATGTGGGAGTACCCGGTGGCACGGGCTTGGGCGGATGCGCGGGTGCAGCGCATTTACGCAGGCACCAACGAGATCATGAAAGAGATCATCGCTCGCTCGCTTTAAGGCTGAATCGCGCTGGTTTGGCTGTGCGCTTTGTAGTGCGCGGTCTTGGCTTGGCTGTTTGCTAAGTTAAGCGAAAAAATCCTTGGGTTTTTCGCTGTAATGGGTATAATTCCGCAGCTGTTTTTCGATGGGGGATGCCAAGCCCGTTGAATTGTCGTAGCGGACGCGATGACCCGAGCCCCGATAGCGTCCGTGCT
>JBILAR010000191.1:0-2950 GCA_044354115.1 Pseudomonas sp. | reverse complement strand
AGCGGCCTTGGAAGGCGTTCTGCCAGTGACAGCGGCCACGGCAGACTGGCGCGGCGCCAGACCAGACGTTCGGGGTCATGCACGGTGGCGGTCAGCGGCAGCTGCGGGTAGCGCTGGCGCAAGCTGCGCAAGGCCGCAAACTCGCCCAAGCGACCACCGCCCAGCTCGGCATGGACCAAGTCGACCGAGGTCCAGTCGAAGTTCGTCAGTGCCTGCGCAAGCGCCTGTGGATCACTGCCGCAACCGGCTAAAGGGGTGATTACCTCGAATCCACAAGCCTGCAACGCGGTGCGAAAATTCTCCGCGTAGTCGGCTATCCCGGTTTGTTCGGGAGGCAAGGGCGCGAGCAGGGCGATGCGCATTAAATCACGCTCCGCCAGCGTGCGACACGCTTGAGCAATGAGTCGGGTATTTCGAAGCGCCGCCGGTTGAGGATGATGCCATTTACCGTCTTGTGGGCAATTGCCAGTATCGACAAAGCATGCTCGACCATCGGCACCGTGCTTTGCCGTGCCTCAATCACCAAGGCGATCAAGTCGGCCCGGCGCAGCTTGATAAAGGCCTCTTGATTGGACAGCAGCGCCGAGGCATCAATCAGTACTATCTCGCCAGGACTGGCCGGTGCATCGCCGCCCAGGCGAACCCGGTAGCCACGCTCTTGGAGCAAGGACTGGAGTTTTTCGGTAATAAAGCTCACACCCTCGCCTGGGCGGGCCGAGGTCAGGCCGAGGTTCAGGCCGCGCTGTTCGATCTGCTCAATCGGCAGCAGGCCATAGATCCGGTAGATGCTGGCCATAAAGAACGGGCTAGTGGCCTGCTCGGCGCTATTGTCAACGTCCAGCAGTGTGGTCCATAACGGCACCTTGAAGGTGCTTTCAATTTGGTCACCGTCATGGATGCGCTGGTCCAGCAAGTAGCATAGATACAGGGTCAGCAGGCCAACGGCAAAACCGGCCGGCAGCGCCAGCATGAGAATTAGCAGGCTCTTGGGAAAGGTGCGGCTGGGGTTGAAGGTGGCGTGTTCGATCTGGGCAATGTTGCTGATCTGGCTATTGTCCAACTCACGATTGATGCGGGCTTTTTCCTGACTGTTGGCATAGAGCGCAAAGCTCTGTTCGGCACTTTGTAGTTGCATCTGCAATTGGCTAACTTGGGGCTCGTCGGTCAATACTTGGGAGCGCTCCTGGTGAATCTGCTTGAGGTGTTTCTCATAGTTGCGCAGTTGGCCGTTGAGCTGTTGTTCGTGCAGCTGCGCATCGAGGATTTGCTGCTTTAGATTGACCAGTAAGGCATTGGGCGAAACGTTGCGCGAGCGTTCCATACGCTCGGCTTCGGCATCGACCAGGGCCTTTACTGCACTGATATTGGCTTCGATGTCACGCACCGGCGGCGCCTCTTCGCGATAGGTGCTGAGCAGGCGGGTACGCTCTAGGTTGAGGCCGTTGAGTTTAAGTTTGAGGTCCAATTGATTGGGGTTGAGGCTGATTTGCCGCGTGGTGATGGATTCCGCTGGCAAGTGCTTGAGCTGCTCACGGGCACTGGCGAGAAAACTCTGCACCCCGGCCAGATCACTGAGAGCGCCGCTGCGCGCATCGGTCATCCGGTTGATCTGGCTAGTCAGGTTTTCCAAGCGTTCCTTGGCGCTGATGCCGTTAATTTTTAGCAACTGAACCTGTAACTGTTTTTTCAGCGTATTGATCTGTTCGGCTACTTTGCTCCCCTCGCTTTCATAGAAGGTGTACAGGCTCTTGCGCTCCAGCGCGTGCAGACGCTCTTCCAGGTAGATGCTGACCCAGGTTTGCATGACTTTCTGGGCTACCGCCGGATTGTCCCAAGTGAAGCTCAGCTCCATTACCGACGAGCCGGCTTCGTGGCTTACGCTAAAACTTTTCTCCAGCTTGGTCGCGAGACGCTCGACTGCCGATTGCTCCTCGACAATGCCGAGCAGTTGCAGGGTGCGGCGTAACAGGTCGAGCACCGCACCGGCAGCTTCTTTGAGGTTGTACTTGATTACCTGCCAGAAGCCTTGTGGCTGGTAGCTGGGTATTTCGTCCAAGTAACGCTGCGCCACCAGGTGCACGATGGTGCGCCCGGTGAGCATTTTTTCTTCGTCAACCACCGGATCACGCTGGGTGCTGGGCGAGATCAGGGTTTGCCGGTCGGCGGCCTCAATCGGTAAGGTGCTATTTTCCAAGCCTGGCTTTACCAGCAGGCGTGCCGTGGACTCGAATTTAGTCGGCAGTAAAAAAGCGCCGAGGATAGCCATTACGGCGGTTACACCGACAGCCCAGAAAAACTCACGGCGGAAGATAAAGAACAGGCGCAGCAAATCACGTAAGGAACGGATTTCGATCATGGCTCAAGGCGTTCCTATGTTGTTGATGGTGTTAGTGGTGTTGCCGCTGTTCTTCACTTCCTGTTGGTTGAGGTCGTAGTTCAGACCCACACCTATGCCCTTGTTAACCGGGAACAGACGGGTGAAATACATATCGACTGCCTCGACCGCGCTGCCGATGCCCGATTGCGGCACGTAGATGATGTCGCCGCGCTGCAGGGCCACCATCGGCCGGTGCGGGTCTTGTAGCAGGCTGCTCAGGCTAAAGAAATACAGCCTGTACTTGCCATCGGTGCCCGGCCGCAGCAGGGCAATGTTCTCGCTGTCGGCCGAGGGTAGCACGCCGCCGGAACCGAGCAGAGCCTGTTCCAGAGTGGCGTGCCCGACCAGATCGAAGAAGGCAGCGTTGGGCACTGCGCCACCGATGAATACTTTGTTGCTGGGGGCGATGGCGATGTTGACCGTGACATTTGGCTGGCGATAAATTTTGCCCAGCTTGCCGCTGACTTCTTGGCCGACATCTTGCGGGGTGCGACCGTCAGCCTTGATCAGTCCCACGAAGGGCACGGAGAAATACCCGTCCGGGCGCACCACAAACAGGGTCATGTCGTCCTT
>JBILAR010000042.1:0-25408 GCA_044354115.1 Pseudomonas sp. | reverse complement strand
GTCCTTCTCTGATGGCTCCTGGGCATCACGCACGATGCGCAGGGTATCGCCACTCTGGATGCGCACCTGTGGTGGTGGCAGATCGGCCAATTGGTAAGTTTCTTGGTGACGCAGCGCCAGCGCCTGCTGGTTTGGCAGGGGGACGTTGGCTGGGGTGGTGCACGCGCTAAGCAAAACTAACATCAGGCTGCACAGGGCAAGGCGAAACATAATTCTGCTCCTTGAAAAGATGAAAAGGTGATCAAACCCAGTAATTGGCAAACATACTAATTTGACGCTTGAGTTTCTGTGGCAGGTGCTGCTCGCGTTGACCGAGCTGATAACCCAGTAACTTCAGCGCGCTACGCATTAAGGCTGGGGGCATCTCTAACCAGGCTTTGGCCTGATGCAAGGCGCTTAATTCAGCCAAAACATAACGTTTACCCTCACCACCGGCAGCGCCAAAAGCCTGCTTAATCCAGGGCTCTCGGCCGTAAAAAACGCCTATATCGAAATAACGGCGAAACTCTTCGAGCAAGCGGTAGTCGTGCGAGTGATAAACATGGGCATCGGCGGCGTAGCGTACGGCGTGGCCTGCCAGCAGCAGCTTGGCGGCGACGTAGGCGTCCTCACTGCCGATCACATCTGCGGGGAAGCCGCCAATGCTGTGCAGCGCATCCTGGCGGTAAGCGGCGAAGGAGTCGGAACTAAAACAGGTCTTGATGCCCAGCTCAGTAGCGTCCTGCAGGCGCTTGGTCCGCCCCGTGGCCGGGTAGTTAAACTGCCGGGCTTGGCTGGCCAGCAAGCTGGCACCAGGGTGGGGAAGCTGACGGCCATAGGCGACGGCAATGTCGGCCTCACAAAAGAGGGCCGCGCAAATCCGTTCGAGAGCATCCGGGCGCGCCGGAATGGCATCCTGAGTGAGAAAAATAAGCACCTCAGCATCCACTTGCTCGCTGGCCCAGCGGCGGGTGCCGCCATGGTTGAAACTATTAGCAGCGATGACTTCGACCCGTGCGCCAGCGGCGCGCAGTCGTGCTGCAGTGTCGTCGCAGGACTGGCTGTCGACCACCAGAAACTCGTCCACTTGCAGGGTTTGTTGCGCCAGTGCCGGCAGCAGTCGGTCCAAGTAGGGGCCGGCGTTACGGGTCGGAATGATTAACGCGGTACGCATTAAAACTGCGCCTCGGTGGCTGGGGCGCGGCCGTAGACGTCATCGAAGCGAACGATGTCGTCCTCGCCGAGGTACTCGCCGCTCTGCACTTCAATCATGACCAGGTCGATCACCCCAGGGTTGCTGAGCCGATGATTATGCCCGGCCGGAATGAATGTCGACTGGTTGGTGTCGAGCAAAAAATCACGTTCACCATTGACCACCAAGGCCATGCCGCTGACGACTATCCAGTGCTCGCTGCGGTGGTGGTGCATTTGCAGTGACAGCGACCCACCGGGGCGAACCACTATGCGCTTGATTTTGTAGCGTGGTCCGTCTTCGATCACGCTGTAGCTACCCCATGGGCGGCTCACAGTGCGGTGCAAGCGATAGGCGTCATGGCCGCGGCGTTTGAGTTCCTGGGCGATGTATTTGACGTCTTGGCTGCGCGCGGCATCGGCAATCAACAACGCGTCTGGGGTGTCGATGACGATCAGGTTGGTCACCCCGACCGCACCGACCAGGCGATTAGGCGCATCTATATAGCAGTTGTGCACCTCGTGTAGGACGCTATCGCCGGTAGTCTGATTGCCTTCGCTATCGCTGGGCAGCAGTTCGCGCAACGCTTGCCAGGAGCCGATATCGCTCCAGCCCAGAGTGCAGGGCACCACGGCGACCATGCTGGAACGTTCAAAAAGTGCGTAATCAATGGAAATATTTGGCGCCTTGGCGAAGATCTCACTGGGCAATTCGCACTGCAAGTTACCATCGCCGCGTAGCAGTCGACTTGCCGCCAAGCTGTCGCGGGCCGCCGCCAGCACATCGGCCGCATGTAGTTCTAACTCTCGCAAGAGAATGTCGACTTGCAGGCAAAACATCCCGGCGTTCCATAGATGTTGGTCGCCTGCGAGGTAGGCTTGGGCGGTTGAGCTATTAGGTTTTTCGACAAAGCGGGCGACTCGGTGGCCTCCGCCGTCAAGCGCCGCTCCGAGCTCGATATAGCCAAAACCGGTTTCGGCCCGATCCGGTTGAATGCCGAAGGTGACCAGATAACCCGCAGCAGCCAGTTGCCGCGCTTGGCTGACAGCGGTGGCGAAGGCCGCTTCGTCTTGGATCAGATGGTCAGCGGGCAATACCAGCAGTTGGACTTGATCGCCGTGCTGGCGCTGAGCATGCAATGCCGCCAGCGCAATGGCGACGGCGGTGTTGCGCCCGCAGGGCTCAAGTAGGAATTCCAAGGTTAAATTGTGTTGGTTTACCGTGCGGTAATGGTCCTGGCTGCTGAACAGCAAGTCACGATTGGTTACTGTCACTAAACGCTGTACATCGGGCAGGCGGCTGGCGCGCAGAAAGGTTTTTTGCAGCAGGCTCTGCCCGTCAGGCAACAGCATAAATGGCTTTGGATGCGCTTCGCGGGACACTGGCCATAAGCGGGTCCCGGCGCCGCCGGCGATGATGCAGGGGATAAGCTCGGCCATCAGTAAACTTCCTTGGTCAGCGCCACGGCGGGTAAGGTGCGAAACAAAATGTACAGGTCGAGCCATACCGACCACCGTTCGATGTATTCGAGATCTAGTTCAACGCGCCTTTCGATTTTTTCTAAGGTGTCAGTCTCGCCGCGATAACCATTGATTTGCGCCCAGCCGGTGATGCCCGGTTTGACCCTGTGCCTTGCGCTGTATTCCTCTACGGCGTCCTCAAACAGAATTCCTGCCGCCTTAGTGGCTGTGGCATGGGGTCTGGGTCCGACCATGGACATGTTGCCGCGTAACACATTGAGCAATTGTGGCAGTTCGTCAATGCTGGTCTTGCGGATGAAGCGGCCGACGCGGGTGATGCGTTCATCGTTACGGGTGGTTTGACGTTCAGCGTTGGCATCATGAGCGTGCTGGTGCATGGAGCGAAATTTAAATACATCTATAAGGCGGTTGTTGTAGCCATAACGATGTTGGCGAAAAAGTACAGGTCCCGGTGAGTCGAGTTTGATCAGCAGAATCGTCAGCAGCATCAAAGGTGTTAACAGAATCAGGGCGATGCTGGCCAAGAGAAGATCCTCCACGCGCTTGATCAGCGGTGACCAGCCGCGCAGTGGCAGTTCTGAAGCATTGAACATGGGGATGCCGGCCACTGAACCGATACGGCTGTGGGCGCGCCTGAAGGTGATCAGGTCGGGTGCCAGCATCACGTTAACAGGGAGGCGACGCAAGCGACCGATAAGTATGGCGATGCGACTTTCGGCGGACCAGGGCAGAGCAACTAATACTTGCGCAACCTTCTCCTGGCGAATTAATCGTTCAAGCTCATCGGTATTACCCAGTATGGGAAGCCCGCCGAGTTCGGAACCGGTACGGCCGCTTCGGTCGTCGATAAAGCCGAGCAAGCCGCATCGAATGTCGGCCTTGTGGGTGAGGTGGTTGGCTAGGCGCAAGCCATTGTCGGTCGCACCCAGAATAACCGCATTTTGCAAATGAAATCCTTTGCGCATTAGCCGTCTAAAGCTTGCTAGGAGTATTAGGCGCTCAGTGCCGTAGAGGAACAAGCTGATCAAAAACCAGCTAAGCATTTGTTGATTGCTGATAGAGGCAAACAGCTCTAGTTGTTGATGCAGAAAGGCCAGCATGCTGAAAGCGGCGAGCCAACAAAAAAACATCCGCCGAAAACGCAACAGATTACTGAACAGTTCGTCGTTATAAATCCGAAAAGCTTGAAAAGTCAGTGTGCTCAATAAGGCAAAAAACAACAGTAGGGCAGCTTGGTTATCATCCCAGTACTGATTCGGCGCTGGCTGGTTAACTTCGTTAATTAGTAAAAAAATCATGCCCGGAATAATGGCCGTCAGGCCATGCAGAATACGTACGCCAGCAACGAAGTAACTGATGAGCCCAGGGCTCGCGATTTGTAGTTGTTCTACCGATGGCACACGCATATAACTCCCTTGCGGCCGGTTTTGGTCGCAGAGTGCTAAGTTTGATTAGTAATATCGTGTCAAAAAAATGTCGCTATTATTTTGTGCGTCTTTGTTCTGGACAGGATTTTGGCAATTTGAGCATAAGTGTGATTCAGTTCGCAATTGCTTTAGCTTGCGGCTTTGCGAAACTCGCCCGGCGTGATGCCGGTCCAGCCTTTGAAGCTGCGGTGGAAGGAGCGCGATTCGGTGAAGCCCAGGTAATGGGCGATGTCTTGGATCGCCAGGTCGCTGCGCAGCAGGTAGTGCTCGGCCAGTTCTTGGCGCAGTTGGTCGAGGATTTCCTGATAGCTGCTGCCGGCCTGCTGCAGGTGGCGCTGCAGGGTGCGTACGGTCATGTTGAATTTCTCCGCCACCCGTTCCTTGCGCGGCAAACCATCTTTGAGCAGCAGGCGCAGGGCGTTCTTGACTCGCAGCGGCAGCGGCTCGTCACCATCCAATCCGGCCATCAGGGTCAGGGCGTGTTCTTCCAAGGTGCGCAGTAGATTGGCGTCGGCTTGGCGCAGGGGCACGCTTAAGTATTCCAGCGGCACCAGCAAGGCGTTGCAGCTTTGTTCGAATTTAATCGGGCAGCCGAACACGGCCTCGTAGTCGCCAAGCTCGGTGTCCGCCGGCTGTGGGTGCTCGAACCAGACTTCCCGGGGCGAGCGCTGCATGTCGGCAATCCATCGGGCGTACAACAGCCAGGAGGCCAGCACGTTTTCCACCATGTGCCGGCGAATCTCCGGGTTTTGATGGCGGCAGCTCCAGATCATCTGCACATGGTCGGCCCCCGCCTCGATGCGGCTGACGCCCATGTCGCCGACCAGTTTTTCAAACGGCATGACCCGGCTCATGGCCTCGCCCAAGGTCGCGCAGTTCATGGTGATATAGCCGAGCACGCTCCACGAGCCGGGCTGCACGAAACGTGCGGCATGCAGGCCAAACAGCGGGTCATGGCTGACCATGATCAGGTGTGCCAAAAGTTGTTCGTGGGCCTCGCTGGGCATCCGCTGGCTGTTGTCGCGCAATTGCTCGGGGGCGATTTGTGCCGCTGCCAGCGCCTGCTCGGTATCAAGGCCGAGGTGTTCGGCGTAGCGCAGGTATTTGAGCAGCGCGGGGACTGAGGTGTAACCAAGGCTGGGCATGGGCGGTTCTTATTCTGATGACTTGGCTTGATTGGCAACTGGGCCTGGCTCGTTTGGACAAGAGTACAGGGCATAGTTAAGTGCAGCCCATGACTCTGTCTTGATTGGTTACCAGGACTGGCACCATTGGACAGTGACGGCACGCGGCGGCCGGCTAGTATAGGCAGCCTAGGGGCAGGTCCGAAACTGACATTCGGTCGCCCCACAGATAATCGAATGAGGAGAACAGCATGCGGCGTTGGAACGGTTGGGGTGATGAGGCGACGGTGGTTGAGTTACCCAAGCACGGGGCGGCGTTTCTGACTGATTTGATCGGCGCCGGTCAGGTGTTGCCGGATGCCAGTTTGGCCGAGGTGCTGGCCAAGGTGCCAGCCTCGCGTTTGCCCGCTCACGAGCTGGTGGTAACGGCTGCCGAAGATCGCGTGCGACATGCCCGTGGCCAGAGCCTGCCGGACTGGTTGGCTATGCGCTCCGGCGACTTCGGCGTGTTCCCCGATGGCGTCGCCTATCCGGAAACCGCCGAGCAGATTCGCCAGCTGATGGCCTGGGCCGCCAGTCACGATGTGCTGTTGATTCCTTACGGCGGCGGCACCTCGGTGGCTGGCCATATCAACCCGCAAGCCGGCGACAAGCCGGTGCTGTGCCTGTCGCTGGAACGCATGAGCCGCTTGCTGGAACTGGACGAGCAGAGCCAGATCGCCACCTTCGGCCCCGGTGCCAATGGCCCGCAAGTAGAGAGCCAATTGCGCGCCCGTGGCTACACCCTCGGACATTTCCCGCAGTCCTGGGAGCTGTCGACCCTCGGCGGTTGGGTGGTGACTCGTTCCAGTGGCCAGCAATCATTGCGTTACGGCCGCATCGAGCAGGTGTTCGCCGGCGGCAAGCTGGAGACCTTTGCCGGCACCTTGGAGATTCCGACTTTCCCGGCCTCTGCCGCCGGTCCCGATTTGCGGGAGCTGGTGATGGGTTCTGAGGGGCGCTTCGGGATTGTTTCCGAGGTCAAGGTGCGGGTCACTCGCTTAGCCGAGCAAGAACGTTTTTACGCGGTGTTTTTGCCGTCTTGGCCGCAGGCCTTGTTGGCCGTGCGCAACCTGACCCAAGCGCGGGTGCCGTTGTCGATGCTGCGGGTCTCCAACGCCATTGAAACCCAAACCCAGCTGGCGCTGGCCGGCCATCCGGGGCAAATCGCCCTGTTGGAGAAATACCTCAACTGGCGCGGCGCCGGAGTGGGCAAGTGCATGCTGACCTTCGGTGTCACCGGCAATCGCGCGCAAAACGCCGCCTCGCTCAAGCAAGCGAAAAAATTACTCAAGAGTTACGGCGGGGTGTTTACCGGCACCTTGCTCGGTAACAAATGGGCCGAGGGGCGGTTTCGCTTCCCGTACCTGCGCCATGGTTTGTGGGAGGCCGGTTACGCGGTGGACACCCTGGAAACCGCCACCGATTGGTCGAATGTCGATAACTTGCTGAACAAGCTGGAAGCCAGCCTGCGTGAGGGTTTGCGCGACGAGGGCGAGCAGGTGCATGTGTTCACCCACCTGTCCCATGTGTATGGCGAAGGTTCGAGCATCTACACCAGTTATGTGTTCCGTCCGGCCAGCACCTACGCCGGCACCTTCGAGCGCTGGCAGAAGCTTAAGCACGCCGCCTGCAGTGCCATTGCCAATAACCGAGGCACTATCAGCCATCAGCATGGCGTCGGTCGTGATCACGCCCCGTACTTGCCGGTGGAGAAGGGCGAGCTGGGCATGGCGGCGCTCAAGGCCATGGCTGTGCATTTCGACCCTGATGCACGCTTGAATCCCGGCGTGTTGTTGCAGGATTGAACATGAAAACTCTTGCGCAAGACGGCCGCTGGAACGCCGCGTGGCGCGCTCAGGCGTTGCCGGAACTGGCTGCCACTGACTGGGATTTAATCGTGGTCGGCGGCGGCATCAGTGGCGCCGGGATTCTGCGCGAAGCGGCGCGGTGCGGCTGGAAATGCCTGCTGATCGAGCAACGGGACTTTGCCTGGGGCACTTCCAGTCGCTCCTCGAAGATGGTCCATGGCGGCTTGCGTTATATCGCCAAGGGCCAGCTGGCCCTGACCCGCGACTCGGTGCGTGAGCGCCAGCGTTTGCTGACCGAAGCGGCCGGGCTGGTCGAGCCACTGAGCTTTATCTTCCCGCATTATCGCGGCGGTTTCCCAGGCCCCAAGGTGTTTGGCGGTGTGCTGGCGCTGTATGACGCCCTGGCCGGCAAGCGCAATCATTTGTATTACCCGCTGCAGCAGTTGCGCTATTTGCTGCCGGGCTTGCGTGACGAGGGGCTGCTGGGTGCCACGCAGTTTTTTGATGCGGTCACCGATGATGCCCGGCTGGTGCTGCGCGTGCTCGGCGAGGCGCGTGGCGACGGCGGCGTTGCGGTCAATGGCCTGCGGGTGGTTGAGCTGCTGCGCGAGAACGATGCGGTGGTCGGCGTACGGGTCGAAGACACCGAAACCGGCCAGCAGCTTAGTTTGCACAGCCGCGCCGTGGCTCAGGCGACCGGCGCGTGGGCGGATGAACTGCGGCGCAAAACCGGCCTAGAGCATATTCGCCCGTTGCGTGGCAGCCATTTGCTATTGCCGGCCTGGCGCTTGCCGCTGGCCCATGCCCTGAGCTTTATGCACGGCGCCGATGGCCGGCCGGTGTTTGTTTTCCCTTGGGAAGGCGCGACCGTGATTGGCACCACGGATTTGGA
Source organism: Pseudomonas sp. (assembly GCA_044354115.1). Classification (GTDB taxonomy): domain Bacteria; phylum Pseudomonadota; class Gammaproteobacteria; order Pseudomonadales; family Pseudomonadaceae; genus Aquipseudomonas. The sequence goes on along the minus strand of JBILAR010000042.1, from coordinate 17,463 downwards.
CCATGTTGATGGGCTGAACACCGATGCTTGCATCAGCGCGGCCGAAGTCGAGTATCTGTTGGCTGCCTGCGCCCAGCAGTTTGCTGCGGCGCAGATTACTCGCGTCGATGTGCTCTCCAGCTGGGCCGGGGTGCGTCCGGTGGTGACCGATGGCCAGCCGAGTAGCGCTGGGACCAAACCTTCGGATGAAAAGCGCGAGCATGCGCTGTGGATCGAGCCCGGTTGCGTGACCTTAGCCGGCGGCAAGTTGACCACCTTTCGCTTGCTGGCGTTGGAGGTGCTGCAGGCTTGCGCCGCCTTTGTCGGCCAGCCAGTGACGGATGTCGGCAGCGCGGTGTTTCGCCCGCAGCCTGAATTGTTGCTGGCGGGGCTGAGTAATAGTCAACAGCGGCGTTTGGCCGGTCGTTATGGTCGCGAATTGCCGAAAGTGGCGCAGTCAGTGGCCGAAGTGGGTACTGAAGTGGTGGGCGCTACCGAAACCCTGTGGGCCGAATTGGCCTTTGCCGCCGAGCATGAGCTGGTGCTGCATCTGGACGACTTGCTGCTGCGCCGCACCCGCTTAGGTTTGCTGCTGGCCGGCGGTGCGCTGGCCGAGTTACCGCGCATCCGTAGCCTGTGTCAGCCGCGTCTAGGTTGGGACGATGCTCGCTGGATGCGTGAGCAGCAGGATTATCTAAATCTTTGGCAGCGCTGTTACAGCTTGCCCGTTGCTCCGGCAAACCAATAAAAACCATTCAATGAGGCTGCCCGCGTGAGCGACCAAAGCTATTTGCTGGCCATCGACAATGGCACCCAGAGCGTGCGCGCCCTGTTGTTTGACCTTGAGGGCAATTTGCTCGGCAAGGGCAAAGTCGAGCTTGAAGCTTATTATTCAACCCAGCCCGGCTGGGCCGAACAGGACCCTGAGTATTACTGGGCCAGCCTCGGCGAGGCCTGTCGCTTGCTCTGGGCTGAAGTAAACATCGACAAGGCGCAAATCAAGGGCGTGTCGCTAACCACCCAGCGCGGCACCCTGATTAATGTCGATGAGCAGGGCAAGCCACTGCGCCCGGCCATGCTCTGGCTCGATCAACGCCGCGCTGCCGTGCGCGGCAAGATCAAAGGGCCCTGGGGCTGGTTGTTTAAGCTGATCGGCGAGGAGGCGACCGTGGATTACTTTCGCGCCCAAGCGGAGGTCAACTGGATCGCTCAGGAACAGCCAGAAATCTGGGCCAAGACCCACAAAATGCTGTTGCTCTCGGGTTTTCTCACCCATCGCCTGACCGGCAAGTTTGTTGATTCGGTGGCCTGTTGCGTGGCCTATCTGCCGTTCGACTACAAACGCCTGAAATGGGCGGCGCCGCGCGACTGGAAGTGGCAGGCGATGCCGATCCGCCGCGAGCAGTTGCCCGACTTGTGCAAGCCCGGTGAGTTGCTCGGCCACGTCAGCGCCGAGGCCAGCCGCCACACCGGGATTCCCGAGGGCTTGCCGCTGATTGCCGCCGGGGCCGACAAGGCCTGCGAGGTGATCGGCTCCGGTGGCGTGGAGGCGAGCACCGCCTGCTTGTCCTATGGCACCACGGCGACCATCAACACCACTCGCAGCAAGTACCTGGAAACTATCCCGCTGATCCCGCCGTACCCTTCGGCGATTCCCGATCACTTCAACACCGAGGTGATGATCTTTCGCGGCTTTTGGATGGTCAGCTGGTTTAAACAGCAGTTCGGTTTGCGCGAGATGCAGCGCGGCACCGAGTTGGGCGTGGCGCCCGAGACGCTGTTCGATGAGCTGGTCAATAGCGTGCCGGCTGGCTCCATGGGCTTGATGTTGCAGCCCTATTGGTCGCCGGGGATTCGCGAGCCGGGGCTGGAGGCCAAGGGTTCGATCATCGGCTTTGGCGACGTGCATACCCGCGCCCATCTGTACCGGGCGATTCTCGAAGGTTTGGCTTACGCCCTGCGCCAAGGCAAAGAGAAAATCGAGAAACGTTCGGGGACTAAAATTGTCCGTTTGCGCGTGTCGGGAGGCGGCTCGCAAAGCGATGCGGCCATGCAGCTGACCGCAGATATTTTTGGCCTGCCGGCCGAGCGGCCGCATACCTTTGAAACCTCCGGGCTTGGGGCTGCGATTGATTGCGCGGTGGGGCTTGGCCTGCACCCGGATTTCACTACGGCGATTGCCGCCATGACCCGCGTCGGTCAGGTGTTCTTGCCGCAGCCCGAGGCGCAGCAGACCTATGAGCGGTTGTATAAAGAGGTTTATCAGCGCATGTACAAGCAGCTCAAGCCGCTGTATCAGAGTATTCGTGAGATCACCGGCTATCCGGCCTGAGCAGGAAAACTGCTGCGCTCGCTTATACGGCTTGTAAAGTGGCCGGCACAGGGCGCTGCAGCTATTCTTCGGTTAGGCCTTCAGCGTCTCGCTTGGCGGCCGATAGCATTGGCTGCAGGCTGAGCTAGACTCGGTTGAAACCTTAGGAGCGCGCAATGGCCGGTATTCTCGACTCAGTCAACCAACGTACCCAGTTGGTTGGGGCTAACCGCCTGGAAATTTTGATGTTTCGCTTGGCTGGTCGGCAGCTATTTGCGATCAACGTATTCAAGGTGCAGGAAGTCTTACAACTGCCCAAGCTGACCTTGATGCCGCAGCGCCACCCCTACGTCTGTGGGGTAGTCAACTTACGCGGGCATACCTTGCCGGTCATCGACCTCTCGCAAGCCATTGGCATGCGCGCGCAAGTGCCCACAGAAACCAGCACCATCATCGTCACCGAATACAACCGTTCGGTGCAGGCGTTTTTGGTCGGTGGGGTGGAGCGCATTCTGAACCTGAACTGGGAAGCGGTATTGCCGCCTCCTGGTGGCGCGGGTCGTCAGCATTATCTGACCGCGATCACCAAAGTCGATGATCAGATCGTTGAGGTGATTGACGTGGAGAAAGTGCTCTCGGAAATCTCACCGATGAGCAGCAAAATCTCCCCCGATAAACTGGCAGATCCACTGCTGGAGAAAGCCCGAGGTCGGGAAGTATTACTGGTGGACGATTCGCGGGTGGCGATGAATCAACTGAAAGACACCATGGCCCAGTTGGATATTCACACCCACTCGGCCGGCGACGGTTTAAAGGCTCTGATGCTGCTGCAAAAGTGGGCGGACGAAGGCATCAATGTGCCGGAAAAACTGCTGATGGTGATTACCGACGCGGAAATGCCGGAGATGGACGGCTACCGGCTAACGACCGAAATTCGCAACGACCCACGCCTGAAGGATCTGTACGTGGTGATGCACACCTCGTTGTCGGGCAGCTTTAACGAGGCGATGGTGAAGAAGGTCGGCTGTAACGACTTCTTGTCTAAATTTCAGCCGGACAAACTGGTGGAAATGATCCGCCAGCGCCTACTGAAAGAAGAGTAATGGCCGCATAGTTTTACTCGGAGTGGAGTAATTGCTCGCGCAGTTGCTCCACTCGGGCACGGTTAACGCCCAAGTCGGAATGCCCCACGCGCGAGGCCGAGCGCACCTCAATGGCCTGCGGGCCAAGCAAGAACTCCACGTCATCGACAAAACGCAGCAGGCGGCTGGTAAATTCGGCGTGGATGTAGTTATTTTCGTCGCTGACCACCGTGACCCGTGGCTGACTGGCCAGCAGCGCCAGTAAGCGCTGGCGGCTGTTTGCCAGATCACCCGTTAGCGGCAATGCGGCGATCTGATGCGGGCTATCGGCGGCTTGGCTGCTGACGCAATTGGGGCTGCTCGGACACGCCTGCAAACGGCCGTTATGTACGCCAATGTTGCTCGGCGCAGTGCCGCTGCAAGCACTAAGCAAAACCAGTAGTGCCAAACATGAGCTGGCTCGGGTAGTTTGCGTGGCAATGTTTTTCAATCTAGGAAGTGGGTGCATGTTAAGCCTCAGTGCGCTGTATCGTTTTCCGCTGAAATCCGCGCAGGGTGAAAATCTGGCGCGGGCGCAGTTGGATGATTTGGGTCTGACTGGCGATCGTCGTTGGATGATAGTCGATGCGGGCAGCGGACGGTTTTTAACCCAGCGCCTGTTGCCGCAATTGACTCAGCTACGCGCACAGTGGCTGGATGCCGAGCATCTAGTCTTGAGCACAGCCGGGCGCACGGATTTGCTGGTGGCGCTGCCGACGGCGGTGGCCGAACTGCGCGCCGTCACGGTCTGGGGCGATAGCCTGCAGGTGCCAGATGCGGGCGACGCAGCGGCACTCTGGCTGAGTGAATGGCTGGGTCGGGTCTGTCGTTTGGTGCAGGTGCCGGCTGAGCGTGCCCGGCAGGTCGATCAGACCTTTGCGCAGGCCAGCGACAGGGTGGGTTTTGCCGATGGTTTTCCGCTGCTATTAATCGGCCAAGCGTCGCTGGACGATTTGTCCGCTCGGGTCGGCCGCTCGCTTGAGATGCTGCGCTTTCGGCCCAACTTGGTCGTTAGTGGCAGCGCGCCTTATGCCGAAGACAGCTGGAAGCGCATCCGCATTGGTGCGCTGGAGTTTCGTCTGGTCAAAGGCTGCTCACGTTGCATCATGACCACCCTCGACCCGGTTACTGGCGAACGCAGTGTTGACCGCGAACCGCTGGTTACGCTGAAAACGTATCGTGAGCATGATGGCGAGGTGTATTTCGGCCAGAACCTGCTGCACAGCGGCCCCGGTGAGCTTGCGGTTGGTATGCCGATTGAGGTGTTGGAATAATCCTGGGCAGATTAAAAAACTACGGCGCTCATGGAGCGCCTTAGTTAGTTACAGGTCATCAAAAAAGCGTTCGTGCCAATCAATCATCGGCTGTGGATTACCCAGCTTTTTGCCGTAGATAACCGAATAAGACAGCACGTTCTGCACGTATTGGCGGGTCTCATCGAATGGGATGGTTTCCACCCAGACATCGAACGGCAGGTGCTTAGCGCCTTTAAGCCACTGGCGCACGCGGCCGGGGCCGGCATTATAGGCGGCGGTTGCCAGCACCCGGTTACCGTTGAACTGGCCATGAATTTGGCTCAAATAGGCAGCGCCCAGTTGGATGTTGGTGTTGGGGTCGAGCACCTGCTGCGGCGAGGCCAGTGGGATGTTGAAGCGCTTGGCGGTTTCTTTGGCGGTGGCCGGCATCAGTTGCATCAGGCCGCTGGCGCCAACGCCGGAGCGGGCGTCATTCATAAAGGCGCTTTCTTGGCGGGTAATCGCAAACATCCAGCTCGATTGAATGCTGCGCGCTTTGGCAGCGCTGGTCAGGCTGCCCTGATAGGCCATCGGGAAGCGGATGTCCAAGTCGTCCCAATACTGCGCTTGGCTGATGGTGCGGATAGCTGGGAAGTACCACTGCATGTCGTAGGCCAGCTTAGCTTGGGCGACCATTTCATCGCGACTAAACAGGCGAGTGACGTTGTACCACTCGCGGCGCCCGTCGACGATTTGGCCACGGGCATGAAACTCCAGCGCCCGGCGAATACCCGGAGTGCTGCGGACTTTCTCGCTCAGTTGCGCGCTCATTACCAGTGGTTTGTGGTTGAGCTGATAGGGCGTTTGCAGGCGGTCGGCCGACATAAAGCCGTAAAAATCCCGTTCATTGGCCACCGGCTTATACAGGCTGACCGCCTGTTGGCTTTGTGGTTGAGCCAATTGCAGGCTGCGCGCCTGCCAGTAACGCCAGCGATTGGTATTGGCCAACTCGGGCGGCAACTTGAGGGTCAGTTGATAGGCCTCATCCCAGCGGCCGAGACGCAGCAGCAAACGCGCACGCCACTCAGAAACGTTGTTGTCGAGCAGTTCGGGGTCGTACTGGGCCATGATCGGCAGCGCACGGCTGTCGAAGCGCTTGGCTAGGGTCAGACCGATTTCACGAGCGATGGCGACTTTTTCGCTCTTGGAAAACGACAATTTCAACGCATAACTGTCGAGCAGGCTCAGCGCTTGCTCCGGGTCCTGCTTGGCTAAACGACGCAGGCCTAAGCCAACCACGTCGGCCATGGCTTGGCTGGCCGGGGTGAAGCGTGCCGTTTGCTTGAGCATTAATGGGTTTTGCGCCACCTCGACCAACAAGGCGCCTTGCTTGCCTAGGCTCGGCAGTTGCGTGGCCAGATGGCTGGCCAGTGCATAGTTACGCGCCTCAGCGGCGAGCTTGAGGCGCTGCCAGCGCAGGCTTTCGCTGAGTTGCCCGGCGGCGGCCCAGCGCTCGAACAGTGCATCACAGGCCGCCGGCTGGGATTTACCCACCAGCCAGAGTTTTTCTGCGCTGGCATTGCCCGCTTGAGTCTGGCCGTGGCTGAGTAGATATTGCGCATTCAGGCAGTCGAGTTCAGTGAAGTTCAGCTTGGCATCGTAATGGGCCACGAAGGGCTGCCAATCGCCACGCTCGGCCAGCCAGCGCAACCAGCGCAGTTTCATCCAGCTGGCTTGAGGTAAGTCGCCATGCTCGGCGAGAAACGTCTCTATTTCGCTATTGCTGGCTGTTTTCAGGCGTGCGGTGAGCTCGTCATAGGCCAGATAAGGCTCTAGCGGGTAATCGGCCAAGGCCGCGGCGTAACGCTGATAGGGCGCGCTGTCACCTTTGGCTAAGGCCCGCTTGGCCTCGTCGTAATACAGGCGCTGTTGCGCCAAACTGGCCGCTTGCACGCTAGTGAAAGTGGCCAGCAAGCAAAAGGAACTGAGGAAAACGCTGGGGATCAGGCTTAACAGGCGAGCGCGCATGATAATTCCGCAATAAAAAACACATTAAAACGGCTGCACCGTCATTTAGAGCGGCTAGCTTAGCCTTTTGCCGGCTACAGGTGAACGCTTTGCAACGCCCGCGCCGCTCGCTGGTCAAAACACCAAGTAGACTTTTGCATGCCGCGCCCCGAGCTAAGTCCGACAGGCTGCGAGAACTCAGGTAGAATGCGCGCCCTGTTTTTGGAGAAGCTCATGACCCTGCTCAAGTTCACCGATGTGTCCCTGGCCTTCGGCGCTATGCCGCTGCTAGACAAGGTCTCGTGGCAGATCGCGCGTGGCGAGCGGGTCTGTATTATCGGCCGTAACGGCACTGGCAAATCGAGCATGTTGCGCTTGGTCAAGGGCGATCAGCTGCCCGATGACGGCAGTGTTTGGCGCGCGCCGGGGCTAAAAATCGGTGAATTACCGCAAGAGCTGCCAGTGGCCGACGGGCGGACGGTGTTTGATGTGGTCGCTGAAGGTTTAGACGGTGTTGGTGCCTTGTTGGCCGAATACCATCACCTCAGCCAAAACATTCACACCGACGCCGATCTGGACAAGCTGATGCATGTTCAGCAAGACCTCGAAGCCCGTGATGGCTGGCGTTTACAGCAACTGGTCGACAGCACCCTGAGTCGTCTGCAGTTGCCCGCCGATAAAACCTTGGCCGAACTCTCCGGAGGCTGGCGCCGGCGGGTGTTGTTAGCCCAAGCCTTGGTGTCTGAGCCGGACTTGCTGCTGCTGGATGAGCCGACCAACCACTTGGATATTGGCGCCATCGCCTGGCTGGAAGAAGCCTTGCTAGGTTTTACCGGCGCTGTGGTGTTTATCACCCACGACCGGGCCTTCTTGCAGAGCTTGGCAACCCGTATTCTCGAACTGGATCGTGGCGGTTTGATCGACTGGAACGGCGACTACGCCAGCTTCCTGGTGCACAAAGAGGCCGCTCTGGCTGCCGAAGAGACTGCTAACGCGCTGTTCGACAAAAAGCTGGCCCAAGAAGAAGTGTGGATTCGTCAGGGCATCAAAGCCCGTCGCACCCGTAACGAAGGCCGCGTACGCGCCCTCAAAGCCTTGCGTAACGAGCGCAGCGAGCGCCGTGAACGCGTCGGTGCGGCGAATATTCAGCTGGATACTTCGGAGAAATCCGGCAAGCAAGTGATGGTGATCGATAACGTCACCTTCGCTCACGCCGGTGGCCCAGCGCTGATTAAAGACTTCTCGATGGTCTTGCAGCGCTCAGACCGTATCGGCCTGTTGGGTGCTAACGGTACCGGCAAAACCACCTTGCTTAAATTGCTGCTGGGCGACCTGCAGCCCACCAGCGGCAGTGTCGATGTTGGCACCCGTTTGGAAGTGGCGTATTTCGACCAGTTGCGCCATCAGCTCGACTTGGAAAAAACCGTGATCGATAACGTCGCCGAAGGCCGCGATTTTATTATGATCGACGGCCAAAGCCGCCACGTTCTCAGCTACTTGGGCGACTTCTTGTTCAGCCCGCAGCGTGCTCGAACGCCGGTGAAAGCCTTGTCCGGTGGTGAGCGAGCGCGGCTGTTGTTGGCTAAGCTGTTCAGTAAGCCGGCGAACTTGCTGGTGCTGGATGAGCCCACCAACGATCTGGATGTGGAGACTCTGGAGTTGTTGGAAGAAGTGCTGCAAACCTTCCAAGGCACCGTGTTGATGGTCAGCCACGACCGGGCATTCTTGGACAACGTAGTGACCAGTACCTTGGTGTTTGAAGGCGAAGGTTTGGTGCGTGAGTATGTCGGTGGTTATCAAGACTGGCTGCGTCAGGGCGGTTCGCCACGTCTGCTGGGTGTTGGTGAGAGCAAATCTGGCAAGGCTGCGCTGGCTACCGCTGCGGTTCCTGTGGTGGTGAGTGAGCCGCTGGTCACAGCGACGAAGAAGAAGCTAAGTTATAAAGTTCAGCGTGAGTTAGAGGCTATTCCAGCGCTGATCGATGCGTTAGAGCAGAAAATGGCTGCGCTGCAAACTGAAATCGGTGCCGCAAGCTTTTATCAGCGACCGGCGGCCGAAACCAGTGCGGTACTGGCAGGCCTAGAAGGCTTGCAACAGGAAATGGACGCTGTGTTGGAGCGTTGGGCTGAGCTGGACGCTTAATCTTTTTGCTGGAGGGCCGGATGGCCATTGAGTACCGCGTTACCCTGGATGATGCCCATGAGTTCAGTTATCGAATTGAACTGGACCGCAAGTATGATGCTGTCGCGGCTAACGCCGCGCCAAAGTGGACGCGGCTGGAGCATCAGCAGTGCAGCAACTGCCCGTTAAGCAAGGATGATTTCAGTCATTGTCCGGCGGCAGTCGACCTGCAGCAGGTAATTGGTGATTTTCACGGCCTGCCAGCGTTTAAAAAAGCGCTGGTGTGGGTGCGTACACCTGAACGCGAGTACACCAAACAGCTCGGCTTGGAGGAGGGCTTGCGGTCTTTGTTGGGGGTTATCATGGCCACCAGCGCGTGTCCGATATTGGGCCGCTTAAAGCCAATGGCGCATAACCATCTGCCCTTTGCCAGCAACCAAGAGTTCGCCTTGCGGGCAGTCTCGCTGTACTTGACCGAGCAATACTTTAACTTTCGTGAAGGTCGTCCGGCCGACTGGGAGCTGAAGGGCTTGGTTGTGCAATTTCAGCAATTGCAGTTGGTTAATCAGGCATTTTGGCAGCGCATTCATGATGTCTGTGAGGGTGACTCGAATCTCAAGGCCTTTCTGACTTTCTTCTCGATGTCGTCGAGCATGACTTACTCGTTGCAAACCCAATTGCAGAAAATTCGTCCGTTGGTGATGAGTTCAGACGCCAGCCAAGACTGAAGTGGCAGTGTGTCGCCGAGTGCTTGGCTCGATTTGATACGGCTCTATATATGCCTGTTGTGCCTATATAGAGCCGTTTCTTTAGGCGGGGTTTTTAAGTCTAACGGCTAGCACGTCGCAGGGCGCGCCATGCAAAACGTCGTTAGCGGTAGAGCCTAGCAGTAAGGCCAAGCCGTGCCGGCCGTGGCTACCGACCACAATGAGGTCGATGTCTTGCTCTTTGGCCAAGCGATGAATCTCTTGGCGTGGCTGGCCATAGACCAAATGGCATTGGTCTGGGCCAAGTTGTGGGTAGGTTTTGGCGAAGGTGTCTACCCGCTCCCGTGCTTGATCGAACTGTTGCTGCTGCAGCATGGATAAGTCCATAGGTACGTCGCCTGCGAATGCCATGGCCATGGGCTCTACAACGTTAATCAGGGATAATTTGGCTTGGCTGCTGTCGGCCAGTGCTTGTGCGCGCAAAATCACCGCATGGCACTCGGCTGTCAGGTCAACAGCAACCAAAATATGCGAATAAAGCATGGCTAACTCCTTGTAGGTTGGGGCGTGCTAATCAGTATGGCGCTTTTGTCAGCGTTTCGCTTTTATGGGTCATTATGAACTTTTGGATGGTTGTTCTGTTGGTTGGTGCCGCTCTCAGTCCTATGGCTTGGTTGCGTCCCTCACGGCGCGAAAGTCGGCAAATGGGCCATCGTTTAGCTGCGCGCGGTATGGGTTTGGGTATGCAGTTGGCGAGTGTCAGTTGGCCGCATTGGTTAGCTAAAGAGCCACCCGGTCGTTGCGCTCAATACCATCGGCCTAGGCGAGACGGGAATGACGATCAATGGTGTTATTGGCAGTTCGCTGCCGGACAGTGGGTAAATCAGTGGCGTGAACCTTGTGTCGATAGCCGACTGCTTGAGCAGTTTGGGCGCTTGCCCGACGATGTTTACAAGGTTGAGGCGGGCAAGCAGATGATCGCCGTGTTTTGGGGGGAGGGTGCTGAATCGCAAGCGCTGGAAAACATTGTTGCTGCGCTGAATGTGCTGGCCTGAAACAACTAAGCCCGACGCAAGGTCGGGCTTAGTTTGGCTTGTACGGGCTTAAAGTTGTTTTTCTGCGTATTTGCTAGAGACCGCTTCTAAGCCATCGGTGATGCTGTTCGAGTATTTGTTAACTAGAAAAGGTACGACTTTTTCGTTGTAGTTCTTCAGTGACTTCTCGATGTAGCGCCATTTAATATTGATAGCGGCGACTGCTTGACGTGTTTCTGCGGTGTTTTGCGGTGCTTGTTCGAGTTTGCTTAGGCTGCTGGCAAATTCGTTAGAAAGCTCGTCAATGCTTTTGCTGTTTTTATCGCTGCCGCCAATAAATGTAGCGCCAACGGCTGCGCTGCGAGATGAGTAGTCGGTTGCGATTCGTTGCATCAGCAAGCTCTCATCGCGACTGAGTTGCGTCAGCGCTGGTACGTTATTGCCGCTTTCTTGCTGGATTTTGCCATAGAGCTCGGCGCTCAAGGTTTGTAGTTGCTGGCTGCGGGTGGCGAGGTCGGCGACCGGCTGGAGGTCTGTAAAGCCCTGGCTCTTATAAGTGTCGGTGAGCGCGACTAGCTCGCTGGCGTAGGCGCTCCATTGCTGTCGTAACTGCTCAAGCAGTGCTTTAGAGCCTTCGCCGGGCATATTTTGAATTTGCTGTAGTAATGCCTCGCCGGACTTCATGGCGTCGCTGATTTGGCGGGCGTAGCGCAGATCACCCTCCATGGCATTAAGCATATAAAAGTCGCCGATGCTCTTTTGGGCAGTAAGGCGTAGCTGATGGAGTTGCAGCAACTCGCTAGGCGCAGCGGTTTCAGCACTGTAAGCAAAAGATGAAAAGCTGAAGGCAAGTAAGGCGCTCAGTGAAACGGCAAGCAGACTGCGGCTCGACATTGTGAAACTCCGAAGGATTCTAGTTTGTTGTTGTTTTGTCACAAGTAGACCCGCGCGCTTGTGCTGCTGCGACTCTACCTGCCGCCGATGAGTTTGGCTAGGAGTCTGCAGGTTCGCAGCATTTGACTGGGTAGTCTGCTAAATATCGCGGTATTTAACGTGCTTATAAGTCGCGTGAATTTGCTCGACTTGTGGCTCTGGCCTGATTTTGCTGGGCTGGACGACGGTCGGAGAGTTTTTGCGTGTAATTGACAATTGCCGGCTTTTCTATGAAGGTGTGCACACCCAAATCAAACGGGCGTATGAATTTTGTGTTGGCCTTAGGCAACACGCGATACATCACGAATATCGCGTCGGTGGGTATGCTGGGCAAAATGGACTATCCTCGACGGCTGTGCCGTGGGGTAGTCTGGCTTCGGCGTCCGATGTGTACTGTTTAGCTTCCATACCGTGGAGATCAGTTGATGATTTACGAAGGTAAAGCCATCACGGTTAAAGCTCTTGAGAGTGGCATTGTCGAATTGAATTTCGACCTCAAGGGTGAGTCCGTCAACAAGTTCAACCGTCTAACTCTGACTGATTTGCGTCAGGCTGTAGACGCCATCAAGGCCGATGGATCGATCAAAGGCGTAATTGTTAGCAGTGGCAAAGACGTATTTATCGTCGGTGCTGACATTGCTGAGTTCGTCGATACCTTCAAGCTTCCTGAAGAAGAGCTGGTTGCCGGTAGCCTGGAAACCAACAAAATCTTTAGTGACTTCGAAGATCTTGGCGTGCCAACCGTCGTGGCCATCAATGGCATCGCTCTAGGCGGTGGTTTTGAAATGTGCTTGGCGGCTGACTATCGCGTCATGTCCGAAAAGGCTGTGATCGGTCTGCCAGAAGTTAAACTGGGCATCTACCCAGGCTTCGGCGGCACTGTGCGTCTGCCACGGGTTATCGGTACCGATAACGCGGTTGAGTGGATTGCCTCCGGTAAAGAAAACAAAGCCGATGCGGCCCTAAAAGTAGGTGCTGTGGATGCTGTTGTAGCTCCAGCCAAACTACTTGAAGCGGCCTTGGACCTAGTTAAGCGCGCCATTTCTGGCGAGTTGGACTTCATGGCCAAGCGTCAGCCTAAGCTGGAAAAAATCAAGCTCAACGCGATTGAGCAAATGATGTGCTTTGAAACCGCCAAAGGTTTCGTTGCAGGTCAGGCTGGCCCGAACTATCCGGCGCCGGTTGAAGCCATCAAGTCGATTCAAAAAGCGGCCAATTTTGGTCGTGAAAAGGCTCTGGAAGTTGAAGCTGCAGGTTTTGTTAAGCTGGCTAAGACCTCCGTGGCGGCTAGCTTGATCGGTCTGTTCCTGAACGATCAGGAGCTGAAGAAAAAAGCTAAAGACTACGACGCTATCGCCAAAGACGTGAAACTGGCTGCCGTTCTTGGCGCTGGCATCATGGGTGGTGGTATTGCTTATCAGTCGGCGTCTAAAGGCACGCCGATCATGATGAAGGATATCCGTGAAGAGGGTATTCAGCTGGGCTTGAATGAGGCCAGCAAACTGCTCGTTGGTCGTGTTGCCAAGGGTCGTTTGACCGCTGACAAGATGGCTCAGGCGCTGAATGCTATTCGTCCAACCATGTCGTACGGTGACTTCGGTAACGTCGATATCGTGGTTGAAGCGGTAGTTGAAAACCCGAAAGTTAAGCAGATCGTGCTGGCTGAAGTTGAAGGCTTCGTCCGTGAAGACGCGATTCTGACCTCCAACACGTCGACTATTTCCATCAGCTTGCTGGCTCAGGCCCTTAAGCGCCCGGAAAACTTCTGCGGTATGCACTTCTTTAACCCTGTGCACATGATGCCGCTGGTTGAAGTTATCCGTGGTGAGAAGTCCAGCGAAGTGGCTGTTGCTACTACCGTTGCCTACGCCAAGAAAATGGGTAAAACCCCAGTCGTGGTTAACGATTGCCCAGGCTTCCTGGTCAACCGCGTACTGTTCCCGTACTTCGGTGGTTTTGCCCGTTTGGTCAGCGCCGGTGTGGACTTTGTGCGTATCGACAAGGTTATGGAGAAATTCGGCTGGCCTATGGGCCCGGCATACCTGATGGACGTGGTCGGCATCGACACCGGTCACCACGGTCGTGACGTTATGGCTGAAGGCTATCCTGATCGCATGAAAGATGATCGTCGCTCGGCAATCGATGCCTTGTACGAAGCCGATCGCCTGGGTCAGAAAAACGGTAAAGGTTTCTACGCTTACGAGATGGACAAGCGCGGCAAGCAAGTCAAAGTTGCTGACCCTGTTGCTCTCGAAGTGCTCAAGCCAGTGATCTACGAGCAGCGTGAAGTGACAGATGAAGACATCATCAACTGGATGATGATTCCTCTTTGCTTGGAAACTATTCGTTGCTTGGAAGACGGCATTGTTGATACCGCAGCTGAGGCCGATATGGGCCTGATCTACGGCATTGGCTTCCCGCCGTTCCGTGGTGGTGCTTTGCGTTACGTCGACAGCGTCGGTGTAGCCGAATTCGTAGCCCTGGCCGACAAGTATGCCGAACTGGGTGCGTTGTACTTCCCGACTGAAAAGCTGCGTGAAATGGCTAAAAACGGCCAGAAGTTTTTCGGTTAAGCGCGACGACTAGAGCGAGAATGAACATATGAGCTTTAATCCAAGAGATGCGGTGATTGTAGACTTTGGTCGTTCCCCAATGGGACGCTCCAAGGGTGGTATGCACCGTAATACCCGTGCCGAGAACCTGTCAGCTAACCTGATTACCGGTGTTCTGGCGCGTAACACCAAGCTTGATCCGGCTGAAGTTGAAGACGTGATCTGGGGCTGCGTAAATCAGACCCTGGAACAGGGTTGGAACATCGCCCGTATGGTGTCGTTGATGACGCCTATCCCGCACACCAGCGCGGCGCAAACCGTTAGCCGTCTGTGTGGTTCGTCCATGAGCGCGCTGCACACTGCTGTGCAAGCGATTCAAACCGGTAATGGCGACGTGTTCGTTATTGGTGGTGTTGAGCACATGGGCCACGTCAGCATGATGCACGGCGTTGATCCAAACCCACACATGTCGCTGTACGCGGCTAAAGCCTCGGGCATGATGGGTCTGACCGCTGAAATGCTTGGCAAAATGCACGGCATTAGCCGTGAGCGCCAAGATGCATTTGGCGAGCGTTCGCACCGCTTGGCGCACAAGGCCACTCTCGAAGGCAAGTTCAAGGATGAAATCATCCCGATGCAAGGCTACGATGAGAATGGCTTCCTGAAAGTTTTCGACTACGACGAAACCATTCGTCCGGAAACTACTCTGGAAAGCCTGGCGGCGCTCAAGCCTGCGTTCAATCCAAAAGGCGGCACTGTGACTGCGGGTACTTCCTCGCAAATCACCGACGGCGCTTCTTGCATGATCGTGATGTCGGCGCAGCGTGCTAAAGACCTAGGCATTGAGCCTATGGCCATTGTGCGTTCGATGGCGGTTGCCGGTGTTGATCCAGCGATCATGGGTTACGGCCCAGTACCATCGACCCAAAAGGCGCTTAAACGCGCTGGCTTGAGCATCGATGACATCGACTTCTTCGAATTGAACGAAGCCTTTGCCGCACAAGCTCTGCCGGTGTTGAAAGACCTGAAACTCGTCGATGTGATGGAGCAAAAGGTTAACCTGCACGGTGGCGCAATCGCTCTCGGTCACCCATTCGGCTGCTCAGGTGCACGGATTTCCGGTACCTTGCTGAACGTGATGAAGCAAAATGGTGGCTCGCTTGGCGTAGCAACCATGTGCATTGGTCTCGGCCAAGGCATCAGCACCGTTTTCGAACGCGTTTAAGCGTTCGTTAAGGTAAAACCGGGGCCCTGCGCCCCGGTTTTTGTTTATCTGGATTAAATATTTTTCGGAGCGTGCAGATGTTTATTCAACCGGGCATCTATCGCCATTACAAAGGCCCTGAGTACCGGGTGTTTGGTTTGGCTAGACACAGCGAGAACGAAGAGTGGATGGTGGTTTACCAGACGCTCTACGGCGATTACGGGCACTGGGTTAGACCTTTGACGATGTTCACCGAAGTGGTTGAGGTGGACGGTCAGGCAGTCCCACGTTTTGCTTTGATTACGGCTGAAGAGTCGAGTTATCCCAGCCCTTAAGCTCGGTTTGTGCGCTTGCCGCGCTTGACCTGAGCTCTATGGCCACTATATATAGCGGTGCCGCTTAAGGCGCCTCGCGCTGTTACTTCTTTGAATTCAGGAATTTTTTGATCCATGGGCAAATCGCTGGTCATCGTGGAATCCCCGGCCAAGGCCAAGACCATCAACAAGTATTTGGGCAACCAATACGTGGTGAAGTCGAGTATCGGCCATATCCGAGACCTGCCTACCAGCGGTTCGGCAAGCGCAGCTAAAGAGCCGGTCAAGCGCGGTAAGGCCGCTGCTGATGCACCGGTACTGACGGCTAAGGAGAAATCCAAGCGTCAGCTGGTTGCGCGCATGGGCGTCGATCCTGAGCATGGCTGGAAGGCTCATTATGAGATTCTGCCCGGCAAAGAGAAAGTTGTCGAAGAACTGCGGCGTTTAGCCAAAGATGCCGACACCATCTATCTCGCAACCGACTTGGATCGCGAGGGGGAGGCCATTGCTTGGCACCTGCGCGAAGCCATCGGTGGGGATGACAGCCGCTATAAGCGCGTGGTGTTTAACGAAATCACCGAGAAGGCGATTAAAGAGGCGTTTTCCAAGCCGGGCGAGCTGGATATCAACCGAGTCAACGCCCAGCAGGCGCGGCGCTTTCTCGATCGCGTAGTCGGCTACATGGTTTCGCCACTGCTGTGGGCGAAAATCGCTCGCGGTCTATCAGCTGGTCGTGTGCAGTCGGTTGCAGTGAAGTTAGTGGTTGAGCGTGAGCGCGAGATTCGCGCCTTCAACCCAGAAGAGTATTGGGACATCAATGCCGACCTAGGCACCGTTAAAGGCGCCAATGTGCGCTTTGAAGTGGCTCGTGAGAACGGCGAAGCCTTCAAGCCGCTCAACGAAGCTCAAGCCATGGCCGCGCTGGAGAAGCTTAAAGCCTCCAGCTACAGCATCGCCAAGCGCGAAGACAAGCCAACCAGCAGCAAGCCGAGCGCACCCTTTATTACCTCCACCTTGCAGCAGGCCGGTAGTACCCGTCTGGGCTTTGGGGTGAAGAAGACCATGATGATGGCCCAGCGCCTGTATGAGGCCGGCTACATCACCTATATGCGTACCGATTCGACCAATCTTTCGGCCGATGCCGTGGAGATGGTGCGTGGGTTCATCGAGAGCGAGTACGGCAAGCAGTATTTGCCAGCCGCACCTTTGGTGTATTCGAGCAAAGCCGGTGCGCAAGAGGCGCACGAAGCTATTCGCCCCTCTGATGTGCATACCAAGCCTACCCAATTAACCGGTATGGAGCGTGATGCCGAGCGCCTGTATGAGTTGATCTGGCGCCAATTTGTGGCCTGCCAAATGCCGCCTGCCGAATACCTGTCGACCACAGTTACGGTCGCTGCCGGTACCTTTGAGTTGCGCGCCAAGGGTCGCATTCTAAAGTTCGACGGTTATACCCGCGCCTTGCCGCAGATCAGCAAGCCTGGCGATGACGACGTGCTGCCCGACATGCTGAAAGGTGAAACGTTGAAGCTGATCAAGCTTGATCCTTGCCAGCACTTCACCAAGCCTCCGGCGCGTTTCTCTGAAGCCAGTTTGGTTAAAGAGATGGAGAAGCGCGGTATCGGCCGCCCATCAACGTACGCGGCAATTATTTCCACCATCCAAGATCGCGGTTATGTGGCTATTCACAACCGTCGTTTCTATTCCGAGAAAATGGGCGATATCGTTACCGAGCGCCTAAGCGAAAGCTTCTCGAACTTGATGGATTACGGCTTCACCGCCGGCATGGAAGAACATCTGGATGACGTCGCCCAAGGCGGCCGTGACTGGAAGAACGTGCTCGATGAGTTCTATGGCGACTTTAAGAAAAAACTCGAAGTTGCGGCTGAAGGTGACACCGGCATGCGTGCCAACTCACCGACTCCGACCGACATAGCCTGCCGTG
>JBILAR010000141.1:0-6583 GCA_044354115.1 Pseudomonas sp. | reverse complement strand
GTCGCCCTCATGCCGTTGCGCTTTGCTTCATTCGCTGTGGCCAGCTTAAGAGAGGACTTTCACCTCTAGGATGACGCCCATGCTGGGCGCACAAGTGACTCGCCGAGGGGCGAAACCATAACCAACAACCAATATCAAGGCGGCGCATGAACGCATATCTTGAGGTCATCAAGTCGCAGCGACATAGTCGCTCGTAACCTGATGTACAGCGTGGTGATCAGTTACGCGGGTTTCACCCGCCCTACCGGACTAATGCAACAGATGGACGCATAAGCAAAAAAGCCGGCGGGGATACCCTGTCGGCTTCGCTCAATCGTCAGCACATAAACAACCCACCCAACGCCGCCGGCTCCCAGTTCATGATCACCAGCTCGCCCGTGGTTTCCGCCATGCCTTGGCGTTGATTGGTGCAGCTGTAGCGGATATCCAGCTGCTCGAAGTGGAAGCCCTCAAAGACCCGCCGGATGTCTGGATGGTCGTTGATGCTGACCATTACCTTGCCTTTGCAGCGGCGCATAAAGTCGGCCATACGCTCATAGTTTTCAAAGGGAAAGTCCACACCGTAGCCAGCCGTCTGCCAATAAGGCGGGTCCATGTAGTGGAAGGTGTGGGCGCGGTCGTAGCGCTCGGCGCAATCCAGCCACGACAAGTTCTCGACATAGGCGCCGGCCAGGCGCTGCCATGCCGCCGATAGATTCTCCTCGATGCGCATCAGGTTGATGGCCGGGCCCGTCGTGGCGGTACCGAAGGTTTGTCCGCTGACCTTGCCACCAAAGGCATGGTGCTGCAGGTAGAAGAAACGCGCCGCACGCTGGATATCGGTAAGGGTTTCAGGCCGGGTGATCTTTTGCCACTCGAAGATCTGCCGGCTGGAAAGCGCCCACTTGAACTGGCGCACGAACTCCTCGATATGGTTCTGCACCACGCGGTACAGGCACACTAGATCGCCATTGATATCGTTCAGCCCGGTAGGGCGGGTGCAACCCGCATGGTTGACGATTAACGCGGGGTATTACGCTGAAAGATACGGGTTTCTCCCGCCCTACATGACTGGCGCAATACGCCGGTCTCACACACGTCACACCGCACTAGTTGGCTCATTAGATTGCAGAAGCTATGCTAGCTCGCATCTTAATGGAAAATGACTATGACCCTCACCGAGCTGCGTTACATCGTTACCCTGGCCCAAGAGCGGCACTTTGGCCGCGCCGCTGAGCGTTGCCATGTCAGCCAGCCAACCCTGTCGGTGGGCGTGAAGAAGCTCGAAGACGAGCTCGGGGTGATGATTTTTGAGCGCAGCAAGAGCGCGGTGCGCCTGACGCCGGTCGGCGAAAACATCATCGTGCAGGCGCAGAAGGTGTTGGAGTCGGCGCAGGGCATTCGTGAGTTGGCGCAGGTCGGCAAAAACCAGTTGGTGGCACCGCTACGAGTCGGGGCCATCTATACCGTTGGGCCGTATTTGTTCCCGCATTTGATCCCGCAGTTGCACCGGGTCGCGCCGCAGATGCCGCTGTATATCGAAGAAAACTTCACCCATGTGCTGCGCGACAAACTGCGCAATGGCGAGCTGGACGCGATCATCATCGCCCTGCCGTTCCAAGAAGCCGATGTGCTGACCAAGACCCTGTATGACGAGCCCTTCTACGTGCTGATGCCGGCCGATCACCCGTGGACAGCGAAAACCAGCATCGACAGCGCCTTGCTTAACGACAAGAGTTTGCTGCTGCTCGGTGAGGGTCATTGCTTTCGCGATCAGGTGTTGGAGGCCTGCCCGACCGTGCGTAAGGGCGATGAGCAGCACACCACGGTGGAATCCAGCTCGCTGGAAACCATCCGCCATATGGTCGCCTCGGGGCTGGGTATTTCGGTGTTGCCGTTCTCGGCGGTGGACAGTCATCACTACGCGCCGGGGATTATCGCGGTACGGCCGCTAAGCCCGCCGGTGCCGTATCGCAGTATTGCGATTGCCTGGCGCGCCAGCTTCCCACGCCCGCAGGCGATTGACGTGCTGGCCGACTCGATCCGCCTGTGCTCGGTGGCGCGCCCGCAAGGCAGCGGCGCACCGGCATGAGCGCACTGTCGCGCATCCCGGTCACCGAACTGAAAGGCGTCGGCGCGGCGCTGGCCGAGAAGCTGGCGCGGGTTGGGCTGGAAACCCTGCAAGACATCCTCTTTCACCTGCCGCTGCGCTATCAGGACCGCACCCGCTGCGTGCCGATTGGTGCGCTGCGGCCTGGGCAGGATGCGGTGGTCGAAGGCGTAGTGGCCGGCGCCGATGTGCTGATGGGGCGGCGGCGTAGTTTGTTGGTGCGCCTGAGCGATGGCACCGGCACCCTGAGCCTGCGTTTTTATCACTTTAGTACCGCGCAAAAAGACGCGCTCAAGCGCGGCACCCATGTGCGCTGCTACGGCGAAGCGCGGCCCGGAGCCTCGGGGCTGGAGATTTATCACCCGGAATACCGCACCCTCACCGACGCCGAGCCGGCGGCGCTGGAACAGACCCTGACGCCGATTTATCCGACCACCGAAGGCCTGACCCAGCAACGCCTGCGCCAGCTCAGCGAGCAAGCGCTGGCGCGACTCGGCCCACACAGCTTGCCCGACTGGCTGCCGGCGGAAATCGCCCGCGAGCACCAGCTCAGCCCGCTCGACCAAGCCTTGCGCTACCTGCATCGACCACCACCGGATGCCGACCTTGAGGAGCTGGCAGAGGGCCGCCATTGGGCGCAGCACCGGCTGGCCTTCGAAGAGCTGCTGACCCATCAATTGTCGATGCAGCGCCTGCGCGAAAGTCTGCGCTCGCAACACGCGCCGCCCTTGCCCAAGAGCCAGCGACTGGCCGGGCAGTTTTTGGCTAATTTGGGCTTCCCACCGACCGGTGCGCAGCAACGGGTCGGCGCGGAAATCGCCTACGACCTCAGCCAGTCCGAGCCGATGCTGCGTTTGCTGCAAGGCGATGTTGGCGCCGGTAAAACCGTTGTGGCGGCCTTGGCGGCCCTGCAAGCGCTGGAGGCCGGTTATCAGGTGGCGCTGATGGCACCGACCGAGATTCTCGCCGAGCAGCATTTCATCAGTTTCCAGCGCTGGCTCGAGCCGCTGGGCATCGAGGTGGCGTGGCTGGCCGGCAAGCTCAAAGGCAAGGCGCGCGCCAGTTCGCTGGCACAAATTGCCGGTGGCACACCCATGGTGGTGGGCACCCATGCGCTGTTTCAGGATGAAGTGCAGTTTGCCAAGTTGGCGCTGGTGATCATCGATGAGCAGCACCGTTTCGGCGTGCAGCAACGGCTGGCGCTGCGCAAGAAAGGCGTAGACGGCCGCTTGTGTCCGCATCAGCTGATCATGACCGCCACGCCTATCCCGCGCACCTTGGCGATGAGCGCCTATGCCGACCTCGACACCTCGATCCTCGACGAACTGCCGCCGGGGCGCACGCCGGTAAACACCCTGCTGATTGCCGACAGTCGGCGTATCGAAGTGATAGAGCGGGTGCGTTCGGCCTGTCATGAGGGCCGCCAAGCTTATTGGGTGTGCACCCTGATTGAAGAGTCGGAAGAACTGACCTGCCAGGCGGCGGAATCGGCTTACGAGGACTTATCGGCAGCGCTTGGCGGACTGCATGTGGGGCTGATTCACGGACGCATGAAGGCGCCCGAGAAAGCCGCCGTAATGGCGCAATTCAAGCAAGGTCAGTTACAGCTATTAGTCGCGACCACGGTGATCGAGGTGGGCGTCGATGTGCCGAATGCCAGCCTG
Source organism: Pseudomonas sp. (assembly GCA_044354115.1). Lineage (GTDB taxonomy): Bacteria > Pseudomonadota > Gammaproteobacteria > Pseudomonadales > Pseudomonadaceae > Aquipseudomonas. The sequence goes on along the minus strand of JBILAR010000141.1, from coordinate 2,830 downwards.
ATGATTATCGAAAACCCCGAGCGCCTCGGCCTTTCGCAACTGCACCAGTTGCGCGGCCGGGTCGGTCGGGGCAGCGCGGCCAGTCACTGCGTGCTGCTTTATCACCCGCCGCTGTCGCAACTGGGCCGCCAGCGCTTGGGGATCATGCGCGAGACCAATGACGGTTTTATCATCGCCGAGAAAGACCTCGAACTGCGCGGTCCCGGCGAGATGCTCGGCACGCGCCAGACCGGTCTGCTGCAATTTAAAGTCGCCGACCTGCTGCGCGATGCCGACCTGTTGCCGGCGGTACGCGACGCCGCCCAGCGGCTGCTGGCCGAGTGGCCGCAACACGTCAGCCCGCTGCTAGAACGCTGGTTGCGCCACGGTCAACAATACGGGCAAGTCTGACTGGCGGCATGGGCGGTTTGACGATCAGTGCTGCAAGCGCCTCAGCGCTGGTTATACTGCAAATAGAACGGGCCGCTTAGTGGTTGTCGCGCGCCATAGAATCCCTTTAGCAGGACCCTAAACATGAGCCAAGTTGCCCCCGTTATGACGCCAACCGAGCCCCTGCAACCGCCCGCCATCATTGTTCAGTTGCTGGCCAAACTGGCTCTGCCCTATGAGGTTTGCTTAGAACAACCGGGGCTGTTGCCCGCGCAACGGGTACAAGCGGTGCTGCTTGAGGATGAACTGGGCGCGCTCTTGGTGCTCTACCCGCAGAACCAATTGCTCGACCTTAGCCGCCTGGCCGAACTGACCGGGCGCAAATTGGCCGCCGTTAAGCCGGAGCGTTTGGAGCGCATGCTGGGGAAACACCAACTGGCGCAACTGCCGGGCTTGCCGGCGCTGACCAGCTCGCCCTGCCTGTATGAAGAGCGTCTGCTGCAAGAGCCACAATTATTGATTGAGTCCGGCCAGCCCGGCGTACTGCTGGCGATTCCTAGCGAAGCCTTCAAGGCCGTGCTGAGCAAAGCCAGCACCGCGCGTTTTGGCGAGCTGCTCAGCCAGATTCAGCCAAACCTCAATCGCCCCGACGATGACCGCGCGGAAATCACCCATGCGGTGCAAGCCTTCACCGCCCGCCGGATTCAGCAACGCTTGGAAGAAACCATCGAGATTCCACCGCTGCCAGAAACCGCGCAACGGATTATCAAGCTGCGAGTGAACCCAGACGCCACCGTCGATGACATCACCGGTGTGGTCGAAACCGACCCGGCGCTGGCCGCCCAAGTGGTCAGCTGGGCCGCCTCACCCTACTACGCCGCACCGGGCAAAATTCGCTCGGTAGAAGACGCGATCGTGCGGGTGCTGGGCTTCGATCTGGTGATTAACTTGGCGCTGGGGCTGGCCTTGGGCAAAACCCTGAGCTTACCCAAAGACCAACCACAACACGCCACCCCTTACTGGCAGCAAGCCATTTACACCGCCGCAGTGATTGAAGGCCTAACCCGCGCCATGCCGCGCGGCCAGCGCCCGGAAGCCGGACTAACCTACCTAGCCGGACTGCTGCATAACTTTGGTTACTTGGTGCTGGCCCATGTGTTTCCGCCGCATTTCTCACTGATTTGCCGGCACTTGGAGGTCAACCCGCACCTGTCGCACAACTACATAGAGCAGCACCTGCTGGGCATCACCCGCGAGCAAATCGGCGCTTGGCTGATGCGCTTCTGGGACATGCCGGAGGAGCTGTCCACGGCGCTACGTTTTCAGCACGACCCGGATTATCAGTGCGAGCACGCGGCGTACCCGAATCTGGTGTGCTTGGCGGTGAGCTTGCTGCGTAACCGTGGCATCGGCTCTGGGCCGCAGACCGAGATATCCGAAGCACTGTTAGCGCGCCTTGGCCTGAGCCGCGACAAAGCCGAAGAAGCCCTGACTAAAGTGCTCGACGCCGAAGTGGCGCTGCGCGAACTGGCCGCGCAATTTCATCCGACGCATTGATTGCAGACTTGGCCGTGTCGCTGCACAAACCTAGGGTGGGGCGCATGACCTCGGGTTATCTACTGATGCTTAATTCAGTTGCGCCGTAACCCACCGCCGATTATCGCTTGGGGTTGCGTTTTGTAGGGTGGGTTAGGCCGCGCCCGCTCCCGGCGGGCTTGCGGCATTCACCCCATCCATGGGGATTGCGCGAACCACGACCTGCCAACAACGCAAAATCCGACCGCGCCGTAACCCACCATGGCGCTCGACCGGCAAACCGCATGGTGGGTTACGCGGCGCTCGGCTTGCGCGGCGATGCAAACAACCACCGCCCGCACCGCTAACCCACCCTACGAATTACCGCGCATCTGGCATCGCCTGACCAACCCGCACGCTTCAACACATAACTGGTACATAGCCAAATTTAACGGCTTAGCGCGCCTATTTGAGCGCGGCGCGGCGAGCGGCGAAGACTTTCGGCAGGGCCGCTACGCTGGCACTGAGCAGGCTTTTGATCGGCTCTTGCTCGTACAGTGCGGCGTATTCGGCCAGTTGCTCGCTGGGCGTTTGCCGGTAGGCGAACAACATAAAACTCTGCACCCCTTGCTGGCTCGAGGCCTGCAAGGCGTCATGCTGGGCGGTGGTTTTGCTGGTTAAGGTGGCTTCGTCGATGCTCCCACCCTGCGCTTTAAGCGCCAGCACCGCTTGGGTTTTACCCACTTCATAACGCAACAGAGTGGCCAAGGCGGTGGTTTGCGCGGCTTGGTCTAAACGCTGCACCAAGGCCAAACGATCGGCCCGTGGCGGGCGGCTGCTCAGTTGCTCGCGGTAGCTGACCAGCTCGGTTCCACTCTCGCCCACCGCTCGCTCGGCAGCAGTAAAGTGCTGGGCCAGCGGGCTTTCCAGCAGCACTTGCGCTTGC
>JBILAR010000047.1:0-24610 GCA_044354115.1 Pseudomonas sp. | reverse complement strand
TCTTTAACGAGAAAGAGCGCGAAAAATGACCAAATCCGGCTTTTCCGCAGCAGGACAGACCTAAGTCCGACAGGCTGCTAGTCACTCGACCTAGGTTCAACCAGTGAACAGAGGCCGGGCGGACAATTAAGCGGCTTTTTTCGCGCTGCTTTTCTTCTTCGGCATCAGGTATTTCATCAGGCCTTGAAACCACATGACCAGTGCTGGATTGCCCTGAATCTGGATCTCTTTGTTCTGGATGCCCTGCATAAAGGCCAACTGCTTGTTCTTGGCGGTCATGGTGGCGTAACCGTAGGCGGCATCTTTAAAGCCCAAGGCAAAGGCCGGCGCGCTGGCGGGGCCGTTTTTGCTGGTAATCCGTTGGTCTTTAACGATGAAGTGGCGGGCAACTTTGCCGTCCAAGGTGTGCAGTTGAAACACCATGTCGCGGTCAACCAGTTGCTGCTGAAAAGCGGTGTTTTTGTGGCTGGCCTTGGTCATTAAGCGACCTAGCATCCACAGCAGAAAACGAAATTTCATTGGCGCAGCCTCAAGCAGGGGAGTGTATCGGCGGCGCATTGTAGCGGTTTACGAGCTTTTGCGGACAGCCTAAAAGGCTGGGGGGAGCTGCTAGTCTGGGGCCATGCGACCCCAGACTAGCAGCCTGTCGGACTTAACCGTTCGTAGCGAAGGAAAGACCGGCTTGAGGCAGTTTTTGCGCTCTTTTGAGGCGAATAGTCATTCTATTCAACGCCTCTCTATTTACAGAAGAAGCGCAGAAAATGACCCCCTCGACCTAAAAGTAGTGGCTTTTCCGCAGTAGGACAGCGTTAAGTTCGACAGGCTGCTAGCACTCAGTTAACCGAGTCTTTCAGCGCTTTACCCGGCTTGAACGCCACGGTATTGCTGGCCTTGATGGTCACTGGCTCGCCGGTTTGCGGGTTTTTGCCGGTGCGCGCACCGCGATGGCGCTGCACGAAAGTGCCGAAACCAACCAAGGTGACACTGTCTTTACGGCCCAGTGCAGTGGAGATTTCATCGAGTATGGCGTTAAGCACGCGAGCGGCTTGATCTTTAGTTAGATCAGCCTGCTCTGCGATGGCGGCGGCGAGTTCAGGTTTACGCATAAAAGCCTCTATGTAGACAGTTTATTGTTATTGGTATCTGTGCCGCTCTCCCGAGCCGCATCCAAGGCGCCGCAGCAGCTCTAAGCTGCGGCAGACTCCGGGAGGATGGCATGCGCCCGCCACTGGCGCTAGCCTTGTCCGACACTCTGGCAGGACAAAAGCACCGCTAAACCGACAAAAGGCCCCGCATTTACGCCAACAGTGCTGGTAGCTGGCGATTGAGCGCCAGTTTTTCCTGCACGGCCGTTCCGGTAAGCGCATAACCGAGCAACTGCCCCTCGGCGTCGTGGTACAGCGCCTTGATGTCGGCACCACTGCCCGCAACCGTCCACTCACCGACCGCCCCGCGTGCCGGCGGCGACACTACCAGCGGGCACACCGGGGTTTTTACCGTGACCGGCATAGGCCCGTAACTCAACGCTGTAGGCTTACCGGCCAAGGTTTGTCCCAAGGCGCGGGCGCAGGCCATCAGCGGCATGACATAAAGCAAATTAAGACCATCGACCTCGGCGCAATCGCCCAGTGCGTAGATATTGGCGTGCGACGTCTGTAGTTGGCGATCGACCACCACCCCGCGATTCACCGCCAGCCCAGCCGCCGCGGCCAGCTCGATACGCGGGCGCAAGCCAACGGCCGACAACACCAGATCACAGGCCACTTGGCTGCCGTCGGACAAATGCCCGAGCAAGCCATCGTCAGTGCGCTGCAAGCGGCTCAGCACCGGGCCGAGGTGAAAACGTGCACCGATACTTTCCAGCCCAGCCTGCACTGCTGCCGCCGCGGCTGGATGCAGCAAGCCGGGCATGACCTGCTCGCACGGGGCGACCAACTCAACGCTGTAACCACCCAGCGTCAGATCGTTAGCAAACTCACAACCGATCAAGCCGGCACCGAGCAGCAATACGCGTTTTTTGCCGGCGGCAGCGCTGCGAAAGCGTGCGTAGTCTTCGAGATCGTTGATCGGGAAGATCGCCTCTGGCGCATCACCCTCAACGGGTACACGAATCACCTCGGCGCCCCACGCCAGCACAAGGTCGCGATAGGCCACGGCCTCCTCGCCAATCCACAGTTGCCGATGGCCCGGATCGATGCTGCTGATGCGCGTATGGGTGCGAATCTCGGCATTTAGCTGCTCGGCCATGGCGCCCACCTCGGCCATGCTCAGGCCGTCGGCGTCTTTATTTTTGCCAAAGCCGGTGGACAACATCGGCTTGGAATATGAGCGACCGTCATCGGCGGTAATCAGCAGCAACGGCGTTTGCGTGTCGTGCTTGCGAAATTCTTTGGCCAAGTTGTAACCGGCCAAACCAGTACCGACGATCACCACGGGTGCGCTCATAAAAACTCCAATCATAAAAAAATATGGCGGCCCGCTGGCCGCCACTCTTGCTCGCGCGGGCATGCAAGCACGCGCATTACCACTCGCTACGGATTAGTTGATTTCGATCATTTCGAAGTCCAACTTGCCCACGCCGCAGTCTGGGCACAACCAGTCCGGCGGCACGTCTTCCCAGCGGGTGCCGGCCAGAATGCCGTCATCCGGCCAGCCCAGCGACTCGTCGTAGACCAAACCGCACACCACACATTGCCACTTCTTCATTGCTACAACCTCAGTCCAGTAAAAATTGTCGGACAATATTCGCCACAACCTAGGGCGCTTTGTACTGATTGGCACGCCCAGAAGCAAGTACCAACGATCTGCCCAACCTTTGGCCGGGTCGCCAGAGCGCGCCGCCAAGCATGTTAAGCTGGCCGCTCTTTTAGCCAATCTAGCGCCGTCCATGCCAACAGCCATGCCGCCTGCAGCGCTCAATCCAGCGCTGCTCTGGTGCAACGCCAGCCAACTACCAATGCCTGCCAGCGCCGTGCAGCATGATTGGTTATGCGACCAAGGCTCGCTAACCCGCAAGCTGACCGAACTGGCCGATCAGCAATTCAGTGTGTTGCCACTGCTCGAAGGCTGGCAAACCCTACGCGCGGACGAGTGCTTGGCGCTGGGCGTGGCCGACGGCAGCCAAGGCTGGGTACGCGAGGTGTATTTACGCGGCCACCTGCAACCTTGGGTGTTTGCCCGCAGCGTGGCCACCCGCGCGGCGCTAAACGGCTCAGGGCTGGACCTCGCGCATCTGGGCACGCGCTCGCTGGGCGAACTGCTGTTTAGCGATCAGGCCTTTACTCGCGGGCCACTCGAAGCCTGTCACTACCCAAGCGCTTGGCTGCCCGCCGAGGCACGCGCCGAACAACTCTGGGCGCGTCGTTCGCGTTTCAGTCGTGGGCCGCTGGCGCTGTTAGTGGTCGAGGTGTTTCTACCGAGTCTGTGGCAGGCGCTAGCCGTATAATTCGCTCAGTCTGCTCGGAGCCTCGTCATGTACCAACGCCTACTAAAAAGCCTGAACCGCCTGCATCCACGCGCCTGGGACTTTATCCAGCTGATGCGTTTGGACAAGCCGATTGGCATTTATCTGCTGCTATGGCCGACGCTCTGGGCACTGTGGATCGCCGCCAAGGGTGTGCCTAGCACCGCCAATCTGCTGATTTTCTGCATCGGCGTGCTGTTGATGCGCAGCGCCGGCTGTGTGATTAACGACTACGCCGACCGCAAATTCGACGGCCACGTTAAACGCACCCAAGCGCGGCCACTGGCCAGCGGCAAGGTGCAACCGCGCGAGGCGCTGGTGCTGTTTGGCCTGTTGCTGGCGCTGAGCTTTGCGCTGGTCTTGCTGACCAACAGTTATACCGTCTGGTTGTCGTTCGGCGGCGTGGCACTGGCCGCCTGCTACCCATTGATGAAGCGCTACACCTACTACCCGCAGGTGGTGTTAGGCGCTGCATTCTCGTGGGGCATGCCGATGGCCTTTAGCGCACAAACCGGCGAACTACCGGCCGCGTTATGGTTGCTGTACTTGGCTAACCTGCTGTGGACCGTGGCCTACGACACCTATTACGCCATGATCGACCGCGACGACGACCTGCAAATCGGGGTTAAATCCACCGCCATCCTGTTCGGCGACGCCGACCGCCTTATCATCGGCTGCCTGCAAGGCTTGGCGCTGCTGTGCCTGTTACTGGCCGGCTCGCGCTTCAGCCTTGGCGCTTACTACTACGCCGGCCTCGCGGTGGCGGCAGGGTGTTTTGCTTGGCAACTGTGGAGCACCCGCGAGCGCGAGCCACAAGCCTGTTTCGCGGCGTTTTTGCACAATCACTGGGCCGGGTTGGCGATCTTTCTCGGCATAGTCGCCGACTACGGATTACGTTAAGCGCCATCAGGTATTTCAGGATGTAACATCGCTGCAACAATTTCGTTATCTAATGCAGTCCATGACAGCTCTATGACCCGAGGCTTGATCCATGGTTGGCAAGAACATTCTGATCGTTGATGACGAAGCGCCAATCCGCGAGATGATCGCTGTGGCGTTAGAGATGGCTGGTTACAACTGCTTGGAAGCCGAAAACGCGCAGCAGGCGCACGCCATTATTGTCGATCATAAGCCCGATCTGATCTTGCTCGACTGGATGCTGCCCGGCACCACCGGCATCGAGCTGGCACGCCGGCTTAAGCGCGAAGAACTGACCTGCGCCATCCCGATCATCATGCTCACCGCCAAGGGCGAAGAGGACAACAAGATTCAGGGGTTGGAAGTCGGTGCCGATGATTACATCACCAAGCCGTTCTCACCGCGTGAGCTGGTCGCCCGGCTCAAAGCCGTATTGCGCCGCGCCGGCGTCAGCGAAAACGAAACCCCGATTGAAATCGGCGGGCTGTTACTCGACCCGATCAGCCACCGCGTGACCATCGACGGCAAACCAGCCGAGATCGGCCCAACCGAATACCGCCTGCTGCAGTTTTTTATGACCCACCAAGAGCGCGCCTACACCCGTGGCCAGCTGCTCGATCAGGTCTGGGGCGGCAACGTGTATGTAGAAGAGCGCACCGTCGATGTGCACATCCGCCGCCTGCGCAAGGCACTCGGCGAAGTGTACGAAAACCTCGTGCAAACGGTACGCGGCACTGGCTATCGGTTCTCGACAAAAAGCTAACAACTCGTTCAAGATTGTCGCCTGCGCCAGCGTGTTGCTTAAACCTCACGCTGCGCAGCCGACTCGCAAACAGTCATAATCAGTGTCTACTCTGCGTTCTATCAGCACGCCTGCCATGGACATCCTCAAAAAGTGAATTTCAACTGGCGCGGCGCCCTTATTCGCCGCTTGTTATTACTGGTTAGCGTTTGCTTACTGATCGGCTTTGTCAGTGGCTATTACGCGTGGGCCTTAGTGCTCGGCCTAAGTCTGTACTTGGGCTGGAACCTCAACCAACTGCAACGCCTGCATCGCTGGCTCAAACAGCACCAAACGGACGAATCGCCGCCGGATGGCTATGGCCTGTGGGGCGAGATTTTCGACAGCATTTACCACCTGCAACGCCGTGATCAGCGCGCTCGTGGCCGCTTGCAGGCGGTGATTGATCGCTTCCAGGAATCCACGGCGGCGTTACAAGACGCGGTGATCATGCTCGACCGCGACGGTAACCTGGAGTGGTGGAACCTCGCCGCCGAAACCTTGCTCGGCCTGAAAAGCCCGCAAGACAGTGGCCAGTCGATCGGCAACTTGGTGCGTCATCCACGTTTTAAAGAATATTTCGAGCAAGGTAAATACAGCGAACCGCTGGAGCTGCCTTCGCCGATCAACGATCACCTGCGGGTGAATTTTCAGATTACCCGCTACGGCAACGACGACCACCTGATGTTGGTGCGCGACGTTACCCGCGTGCATCAGTTGGAGCAGATGCGCAAAGATTTTATCGCCAACGTCTCCCATGAACTGCGCACGCCACTGACGGTGATTGCCGGCTATCTGGAAACCCTGCTCGACAACGTCGAAGACGTGAACCCGCGCTGGCGTCGCGCCCTGCAACAGATGCAGCAACAAGACCGGCGCATGCAGACGCTGCTGAACGACCTGTTAATGCTGGCCAAACTGGAGGCCACCGACTATCCGGCCGACAACCAGCCGGTGGCGGTCGATGAGCTGTTGCAATCGATTCAGGCCGACGCGCTGGCACTCTCTGGCGAGCGCCAGCACCGCATCAGCCTAGAGGCCGATGCCAGCCTGCAACTCAAAGGCAGCGAAACCGAGCTGCGCAGTGCGTTCTCTAACTTGATCTTTAACGCCGTCAAATACACCCCAGACCAAGGCAGCATTCAGATCCGCTGGTGGCGCAACGCCGCCGGTGCGTACCTGAGCGTACAAGACAACGGTCCCGGCATTGAAGCCAAACATCTGCCACGCCTGACCGAACGTTTCTACCGGGTCGACTCCAGCCGCAACGCCAGCACCGGCGGCACCGGGCTAGGCTTGGCGATCGTCAAGCATGTGCTGATGCGCCACCGTGGGCGCCTGGAAATCACCAGCATTCTAGGCAAGGGCAGCACCTTCACCTGCTATTTCCCCAACCAGCAATTGCTCGAACGCGAAGCAACCGGCACTCTCAAGCTGGGCAAGTAGCGCCGCAACGGCTAGGCTACTCATCAGGCCGGCAACATGCGCGGCCTAGCAGCCGCGGCAACGGCAATCTTGCTGCCGGCCGTTCGCACACCACTCACTCAAAACGCTTTAAGCATCGCTATAATGGCAGCCTTCCTTGAAGGCCTCCCACACACCACTCATTCGGAATTATTTAAGCACCGCCATGGACCCCTCCCCTAGCCCCGCCGCCTACGCCTACTTCGCTGACTTTGGTCTGATTTTCTTCGCCTTGCTACTGGTACTGCTCAACGGCTTTTTCGTCGCCGCCGAGTTCGCCATGGTCAAGCTGCGCGCCACCAAAGTTGAAGCCATCGCCCAAGCCAATGGCTGGCGCGGGCACATCCTGCGCACCGTGCACAACCAACTGGACGCCTACCTATCGGCCTGCCAGCTGGGCATCACCCTCGCGTCCCTAGGGCTGGGCTGGGTCGGCGAGCCGGCCTTTGCTCACTTGCTCGCACCGCTGCTGGAATATGCCGGGATTTCCTCACCCAAGCTGGTGCACGGCATCGCTTTTTTCACCGCTTTTTTCATTATTTCTTACCTGCACATAGTGGTTGGCGAACTGGCCCCCAAGTCGTGGGCCATTCGCCAACCCGAGCGACTGTCGCTGTGGACCGCCGCCCCGCTGTACCTGTTCTACTGGGCCATGTACCCAGCGATTTACCTGCTCAACGCCAGCGCCAACGGCATTTTACGCATCGCCGGCCAAGGCGAGCCCGGCCCGCACCACGACCATCACTACAGCCGCGATGAGCTGAAACTGATTTTGCACTCCAGCCGCGCCCAAGACCCTAGCGATCAAGGTATGCGCGTGCTGGCCTCGGCCGTGGAGTTGGGCGAACTGGAAGTGGTCGATTGGGCCAACTCACGGGAAGACCTGATCACCCTCGAACACGACGCCAGTCTGAGTGAAATTCTCGCCCTAATCCGGCGCTACAAATACAGCCGCTATCCGGTCTATGACGCCAGCAAGGGCGAGTTTATTGGCCTGTTGCATATCAAAGACCTGCTGCTGGCACTCGCGGCGCTGGAAAGCATGCCGGAAACCTTCAACCTGCATGAGTTACTGCGGCCACTCGAGCGCGTCTCCAAACACCTGCCGCTGAGTCAGTTGCTGGAACGCTTCCGGCATGGCGCGGTGCACTTCGCCCTCGTCGAGGAGGCCGACAGCAAGGTCATCGGCTACCTGACCATGGAAGACGTGCTTGAAGTGCTGGTCGGCGATATTCAAGACGAACACCGCAAAACCGAACGCGGCATCCTCACCTACCAGCCGGGTAAATTGCTGGTACGCGGCGACACACCACTGTTCAAGATCGAACGCCTACTGGGTGTCGACCTCGACCACCTCGAGGCCGAAACCCTCGCGGGGTTGATCTACGAAAGCCTCAAGCGCATGCCGCAAGAGGAAGAAGTGCTGGAAGTCGAAGGCCTGCGCATCGTCATCAAAAAAATGCGCGGCCCGAAGATAGTGCTGGCCAAGGTGCTGATGCTGGATTGAGGCGCAGCAGTCATGCCGCTTTACGCGGCTATGGCTTTACCGCTGGCGGCACTGACGCAGTAACGCGCTGATCAATCGCCCGATTGAAACGCTCGACTATGGCCGGCGACACGCTTTTAGAAAACATCAAAAACATCGGCTCCGGCCGATGCTCGTCAACCGTGAGCAACTGCAACTGTTGCTCAGCCGCTTGCAGCTGGGCATGCGCCACGCTGGCTTCAACCATGTAACCATCGATACGTTTCTTACTGAGTAACTCCTGCAATTGCTGATCCCAGCGCACCTCAAGAGCGCGCGATTTGATCGTGGGATCGGCAATAATCGAATTCAGCGCATCGCCGTAGTAATAGCCAAGAATAAGCCCCAAGGTTTTATCCCGGCCCGCATCGTTAGGCGTAGCTAACCACTGTCGCAGCGACACTGAGGCATCTGGCGAGGCAATCGACGAAGCACGCACCACCATCAACACTTTCTCGGTTCGATAGCTGTGCGAAAAGCGCGCAAAAAGCTCACGCTCCGGCGTGCGGCTAGCACCATAGAGCAAGTCTAAATCGGCATTTTCAAGCCTTTTGAGTTGACGTTTCCACGGCAGCTCGAAAAACTCCAACTGACAGTCGGCCTGTTGCGCAAGCTCAATCAGCAACTCGTACTCTGGACCCTGCAACCGCCCATCCTGCTGGTAAAACAAGGGGAACCACTCTTCCCAACCCACATTCAGGCGGCAGTCACTCTCGCTAGGCACAGCTAAAAGATGCGCAGAAAATACGCTTAACAGGATCAACAGAGCTAAGTGCGACATGACGATCTCGGGCAAGTGAACAGAGCTTAATATTAGTCGAGAAATCAGCGCGGCATGGCGCGATTACCGACCCACACGCGCGAAGTTCGGCAGGCTGCCGACCGGTTGATTAAACTCGTAAGGGATCGACTGCAGTGCCAGGCCGACGTTGCGCTGCACCACAAAATGCAGATGCGCGCCGGTGCTGTTGCCGGTGTTACCGGAGCGCGCAATGGCGCTGCCGACCTCGACGCGCTGGCCGGCTTGGGCGCTGACCGAGCCGCGCATCAGGTGCAGGTAGACGCCCATGGTGCCGTCGTCATGCAGGATGCGTACGAAGTTGCCGGAGGGATTGTTGCCACGGCCGCTCTGGTTATTCTCAATACTCACCACCATGCCGGCGCGCGCCGCCAGAATCGGCGTGCCTTCGGGCATGGCGATGTCCATCGCGTAACGGCCCTTGGGCGTGAAGTGGCTGTAGCGGCCATTGGCCCCTTGGGTCAGCTTGAAAGGCCCGCCACTCCAGGGTAGCGGATAGTTGTACAACACCGGCTGCAGGCGTGGGTCGCCCAAGGCGGTGCGCAACTTAGCTTGGTAGTGCATAGGTTTGCTGGCATCCACTGGCGCCAAGGTGACCAAGCGGATTTTGCTGCGTGGCGGCAACACCCAGCGGATTGGCTTATCCGGTACGCCACCGGCGTTTTCCAGCCGGTCTAAACGCAGCTCAACCTCAACCGGCGCGTACAAATCGTTATTCACCAACAAGGTTTCGCCGGCGGCGTGCTTTTGCGTTTCGAGTTTTACCTCGCGGTCGATATGCTCAACCATGCGATCACGAAACACGAACACCTGCGCGCCCGCCGCCGCTTTGTCGGTGTAGGTGACCACGCCATTGGCATCGGTATATTTGTAAATGGTCAGGGCCGACACCGGCGCGGTATTGGCCAACAGCCCAGCTAGAAGAAGTACACGCCTGAACATAACTGCACACTGTAATTATTAGAGCCACCAAAGAACGACAAGATTAGCAGCCCCGCTCGAGCGGCGCGAGGCAGTGGCGGCGGGCCTGTGAACTAATGCCCATCAGGCATGCCAGCACAGCCGTTATCGCGCGTAGGGTGCTGGTGAGCCTGCGAACCGCACCACTTTTGCGACAACCCGCTTCGCGCTTGGATTGCGCCGATCCGTTGGTGCGTTACGCCGCTGCGCGGCTAACACACCCTACAAAAGCGCAGCCAGCCACTAACGGGTACTTAGCCGGGATTAAGCACTCGGCACAAAGTGTTTTTGCGCGGTGCCACGGGCGATCAGCCGCGACAAATAGTCGAGCTTTTGCGGGTCGCGGTCGACAAAACGGAAGGTCACTTGCAGCCATTCGCTGTCCGGGCTTTGCTCGAACGCGGCAATCGCGTGCAGATAACCATTCAGGCGGGCGACCTCACCACCGTCGCCTTGCTCCAAGTCGAGCACAGCGCTTTCCAGAATCTGCGGCAGTAACTCGCCCCGTTTAACCACCAGCACCGCCTCTTTAAGGCTCAGGCCTTTAATCACGCAACTGAGCATGCCGCCCGGTAAACGCAACTGGCCTTGCCCGCGCCCACTCGGCGTTGCCGCTGCGGCGGCGGGTTTAGGCGCTTTAGCCGGGGCAGCCGCCGCCCGTGCTGGCGCTGGGGTAACCGCCGCAGGATTGCCACCAGTCAGGGCTGACAAGGAGTTATTGGCAAACGGATTAGCCGCCGCCGGAGCCGCTGGGGCTGTACTCTTGCTGCCACCGGTGAGGGCCGATAAAGAGTCATTGGCAAACGGGTTGGCGGCTGTGGCTTTAGCCGGCGCGGCCATGCTTTGACTGAGTTTGCCACTGCGGCTGAGGGCCTTGGTGACCTTGCCAATCAGCTGTTCGCTGGAAAACGGCTTGCCGACGAAGTCGGACACCCCGGCTTGAATCGCCTGCACCACGTTCTCTTTGTCACCACGGCTGGTGACCATGACAAAGGGGGTGGTCTTCAGGTTGTCTTGCTCGCGGCACCAGCTAAGCAGCTCCAGCCCCGAGAGCTCGGGCATTTCCCAGTCGCAGAGGATCAGGTCGAAGGTCTGCTTGCCGAGCATTTGCTGGGCTTTACGACCGTTGACCGCCTCTTCGATTTGGATGCCAGGGAAGTGATTACGCAGACTTTTCTTCATCAAGTCTCGGATGAAGGGCGCGTCATCCACCACCAGTACACTGATCTTGCTCATCAACCACTCCCGCTAGAATGGTTTTAAGCATAGTCGCGGGTTGGGGGATTACGCCAACCGAAAGCGCGTTTCGATTGGCGTCTATTGGCGCATTTAGTCGCGCGGTTTGCCCTGCACTTCTTCTTGCATGCGCTTGAGGCCCATGTGCCGTACGTCGGTGCCGCGCACCAGATAAATCACCAGCTCGGCAATGTTGCGGGCGTGGTCGCCGATCCGCTCCAGCGAACGCAGTGCCCAAATGACGTTGAGCACCCGCGAGATCGAGCGCGGATCTTCCATCATGTAGGTGACCAACTCACGCAGCGCGCTCTTGTATTCGCGGTCGATAATTTTGTCGTACTGGGCCACCGACAGCGCCAGATCGGCATCAAAACGGGCGAAGGCATCCAGCGCCTCCTGAACCATTTTGCGCACCTGGTCACCAATGTGCCGCACTTCGACGTAGCCGCGCGGGGCCTCGCCTTCTTCACAAAGCAGGATAGCGCGCTTGGCAATCTTGGTCGCCTCATCACCAATGCGCTCCAGATCGATCACCGACTTGGAGATGCTGATAATCAAACGCAGGTCGGACGCGGCCGGCTGACGACGGGCAAGAATGCGCACGCACTCTTCGTCGATGTTGCGCTCCATTTGGTTGATCTGCATGTCGCTTTCGCGCACCTGCAAGGCCAACCCCGAGTCGGCTTCAACCAAAGCGGTAACGGCATCGTTAACTTGCTTTTCTACCAAGCCGCCCATGGCCAGCAAGTGGCTGCGAACCTCTTCCAGCTCGGCGTTGAACTGGGCAGAAATGTGCTGGGTGTGGCTGTCTTTGTTCATCATATTGGCTCCGCGAAAGCTGCCGGCTGCAAGCGTTTAACTGCCCGCCGATTAATCATCTATCCAAGTAATGCGTATGCCGCAAAGGTTTGGCGCCAGCCCCTGCTGTCAGCCATAACGACCGGTGATGTAGTCTTCGGTTTGCTTCTTGGCCGGGTTGGTAAACAGCGTATCGGTGTCGCCAAACTCAATCAGTTTGCCCATGTACATAAACGCAGTGTAGTCAGAGACCCGCGCGGCCTGTTGCATGTTGTGGGTGACGATGACGATGGTGAATTTGGTCTTTAGCTCACAGATCAGCTCTTCGACTTTCAGCGTCGAGATCGGATCGAGCGCCGAGCACGGCTCATCCAGCAGCAGCACTTCTGGCTGTACGGCGATGGTCCGGGCAATCACTAAACGCTGCTGCTGGCCGCCGGACAGACCCAAGGCTGAGTCGTTCAAACGATCTTTTACTTCTTCCCACAAGGCAGCGCCTTTCAGCGACTGCTCAACCGCTTCGTCGAGAATGCGCTTCTGGTTGATACCCTGAATGCGCAGGCCGTAGGCGACGTTCTCGTAGATGCTTTTCGGGAACGGGTTGGCCTTCTGGAACACCATGCCAACGCGGCGACGCAGGTCAGCCACGTCTTCGCCTTTGCTGTAGATGTCGCGGCCATCCATGTTGATCGCGCCCTCAATGCGGCAACCGTCAACCAAGTCATTCATGCGGTTGAAGCAGCGCAACAGGGTCGACTTGCCACAGCCGGACGGGCCGATAAAGGCCGTAACCCGTTGCTTGGGGATATTCAACTTAACGTCGTACAGCGCTTGCTTGTCGCCGTAGAACAGGTTCAGCCCTGGCACTTCCAGACCGACCGTTTCTTCGGCCAGACGCATGCTCTGCGAGCTGCGCCCGAGGCTGCTGATGTTGATGCCATGGGTGTGTGGTTCGTGTTGCATAACTTCACTCCGTAACGGATGGGTGAAAGATTGTGGCGTTGGTGGACAAGCAAAGCCTGTCCGTCAATGGTGGCCAACGCTGTGCGCTTGGCCACCCTACAATGGTTTGCTAGCGCTAGATCAATGATCCAAGGCTTTGTATTTTTCGCGCAGATGGTTACGCAAGGTCACCGCCGATAGATTCAACAGGGCGATCACCAGTACCAGCAGCATGGCGGTGGCAAACACCAACGGCCGTGCAGCTTCAACGTTCGGGCTTTGGAAGCCAACGTCGTAGATATGAAAGCCCAAGTGCATGATTTTTTGATCAAAATGCAGGTAAGGATAGTTGCCATCCACCGGCAGCGCCGGGGCCAACTTAACCACGCCCACCAGCATCAGCGGTGCCACTTCGCCGGCGGCGCGGGCCACGGCGAGGATCAGCCCGGTCATCATCGCCGGAGAGGCCATCGGCAAGACGATCTTCCATAGGGTTTCCGACTTGGTTGCGCCGAGTGCCAGCGAGCCTTCACGCAGCGACCGCGGAATCCGCGCCAAGCCTTCTTCGGTGGCCACAATCACCACCGGCACGGCCAGAATCGCCAACGTCAACGAGGCCCAGAGCAAGCCCGGAGTGCCGAAGGTCGGGGCCGGCAAGGCTTCTGGAAACAACAGGCTATCTATCGAACCGCCCAGTACATAGACGAAGAAGCCCAGACCGAATACCCCGTAGACAATCGCCGGCACCCCGGCCAGGTTGTTGACCGCGATACGAATAGTCCGCGTCAGAGCGTTTTGCTTGGCGTATTCGCGCAGGTATACCGCCGCCAGCACGCCGAACGGGGTGACAATCACGGCCATCAACATGGTCATCATGATGGTGCCGAAGATCGCCGGGAAAATTCCGCCTTCGGTGTTGGCTTCACGCGGGTCATCACTCAAGAACGACCAGAGGTTGTGAAAGTACATACCCAGCTTGGCGAACACCGACATGCTGTTGGGTTGCAGGGCTTTAACGATCTGGCCCAAGCTGATTTCTTTCTGTTGCCCGCCCACTTCACGAACGATCACGCTGTCGCGGTCGAACTCAGCATGCAAACTAATCAGCTCGCCTTCCAAAGCCTTATAGCGCGCCTCAAACCCTGCGCGCTCAGCATCGATGTCGGCTTGCGCGGTGGCGTCCAAACCGCCCTGCAACTCCAGCTTGCGAGTGCGCAAGCGCAGCTGCTCGAGGCCGTGGTTGATCGCCTTAATGTCCTTTTTTTCCAGCCGAGAGAGTTTCTTGGTGAGTTGATTGATGCGCACCAAACGCTCTTGCAGCAACGGCCAAGCAGCTTGACCTTCGGCGATGACTTTGCCGTTTTCTTTCAGGCTGACGATGTAACCGAAGAAGTTACCCCACTCGCGGCGCTCCAAGGCCACCAGCTCTGCTGGGTAGCTGTGCTCGCTGAGCCACTCGCCAATCACCCAAGAAAAATCATTGCCGTAAATTTCCCGGTTACCGATTTTAATCAGGTCGCGGGTCATAAACTCCGGGCCTTGCTCGGGCACCGGGAAGCCGGCGCTTTTCAGCCGCACCCGCGACACTTCTTCGTCCTGTACCAGTTCGCCCACCAGCAAGCTCGGGGCTTGACCGGGAATCTGATACTTAACCTGCATCAGGTCGGCTGGCCAAAAATAACCCAGCCCGCGCACGCTGATCACCAGCAGCAAGCCGATGGTCATGATCACCGCAATTGACACCGAACCGGCGCTGATCCATATGCCGGGGGCACCGCTTTTGTACCAACTTTTCAGAGAATTCTTTTTCACGATAACTACCTTTTATTCCACACCTAGGGCTGCGCGAATTAGAGCGACGCGTACTTGCCACGCAAGCGCTGACGAATCAATTCGGCCAGGGTGTTCATCACGAAGGTGAACGTCAGCAGCACGAAGGCGGAGAGAAACAGCACGCGATAATGCGAACCACCGACCTCAGACTCGGGCATTTCCACCGCCACGTTGGCTGCTAGGGTGCGCATGCCCTCGAAGATGTTGGCGTCCATGATCGGCGTGTTGCCGGTGGCCATCAGCACGATCATGGTCTCGCCGACGGCGCGGCCCATGCCGATCATCAGGGCCGAGAAAATCCCTGGGCTGGCGGTCAGAATCACCACCCGCGTCAGCGTTTGCCAAGGGGTAGCACCGAGTGCCAGCGAACCTAGGGTCAGGCTGCGCGGCACACTGAAGATGGCGTCTTCGGCAATCGAGAAGATGTTCGGGATCACCGCAAAACCCATGGCCAAACCTACGATCAAGGCGTTGCGCTGGTCGAAGGGAATGCCTAGGTCGTTAGAGATCCACATGCGCATGTCGCCGCCGAAGAACCAGTTTTCCAGCAGCGGACTCATGCCCAGCGACAACCAACCCACGCCCAACACCACCGGGATCAGAATCGCAGCTTCCCAACCCTCAGGCACCCGTTGGCGGATTGCAGCGGGCAAACGACTCCAGGTAAAACCGGCGACTAAAATACCGATCGGGGTCAGCAGCAACAGGCTGAAGATCCCCGGCAAGTGCAGCTCGACATAGGGCGCGAGGAACAAACCGGCGAAGAAGCCAAGAATCACCGTTGGCAGCGCCTCCATCAACTCGATCACTGGCTTGACCTTGCGACGCATGCGCGGGGCCATAAAGTAGGCGGTGAAAATCGCCGCAGCAACCGCCAGCGGGGCGGCCAACAGCATGGCGTAGAAGGCCGCTTTAAGGGTGCCATAGGTCAGCGGGGCGATACTCATCTTCGGCTCGAACTCGGCATTTGCCGCGGTCGATTGCCAGATGTACTCAGGCTCGTTGTAACTCTCGTACCAGACCTTGCCCCACAACGAACTCCAGGAAATTTCCGGGTGTGGGTTGTCCAGTTTGAACGGCAACAGCTTGCTGCCGGCCTCTACCAAGATCTTGTTAGCCCGTGGCGACAACGCCAGCAGGCTGGCATCGGCGGCCACCGGTTCGATCAACAGGGTGCGCTGCGCGGTGCTGTGGAACACGCCCATTTCGCCGGCAGCATTCAGGGCCAAGAAGCCTTTACGGCGCTCTTCGGCGACGATTTGCCGAACCGGCGAGTCGCCCATCTGGAAGTCGCGAATATGCTTGAGGCTTTGCTGATCATCCGCATCGCGGGCCATAAACCACTGGCTGATACCGCCCTTGGAATCGCCGATCAGCAAGGAGATGCCACCCAGCAGCTGGCTGCTGGTGGTGACCTCGGCAGCGCTATCTTGTAACAACGGGTAGCGGCCATTCAGACTGCGCTTCGGCAGGTTAAACACGTCCATTTGCGCGCGGCCATTGACCACGAACAGCCAGTTTTGCCGCACATCGATAAACAGCGCTTTAATCGGCTCGGCAATTTGCGGCAGGTCAATGCGCGCTTCGCTGATGCTGGTTTCGCCAGTGAACTGGTTTTCTTCCTTGGTCAGCTCTAATACATGCAGCTGATTGCCGCTCGAACCCACCACCAACAAGGTTTCGCCATGCACACCGAGGTTAACGTGCTCCAGCGGGCGGCCTTGCGGGTCAACTTGCAAGGCGGCTTCGCCGTACGGGTACTCAAGCTCGGGGGTGATGGTTTTCTTGCCGTCGGGGTAGCTGGCTTTGTACGCATGGCGCAGCACTAAGGCCTGACCATTGGACAAGCCCAACACCACCATGGCGCTGCCAGGCTGACCTTGCTGTAACGACACCACCTGCGCACCGGCCGGTAACGGCAAGCTCACGCGGCGCAGCTCATGACCGGTCTTCACCGAGAAGAACACCGCCTCGGCACGCTCGGAAATACGCAGCGCAATCTGATTTTGCTCCTCGATGGCCAGCAACAACGGCTTACCGGCATCTTGCAGCCACGCCGGGCTGAGCGGGTCTTTGCTGTTCAGCTCGGCGCCCTGAAACAGCGGCGCCACTACGTAGGCCAAATAAAAGAAAATCAGGGTAATGGTGGCCAGCACCGTGAGGCCGCCGATCAACACGTACCAGCCGGTGAGGCGGTCTTTAAGCGCACGAATGCGCCGCTTGCGTTGCAGTTGCGGCGTATTGAAGTCAATCCGCGCGGAGGAAGAATTAGTCATAGGGCAAGAGTCGTCATAGGAAAGTAAGCCAGATCGTTCATGCTGATTTATCAGGCAAAGCCTAACGGCGATTTGTGACAGAAAGATTACAGAACAAAAACACAAAAGGTCCGCCGACCAGTAACACCAGTGGCGAACCTAATTGTTAACGTGGCCGATTACTCAGGCCACGCGTGGGCTTCCTTACCCGTGCGCAAAATCTAGAATTGGCTCAAGAGCGTCGCGAGCGCAGGTCAGGCAAGGCGAAAGCAGGCGAGGAAGCGCAGTTTACGAGTTGTAAATGAGCATTCCGAGCCTGCTTTCAACGCTGCATGACCAAGCGCAGCAGGTATTGAGCAATTCTTACAGACCCAGGTCTTTCAGCGCCTTGGCCACAACCTTGGCTGGCAGCGGGATGTAACCATCCTTAACCACGGTTTGCTGACCTTGCTGCGACAGTACCGACTTCAAGAACTCAGCTTCCAACGGTGCCAATGGCTTGTTCGGGGCCTTGTTGACGTACACGAACAGGAAACGCGCCAGTGGGTATTTACCGTTCAGAGCGTTTTCTTCGTTGGCTTCTTCTACTTCACCACCGTCTTTCTTGGTCAGCGGTACGGCGCGAGTGCTGGAGGTTTTGTAGCCGATGCCCGAATAACCAATGCCGTTCAGCGACTGGCTAACCGATTGCACCACCGAGGCAGAACCCGGCTGCTCGTTAACGTTGCCACGGAAATCGCCTTTGCACAGGGCGGCTTCTTTGAAGTAACCGTAAGTGCCAGACACCGAGTTACGACCGAACAACTGAATTGGCTTGTCAGCCCACTCACCGGTCAAACCCACATCGCCCCAGGTTTTGATGTTCGAGCCGCCACACAGACGGTTGGCCGAGAAAATCCCGTCAACCTGTGCCATCGACAGGCTTTTGATCGGGTTATCTTTGTTCACAAACACGGCCAAGGCATCCACGGCCACCGGTACGGCGGTTGGCTTGTAGCCATATTTGCTTTCGAACGCCGAGAGCTCAACGTCCTTCATCTGCCGGCTCATCGGGCCAAGGTTAGAAGTACCTTCGGTCAAGGCCGGTGGAGCAGTGGAAGAACCGGCGGCTTGAATTTGGATATTCACGCTTGGGTACATCTTTTTGTAGTCTTCAGCCCACAGAGTCATCAGGTTAGCCAAGGTGTCGGAGCCAACGCTCGACAGGTTGCCCGACACACCGGTGGTTTTTGTGTAAGCCGGGATGCTTGGATCCACACTGGCTACCGCGCTAGCAGTTGCAACAGCTGCCGCGACAAACGTCATGGCGGTCATCAAACGCTTAAACTTCATGCCTTACTCCTAGTTGGATAGGTTACAGAGGTTAACTCGGCGGCCAGTATCGGGAGGCCATGTGACCACTCTATGGCTTGATTGTGACAATTAGATGAATGCACCGTAAGGGATTAAAGATCAGCCCTATGAACCGCGCAAACAACACCGACACACGGTAAACGCGGCCTTAACTGACGCGGATCAATGCACGCAACAGGCGCTGTTAGCTAAAGTCCCGGCCCATTTTCTGCGCCATTTGAGTGCCATCGCCATGTCCGCCCCGTTTAAGCCCGAACTGCTCTCGCCCGCCGGTAGCCTAAAGAACATGCGTTATGCCTTCGCCTACGGCGCCGACGCGGTGTACGCCGGGCAGCCGCGCTACAGCCTACGGGTGCGCAATAACGAGTTCGACCACCCCACCTTGGCCATCGGCATTAACGAGGCGCACGCGCAGGGCAAGCAGTTTTATGTGGTGGTGAATATCGCCCCGCACAACGCCAAGCTAAAAACCTTCCTCAAAGACCTAGCGCCGGTGGTGGCCATGGGCCCGGATGCGCTGATCATGTCCGACCCCGGCCTGATCATGCTGGTGCGCGAGCACTTCCCGCAGATGGCGATTCACCTGTCGGTGCAGGCCAACGCGGTGAACTGGGCCAGCGTCGAGTTCTGGCGCCAGCAAGGGCTGACCCGGGCGATTTTGTCGCGCGAGTTATCGCTGGAGGAGATCGGCGAAATCCGCGAAAAAGTCCCCGGCATGCAGCTCGAAGTGTTCGTGCATGGCGCGCTGTGCATGGCCTACTCGGGGCGCTGCCTTCTCTCCGGCTATATCAACAAGCGCGACCCCAATCAGGGCAGCTGCACCAATGCCTGCCGCTGGGAATACAAAACCCACGAAGGCAGCGAGAACCAGTTGGGCGAGATCGTGCAAAAGTACGAGCCGATCCCCGTGCAGCAGATCGAGCCGACCCTGGGCAGCGGCGGGCCGACCGATCAGCTGTTTCTGCTGGAAGACGCCAGCCGCCCCGGCGAGCTGATGTCCGCCTATGAGGACGAACACGGCACCTACATCATGAACTCCAAAGACCTGCGCGCCGTGCAGCACGTCGAGCGCCTGCTGCAGATGGGCGTGCACTCACTGAAAATCGAAGGCCGGACCAAATCCCACTACTATTGCGCACGCACCGCCCAGGTGTATCGCAAGGCGATTGATGATGCCGTGGCCGGCAAGCCGTTCGACAAGTCGCTGATGGACACCCTCGAATCCCTGGCCCATCGCGGTTACACCGAGGGCTTCCTGCGCCGCCACGTGCATGACGAATACCAGAACTACCAGCACGGTTTCTCGGTGTCTGAGCAGCAACAATTCGTCGGCGAACTGACCGGCGAGCGGGTCAATGGCCTAGCCGAGGTCAAGGTGAAAAACCGCTTCGCCGTCGGCGATCTACTGGAACTGATGACCCCGCAGGGCAACCTAAATTTTCGTCTTGAGCGCTTAGAAAAACTCAACGGCGAAGCCATCAGCGTCGCCCCCGGCGATGGCCACACCGTCTACCTGCCGGTGCCAGAAAGCATCGACCTCAACTACGCTCTGTTGATGCGCAACCTAGAGGGCGCTAGTAGCCGCTAGGGCTTGGGCGCTTGGGCGCTTGGGCGCTTGGGCAAATTTTTGAATGCCTTTAGCTTCGCCAAATCAAAAGCCGACACCCTCGCATGTCGAATCAATCCAGTCAGATCGGGACAGCCGCCCCTTTTCAGCAGACCGAAGGTAATTGTTACGCGGTGGGTTGAGCGGCAGTATGCCGCGAGAGCTGTGTTGGGCCAAGGATGGCCCGTCACAGCGGGCCCACGGAGCAATGATGAGTGAGGAAGCCTGCAGCAGGCGGGCCGGATGCATGGAACAAGACCTTTTGGTTACTTTTGGGGCGACTGCCAAATCGGCATAGGAGGCGGCCATTTGGCCGCGCCCCTGCCACAGCACCCGGCATGCGGGTCCGCACCGGGCAGTTCGAGAAGTTGAGATCAGCAGAGTCGAGGTAGACACAGCCGGTCGAACCACCCCACCGCAAGTACTCCATGAATCAGACCGACACTGCTGCACCAGAACCTGTGGCTATTGCTGGCTATCGCCACTGCCAAGTAAGGACCTGCTCCAAGCTTGCGCAGTTCACGGTACATTCTCCGCCCAGTTTTCCATTGTTTGAGCTGGATGGCCCTGAGTCGTCGGCGTATCCATTCATCGAACCTGTACCAGAGGCGCGGGGTTTGCGATAAACCGAAGTACGCTTTCCAACCCAGTAGGTGGCCATGTTTGACGGAGGCCGCACTGGCACTTTCCTACGCCCAGAAAAAAACCGCCCGTAGGCGGTTTTCTTTAAAACGCTAAACCCTTACAGCTGTGGCCCGGCGTTTTTGATGGCGTCAGACACATCGAACTTCTTGAAGTTGTCGATGAACTGCTGCGCCAGCACCTTGGCCGCTGCGTCGTAAGCCGCGCCGTCAGTCCAGGTGTTGCGTGGGTTGAGCAGGTTAGTCTCAACGCCCGGCACCAACTTAGGCACGTCGAGGTTGATCATCGGCAGGTGCTCGGTCTCGGCACCAATCAAAGCACCGCTCTGAATGGCCGCGATCACGCCACGGGTGGTCGGGATATTGAAGCGTTTGCCAACGCCGTAGCCACCGCCGGTCCAGCCAGTGTTAACCAGGTACACCTTGGAGCCGAAGCCCTTGATGCGCTTGATCAGCAGCTCGGCGTACTCGCCGGCCGGACGCGGGAAGAACGGCGCGCCGAAGCAGGTGGAGAAGGTCGACTTGATGCCGCTGCCCGAACCCATTTCGGTGGAACCGACCAACGCGGTGTAACCGGACAGGAAGTGATAGGCCGCTTGTTCGTTGTTCAAAATCGACACTGGCGGTAGTACGCCGGTCAGGTCGCAGGTGAGGAAGATCACCGCATTTGGCTCGCCGGCACGGTTGGCCTCGACGCGCTTCTCGATCAACTCCAGCGGGTAAGCGGCGCGGCTGTTCTGGGTCAGGCTGGCGTCGGCGTAATCTGGCAGACGGGTGATCGGGTTGAGCACCACGTTTTCCAGTACGGCGCCGAACTGGATGGCTTTCCAGATCACTGGCTCGTTCTTAGCCGACAGGTCGATGCACTTGGCGTAGCAGCCGCCTTCGATGTTGAACACGGTACCCACGCCCCAGCCATGTTCGTCGTCACCGATCAGGTAACGGCTTTCATCGGCCGACAGGGTGGTTTTGCCGGTGCCCGACAGACCGAAGAACAAGGTGGTGTCGCCGTCTTCGCCAACGTTGGCGGCGCAGTGCATCGGCAACACGTCGGCGTCTGGCAGCAGGAAGTTCTGCACCGAGAACATGGCTTTCTTCATTTCGCCGGCGTACTGCATACCCGCCAGCAGCACTTTCTTGTCGGCGAAGTTGATGATCACGCAACCATCGGAGTTAGTGCCGTCACGCTCAGGCACGCACTCAAAAAACGGCGCGTTGATGATCTGCCACTCGCGATTGCTGCTCGGGTTGAACTGCTCAGGGTTGATGAACAGGCAACGGCCAAACAGGTTGTGCCACGCGGTTTCGGTGGTCATTTTGATCGCCAGATAGTGCTCTGGGTGAGCGCCTACATGGACGTGCGAAACGAAGGATTCGCGACCAGCAACATAAGCCTCAACGCGCTCCCACAGGGCGGCAAACTTGTCCGCCGGGAACGGCCGGTTGATGCTGCCCCAAGCGATGGAGGCTTGAGTGGTGGACTCTTCCACGATGAAGCGGTCGGCTGGGGAACGACCGGTACGATGACCGGTTTTTACCACCAGCGAACCGTTGGCGGCCAGTTCACCTTCGCCACGCCGAATCGCTTCTTCGATCAGTTGCGCGGCACTAATGTCGGTGTACACGGCGGTATTGGCTTGAGTCATACGGGTCCTAAGTCGGCCAGTGGCCGAGTCCTCCAGTCGTGTTGTAGTGCATTAGGTTAGCCACTACATCGGGAAAATTTGTCGGCAATTATGCCAGAAATCCTGTTTGTTGGACAAATGCGAATCAATGTCGTGTTTCGCCAGCCCCTTCACTGCCACCGCCGGCGAACAACTGTGCCACATCGGCAGCGTCAAACGAGTAGCACTGATTGCAAAATTGACAGTCGATCACGATGGCGCCCGCGTGCTCAGTCAGCAGTTGTTCGGCATCTGGCAGACCTAAACTGACCAGCGCATTGGCCGAACGTTCCCGCGAGCAACTGCAGCGAAAACTAAACGGGCTGGGCTCAAACAGCCGCACCGGCTCTTCGTGGTAGAGCCGGTGCAACAGGGTTTCGTTGTCCAGCGCGAGCAACTCTTCGGTGCTCAAGGTGCCGGCCAACGTCAGTAGGTGCTCCCAGTTGTTGGCGCGTTCGTCGCTGTCGGTCAGGCGATCGGCCGGCAGTTGCTGGAGCATAAAACCGCGCGCCCGGCGGCCATCGGCTTCGAGTCGAAAGCGCGTGGAGAGCTGCTCGGAGGTGGCAAAGTATTCCGACAAACAAGCGGCCAGATTCACCCCATCGAGGGCCACCACACCTTGATAACGCTGGCCCCCGGTCGGGTCGACGGTAATCGCCAACATGCCTTCGGGCATTAATTCATGCAAGCCGGCATCGGCGCTGATTTGCTCGGCATGATAGCGGGCGATGCCACGCAACTCGCGATTGCTCGAGCACTCGACCATCAACAGCGGTACCGCGCCGGTGGAGCGCGCCTGCAAAATTAACAGGCCGTTAAATTTCAGGGTGCCGACCAGCAACGCGGCGGCGGCCAGCATCTCGCCGAGTAACTGGGCGACGGCCGGCGGGTACGGATGTTTGGCTAATACATGCTGATAACTGGCTTCGAGGGCGACCAGTTCGCCGCGCACATCACACTCATCAAACAAAAAACGCTGGGAAAAATCAGACATGCCGGTTTCGCTATGTTTAGCTCGGGCCGGTGATTTTAGGCGCAAACCGCCAGACCACCAAGCGCCGGTTATCTATCGCCCTTGCGCGCAAAAACTATTGCTCCTGCGCATCGTGAAAACCATGGATCTGCCGGCGCTGCTTCTTAGTCGGCCGGCCGCTGGTGCTGACGCCCAAGGCGCCGGCTTTACGCAGCGCTGCGGCTTGCTCGCGGCGCTCGATGCTGGCGGCGGTTTCGACATATAACAGTTGCGCCTGCACCGCGCCGCCGCGACTCGACGACAAGCCACAGACCTGCACCAAGCGCTCCTCAAAACCTTGGCGAATCAGCAGCTCATCACCGATCTTAGGCTCCTTGCTCGGCTTGCAGCGCTCACCGGCGCAATGCACCTTGCCGCCCTCGATGGCGGCCTTGGCTAGGGCGCGGGTTTTAAAAAAACGTGCGGCCCACAGCCATTTGTCTAAACGTACCGACTCACTGGGGGCTGGATTGCTTTTGCCGCTCATGTTGCCTCGCTGTTTTACGCCACTGGGAAAAGCCTTTGATGCGCTTGTCATAATGCCCGACTAGAATGCCGACAACCTTATCTGACTTATCTGAAAAGCCCACAGTGAAGACCGTCGAACAACTCAGTGTGATTGGCTTGCGTGAATGGGTCGGCTTGCCCGAACTGCAGCTGGCCGGCTTGCGGGCAAAAATCGACACCGGGGCCCGCACTTCGTCCCTGCACGCGACTGACAGTGAGGTGTTTGAGCGCGACGGGATTAGCTGGCTACGCTTTACCGCGCACTTTGGCAGCCGCAGCAAGTTGCGCGAGCAACGCTGTGAGGCGCCGCTGGTGACCCGCAAAACCGTAAAAAGCTCGAACGGCCACAGCCAAACGCGTTATGTGATTCGTACCCAACTAAGCCTTGGCGCGCACACTTGGTCGGTCGATTTCAGCCTGACCTGCCGTAAAAGCATGCAATACCGGTTGCTGATCGGCGCTAAGGCGCTGATCGACGGGCAACTCTTGGTCAACCCGGCGCTGAGCTATACCCAGCCCAAACAGACCGCCAGCAAAGTTCTGCAGTACTCGCCGGCACCCTCGCCGGCGCTGACCTCTTGCGTTACAGGTGTTAAATGAAAATCGCTGTGCTGTCGCGTAACCCGCGCTTGTATTCCACCCGCCGCCTCGTTGAAGCCGGCCAACAGCGCGGCCATGAGGTGGTGGTGATCGACACCCTGCGCGCCTATATGAACATCGCCAGCCACAAACCGCAGATCCACTACCGAGGCAAACCGCTGGAAGGTTTCGATGCGGTGATCCCGCGAATCGGCGCTTCGGTGACCTTTTATGGCTGCGCAGTGCTACGTCAGTTCGAAATGATGGGCGTCTT
>JBILAR010000188.1:0-3290 GCA_044354115.1 Pseudomonas sp. | reverse complement strand
AGGTCCGATGATGGCGATTAAAACCGTCAACGCCCTGTCGCACTACACCGACTGGACCATTGGTCACGTACACGCCGGTGCTTTGGGCTGGGTAGCGATGATCTCGATCGGTGCGCTGTATCACCTGATCCCGAAAGTCTATGGCCGCGAGCAAATGCACAGCGTCGCCCTGATCAACTTGCACTTCTGGCTGGCCACTATCGGCACCGTGCTGTACATCAGCGCACTCTGGGTCAACGGCATTACGCAGGGTCTGATGTGGCGCGCAGTCAACGAAGACGGCACCCTCACCTACTCCTTTGTAGAGTCCGTGCAAGCCAGCCATGCAGGCTATGTGGTGCGCGTAATCGGCGGCGCCTTCTTCTTCGCCGGCATGTTATTCATGGCTTACAACGCCTGGCGCACTATACGTGACGCCCAACCGGCTGAATGTGAAGCCGCAGCCCAGTTCACTGTAGAGGCGAGCCACTAATGAGTAGCAAGCACGAGATCATTGAGAAAAACGTCGGCCTGATGGCCGTATTGATGGTGTTGGCCGTCAGCATCGGCGGCTTGGTACAGATCGTCCCGCTGTTCTTCCAAGACGTCACCAACACCCCAGTTGAAGGCATGGTGCCGCGCACCGCGCTGGAACACGAAGGCCGCGATATTTTCATCCGCGAGGGCTGCGTCGGCTGCCACTCACAGATGATTCGTCCGTTCCGCGCCGAGACCGAGCGTTATGGTCACTACTCGGTGGCCGGTGAAAGCGTCTGGGATCACCCATTCCTGTGGGGTTCCAAGCGTACCGGGCCAGATTTGGCACGGGTTGGCGGTCGCTACTCCGATGACTGGCACCGCGCGCACCTGTACAACCCGCGCAACGTCGTGCCTGAGTCGATCATGCCGGCGTATCCGTGGTTGGTTGAGCAGAAACTGGATGGTGAGAACACCGCCACCAAGCTGCAGGCCATGCGCACCTTGGGCGTGCCATACAACGACGCCGACATCGCCGGCGCTAAAGACGCCGTTAAGGGCAAGACTGAAATGGACGCCCTAGTGGCTTACCTGCAGTCCCTCGGCACCATCATTAAGAATAAGCGGTAAGGCGCATGCCCTCTTCTCTTATGGACGTCGGCACCCTACGGGGGATTGGAACTGTACTGGTGGTAGTCGCATTCACTTGCGTCTGCCTCTGGGCCTACAGCAGCAAACGCAAGGCCAGCTTCGATGAAGCGGCTAACTTGCCCTTTGCCGACCAAACCGCCGCCGAAAAACGCGAAAAACACGTTTGCAGGAGTAACAACACATGAGTAGTTTTTGGAGTTGGTACATAACTCTACTGACCAGCGGCACCATTATCGGACTGCTCTGGCTGGTGTTTTCTACACGCAAAAGCGAAACCCACAAAAGCGAAACCCAACAGACCATGGGCCACTCCTTCGACGGCATCGAGGAGTACGACAATCCGCTGCCTAAGTGGTGGTTCATGCTGTTTATCGGCACGATTATTTTCGCCATCGGATACTTAGTGCTGTACCCCGGCATGGGTAAATGGACAGGTATCTTCCCTGGCTATGATGGTGGCTGGACTCAGGTTAAGCAGTACGAGCGCGAAATGGATAAAGGCGACAAGGAATACGGCCCGCTGTATGCCAAATATGCTGCCATGCCCGTTAGCGAAGTAGCCAAAGATCCGCAATCACTGAAAATGGGCGGCCGCCTGTTTGCCAACAACTGCTCGGTTTGCCACGGTTCCGATGCCAAGGGTGCCTATGGCTTCCCTAATCTAACCGACGGCGAATGGCGCTGGGGTGGCGAAGCCGATGCAATTAAAACCACGCTACTCGCTGGCCGTCACGCAGTGATGCCAGCATGGGGCGAAGTGCTCGGCGATGCTGGCGTGAGTAACGTCTCAGCTTATGTACTGACTGAAATCGCTGGCCGCAAACTGCCAGAAGGCAGCAAAGCAGACCTCGAAGCCGGTAAAAAGCTGTTTGCCACTAATTGTGTCGCCTGTCACGGCCCACAAGGTCATGGCGTTGCCGCCATGGGCGCACCTAACCTGAGCAATCCTGCGGCCTTTATCTACGGCACCAGCTTTGCGCAACTGCAACAAACCATTCGCTATGGCCGTCAAGGCGTTATGCCGGCGCAAAAAACCTTTCTCGGCGACGACAAGGTGCATCTGTTGGCAGCCTATGTATTCAGCTTGTCGCAACAAGCCAACAAGGCGACTGCTGCACACTAAACATCTAACGATTTAAAACCCACAGCAAGGGCACAAGGACGTGCCGGCTGGACTTTCGCCCCCGCCATAATGCGACAGAGTGTCGCACCATCTCGCCAACATGCACGCAAATGCAAACAGTTCGGCTAAGCTCGTCAAGGTCGCCATTGCACAGCACTGTGCGGCAATTCCCTTCCCTTTACGGGGTTACTTGGGAGTTAAATGCGCCACCAAAGGGCAATCATCGAGGTTTAAAACCTTATGCCGCAAGCCTGTAAAGCCCGACTCTGCTGGTCTTGCTCATTGCAATGGCCTAATGCTTTGCCCATACTTGCGGCCGATTTTTAGCCCTAAGAAAAATCCATTAACCGTGGAACAAAACGCATGAGCTCAGCAATAAGTCCGACTGCTTATAATTATAAGGTGGTTCGCCAATTCGCCATTATGACGGTGATTTGGGGAATCGTGGGTATGGGTATGGGCGTTCTGATCGCCTCACAACTTGTGTGGCCAGAACTTAACTTCGACCTAGCATGGGCCAGCTTCGGCCGCCTACGCCCCTTGCACACCAACGCGGTGATTTTCGCCTTCGGTGGTTGCGCCTTGATGGCCACATCGTTGTACATAGTGCAACGCACCTCGCAAACTCGCCTGATTTCCGACTCCCTCGCCGCCTTTGTGTTCTGGGGTTGGCAAGCGGTAATCGTATTGGCTGCCATCACTCTGCCGATGGGTCTTACCTCATCGAAAGAATATGCCGAACTGGAATGGCCGATCGACATCCTGATCGCCGTGGTCTGGGTCAG
Organism: Pseudomonas sp.; assembly: GCA_044354115.1. Classification (GTDB taxonomy): domain Bacteria; phylum Pseudomonadota; class Gammaproteobacteria; order Pseudomonadales; family Pseudomonadaceae; genus Aquipseudomonas. Next base: position 275 of record JBILAR010000188.1, on the reverse strand, counting down.
CTATGCCGTCTTGTTCTTCGGTACTGTGGTCAAGCGTAAGACGTCGCACATCTATGTCGGCAACTGGTTCTTCGGTGGTTTTATCCTCACCGTGGCGTTGCTGCACATCGTCAATAACATGGCGATACCGGTCAGCCTGTTCAAGTCCTACTCGCTGTATGCCGGCGCGACCGATGCCATGATCCAGTGGTGGTACGGCCATAACGCAGTAGGTTTCTTCCTGACTGCCGGCTTCCTGGGGATGATGTATTACTTCGTACCTAAGCAAGCTGAGC
>JBILAR010000030.1:0-32614 GCA_044354115.1 Pseudomonas sp. | reverse complement strand
GCAAACAACCGGAGCCTGGCAAATACCAAGCCCAACTGACACAAATGGAAGCCCAACTAGCCCGTGCCAATGACATGGTGCTAGAAAACACCAAACCCGTTGCCGACGACGTCAACCAGCTAACCGAAGGGCTTAAATCGCTGGATGACGATGACAACTGGAAGAAAAAAAGCTTTTAATCCCCGCGCGCTTGATCTGTCAGTGAGGAACCCTGCATGAGTTTGACTGTTTACGGAGCGCCGCTTTCCCCGTTTGTACGCAAACTACGGGTGTTTTTGGCGGAAAAAGGCCTCGAGTATCAACTTGAAATTATTACCCCCTTCGGTCAACCGCAGTGGTATCGCGAACTCAGTCCATTAGGGCGTATTCCCGCGCTAAAAGATGATGATTTAGCCATGGCCGACTCCAGCGTGATCTGCCAGTACCTCGAAGAAAAGCACCCCGAACTTGTGCCACTGTACGGCCAGAATCCAACACAACGGGCTCAGATTCGTTGGCTGGAAAAATACGCCGATTACGAACTTGCACCACTGACCACCTTTGCAGTGTTTCGTAACCGCGTACTCAAACCGACCATGAATCAGCCATGCGACGAGACCGCCGTACAAAGTGCGCTGCACGAAAAATTACCACCGCACTTTGACTACTTAGAAAAAACCCTCGGCACTGCCGATTACTTTGTCGCCAACACGTTGAGCATTGCCGATGTAGCCTTTGCTTGTCAGCTAATCAACCTCGAACACGCCGGCGAACATCTCGACAATCAGCGCTGGCCAGCACTGGCAGCCCTGCTACAACGAGTTAAGGCTCGAGCCAGCGTGACCGAGATACTCCCCGGCGAGCAGCGCACGCTAGCCAAGCTTAGCGGCAAAGCCTGAGCACTTAGAACTGACACCTAAACGTTCAGTGCGCCTACGTTTGAGCGCACGAGAACACACCAGCAGCCATCCGCAAACGAACCAACAACTGATCAGCTGTCATATATTGCAGCGCGACTTGCCGGCTAACCTTTACGTGAATCGACTACGCTGTAAACGCACAGTCAAAAGGCCAGCACCCTACCGATGAATATCCCGCTCACACGCCAACTGTCATACAAGCAGGCCGGCATCACGGTACTGGTAGCATTTATTCTTGGCACCCTGCTTAGCCTGTTACAGGTGAGCCTTGACTACTTTAATCAAGACGCCTCGATCAACACCGAGATTCATGCCTTACTCGAGGTCAGCCGCACCCCCGCAACCCGTATCGCATATAACATTGATGCCGAACTGGCGCGCGAACTGGTGCTTGGCCTGCTCAACTCACCGGCCATTATTCAAGCTGAAATTCTCGACAACAGCGGCGCCAGCTTAGCCAGCGTTGACCGCCCACCACTGCAAAGCAACTTTCGTTTTCTCAGCGACTTTTTATTCGATAAGCAGCGCTCGTTCAATCTGCCGCTGTACGTTAAACAGGACGCAAACGAAGCCCTCGGCCAACTCAATCTAGAAGTCGACACCTACGCCTTTGGCAGTCACTTTCTCAGCCGTGCACTCATTACCCTAGCGACAGGCTTTGTCCGCAGCTTGCTGCTATCGCTCATTCTTTTGGTGTTGTTTTATTTCATGCTAACCAAGCCGCTGGTTAGCGTGGTGCGCGCCATTAGCGAACACGATCCCAATGCGCCAACCCGGCAAAAAATCAATTGCCCGAGCGGCCATGAGCAAGATGAAATTGGCGTACTGGTAGAGGTTACCAACACCCAACTGAGCAACATCGCTAAGGAGATCGACCGCCGCCGCGAGGCAGAGGAACGCTTAACCCTATACCTTAGCGAACTGGAAAACATCATTGAAACACGCACCACCGAACTCAAAGCCAGCAATGCTCGCCTGTCCGCGTCAAACCAAGATTTAGAAGTCTCGCGCAGCGGCGCCGAGCACATGGCCCAAGCCCGCGCGGCTTTTCTGGCCAGCATGAGCCATGAGATCCGTACCCCACTGAACGGGCTACTGGGCATGCTTGACCTAGCGCTCGACGCGCCCATGGCCAATGAGCAGCGCCAGCAACTGACCATTGCCAGCGAATCCGGCAACATTCTTTTAGGCTTACTCAACGACATACTCGACATGTCGAAGGTTGAGGCTGGCCAATTAAAACTTGAAGCTATCCCCTTTGACCTGGCCAGTCTCGCCGAGGAAACCGCCAACCTATTGTCGCAAAATGCCGCCGACGGAGTAGAGCTCACCTGCTTAATCGACCCACTGCTGGCCAATACTGTTATTGGCGATCCGACCCGAGTTCGGCAGATCATCAGCAACCTACTGTCCAACGCCCTGAAATTCACCCACACCGGACGAGTGGATTTGCGCATTCAGCCAACCTCAACCGGCGTACAAATTATTGTCCGTGACACCGGCATTGGCATTGCGGCGGCAGCTCAGGCCCGAATTTTCCAACCCTTTACCCAAGCAGGACTTGGCATCACCCGCCAATACGGTGGCACCGGTTTAGGCTTAGCGCTGACACGCACACTCTGCGAGAGCATGCATGGGCACCTTAGCCTCATATCCCACGAAGGCGTTGGCAGCCAGTTCTGCGCCGACCTACCCCTACCCAAGCATGACACCGCCGCCAGCAAAGTCGCGCTGCAAGGCCGCATTGCAGCACTGCTAGATAACAGCAGCGGCTTAGCCGAGCTGCTAGCAACGCTACTGCCTGCATGGGGGGTAATTTATCAGCAACTAAACTCAGAGGCAGAGCTGGCAGAATTTGCCCCAGACCTAGTGATCTGCGCCACGCCAGCCGCACTCAGTAAGTTGCGTCCGACTTGCAGCGTACCTTTGCTGCTTATTAGTCGGCATGGCAGCTTTTTAAGTGCTGAGCAATGCGCCGATCTCGCCCCGCTCGCGCAGCTCGCCAGCCCACTGACGCGCGAGCAACTTTATAAAATGCTGAGCCAACTCCTGCGGCCACAACCGCCGCAAGCAACCCCGGCAAGCGCCACGCTACCCGGCCCGCAGTCAGCCAACCGACGCGCACCACGAGTGCTGCTGGTGGAGGACAATCCGGTCAACCAGATGGTCGCAAAAGGCATGCTGCATAAAATGGGCTGCGAGGTACTGCTGGCCAATCATGGTGGCGAAGCGCTGGAGTGCCTAGCCCAGGAATCGGTCGACCTAGTCTTGATGGACTGCAATATGCCGGTGATGGATGGCTATGAAGCCAGCCGGCAAATTCGGCAAAAACCGCAGTGGCAGCACCTACCTATCATCGCCCTAACCGCCAATGCCATGCTCGATGAGCGTGAGCACTGCATCACGGCGGGCATGAACGACTATCTGGCCAAACCCTTCCGCATGGAGCAGCTTGACCTTATGGTTCAGCAATGGCTGCCCAGCGGCCAGTCAGACAGCGCTACGGCAACGCCATAAGCCGCTCAAGCAAACCGCCCAAGCGTTGGCGCAAATCGTCCAACTCGGCCACCTCAACACCGCTATCACACAGCAACTGCGCCTTCAGCGGCAACACTTGCTCGCGTAAATCAAGCCCCGCAGCCGTCAAGCACAAATGAACTTCACGCTCATCATGACTGGCGCGTTGACGCTGAATTAAACCCATTTGTTCAAGGCGTTTGAGCAGCGGCGTCAGGGTGCCCGAGTCCAACAGTAAGCGCTCACCCAACGCCTTCACCGTAGGCTGCGCCGGCGCTTGAACCTGCCACTCCCAAAGCACCAACATGGCCAGATACTGGGGATAGGTCAGGCCGAGCTGGCTGAGCATCGGTTTATAGCTGCGAATTACCGCACGCGAGGCCGCGTACAGCTTAAAACACAGCTGATTGTCCAGCTGCAGTGCGGCCAGTGCCGATAACTCCGCCGACTTCATTGCAGCAGGGCTTCAATCTCGGCGCTAAGGTCTTCCGGCTTGGTGGTCGGCGCAAAACGCTTAACCAGCTGACCGTCTTTGCCGATCAGAAACTTAGTGAAGTTCCATTTAATACCCTGACTGCCCAGCAACCCCGGCGCGGTTTTCTTCAGCTGCACGAACAGCGGGTGGGCATCCGCGCCATTAACATCGACCTTTTTAAACAGCGGAAAAGTCACGCCAAAATTCAGCTCGCAAAACTCCGAGATCGCCCCTTCATTGCCCGGCTCTTGCTTACCAAACTGATTGCAGGGGAAACCCAGTACCACCAAGCCTTGTTCCTTATAGGTTTGCCAGAGGGTTTCCAGCCCCTTGTATTGCGGCGTGAAGCCACACTTGCTGGCCGTGTTAACCACTAAAACCGCCTTGCCGGCGAAATCGGCCAAGGTTTTCTGCTCACCCTTAATGGTGGTGCACGGAATATTGAGAAGTGCTGCGTTCATGAGATTACCCCTAGAAAAGACCCGCACAAGATAGCGAGCAATTAGATTGCATGCAATTTAATATCCTAAAAAGACCGAGACGAATACGCCCCAGCCAATCAATAAGCCTTAAGACTGATGCTTAAGCGCCACCGAATTGATGCAATAACGCAAGCCTGTAGGTGCGGGGCCGTCGTCAAACACGTGACCAAGATGAGCATCACACTTGGCGCACAGCACCTCGGTGCGCTGCATGCCGTGGCTGTTATCGACCTGATTGAGCACCGCCTCAGCCTGCACCGGCTGAAAATAACTCGGCCAGCCGCAGCCCGAATCAAATTTGGCCTCGGCCGTAAACAGTTCGGCACCGCAACAGGTACACAGGTAACTGCCCGGCGCACTGCTGGCGTGATACGCACCGCTAAATGGCCGCTCGGTGCCTTTCTCGCGGCAGACCCGAAACTCCTCTGCGCTTAATTGTGCGCGCCAGGCGTCTAGCGACTTCTCAAGTTTGTCCATTTACCCTACTCCTAAACTGAAAAAAGCCCGATCAGTACCTTTCGCCGCGATCAGGCCGAACGTATCATTCGCCCCCAGTCTGTCACCCGCGCCACAGCCTGCCAATACACAGTAAAAGCCGTCTTAGCAGCGAATTTGCGCGCCGATTCTAGATTTTCGAATCAATATTTCAGGATCTTTTACATGCAGTTCAGTAAATCCAACAAGCTTGCCAACGTTTGCTACGACATTCGCGGCCCAGTGCTCAAGCACGCCAAGCGCTTGGAAGAAGAGGGCCACCACATCCTCAAGCTGAACATCGGCAATCCGGCGCCCTTTGGCTTCGAAGCGCCGGAAGAAATCCTCCAGGACGTGATCCGCAACTTACACACCGCCCAAGGTTACAGCGACTCTAAGGGCCTGTTTAGTGCGCGCAAAGCGGTGATGCAGTACTACCAGCAAAAGCAGGTTGAAGGCGTTGGCATCGAGGACATCTACCTCGGCAACGGTGTGTCCGAACTGATTGTGATGGCCATGCAGGCGCTGCTTAATAATGGCGACGAAGTGCTGATTCCTGCGCCCGACTATCCATTGTGGACCGCCGCCGCCGCGCTAGCCGGCGGCACTCCAGTGCACTACCTGTGCGACGAGCAGGCCAACTGGTGGCCCGACATCGCCGACATCAAGGCCAAAATCACCCCGAACACCAAGGCGCTGGTGATCATCAACCCGAACAACCCAACCGGCGCGGTGTACTCCAAAGAAGTGCTGCTCGACATGCTGGAGCTGGCCCGCCAGCACAATCTGGTGGTGTTCTCCGACGAGATCTACGACAAGATTTTGTATGACGATGCCGTGCATATCTGCACCGCATCCTTGGCCCCCGATGTGTTCTGCCTGACCTTCAATGGCCTGTCGAAATCCTACCGCGTGGCCGGTTTTCGCTCCGGCTGGGTGGCGCTGTCCGGCCCCAAGCACAAGGCCCAGAGCTATATCGAAGGCCTGGATATACTCGCCAACATGCGCCTGTGTGCCAACGTGCCGAGCCAACACGCGATTCAAACCGCGCTGGGCGGCTACCAGAGCATCAATGACCTAGTGTTGCCCAACGGCCGCTTACTGGAGCAACGCAACCGCACGTGGGAGCTACTCAACAGCATCCCCGGCGTCAGCTGCGTCAAGCCCATGGGCGCGCTCTATGCCTTCCCGAAGATCGACCCGAAGATCTGCCCGATCCATAACGACGAAAAATTCGTCCTCGATCTGCTGCTGTCCGAGAAGCTGCTAGTCGTGCAAGGCACCGCGTTTAACTGGCCGTGGCCCGATCACTTTCGGGTCGTCACCCTGCCCCGCGTGGACGAACTAACAGTGGCGATCGGCCGGATCGGCAATTTCCTCAAAAGCTACAGCCAATAACCGCATCATGGACTTGCAGATCGACGAGTTCTACAAGGATGCGGCCGCCGCCATGCTGCTGCTTTATCAGGCCTTCCCGCGCAAGATGGCCCTGTATGTCGAAGACCTGATCGGTCGCGAAGAGCCGGATGATTTCGGCCTACCCAGCCAGCGCCACCAAAACTGTTTGGGCGCCTTGCTATGGCTGGCCGAAGAAGGTTATCTGCGCTTTGACTCCTGCATTGCTCAGGATGCGCTGGATCAAGCAGTACTCAGCGAAAAAGCCTTTTTGCGCCTGACCCGAGGTGTGCCAGAGGTCAATCTCAGCCGCGATTTGTCGCCGAGCATTCGCCGCGTGCAAGCAAGCTTGGCGTTTCAATTGCGCGAAGCCTTGGCCAGCCGCCAAAGCGAAGCTGTTGCGCGACTCACGCAACAGCTTTTCGTCAGCAGCCTGAACGATAACCGCAGCGCAAACGACACAGTTTGAAATAGTCCCCAGCTTGAATCTGCAGGGCCTGCGCCCTTATATACCAACCTAGAAACCCGCTACGCCAAAGGTCTATCTTGGCCGCGCGCGCGAATCCTTTATCCACGGAGTTAGTTGCAACCATGAAGCGCATTTTTCTGTTCTTAGCCACCAACATGGCGGTTCTGCTGATTGCCAGCATCACCCTGAAGCTGCTCGGGGTTGACCGTTTTACCGGGCAAAATTACGGCAGCTTGCTGATTTTCTGTGCCGTATTTGGTTTTGCCGGCTCACTGGTGTCGCTGCTGATCTCCAAGTGGATGGCCAAGATGAGCACCGGCACGCAGATCATCACCCAGCCACGCACCCGTCACGAACAATGGCTGATGCAAACGGTGGAAGAACTGTCGCGTGCGGCCGGCATTAAAATGCCCGAAGTGGGGATTTTCCCGGCCCATGAGTCCAACGCGTTCGCCACCGGCTGGAACAAAAACGACGCGCTAGTGGCGGTTAGCCAAGGGCTGTTAGAGCGCTTCTCACCGGATGAAGTGCGCGCCGTACTGGCCCACGAAATTGGTCACGTGGCCAATGGCGACATGGTTACCCTCGCCCTGATTCAAGGCGTGGTGAACACCTTTGTGATGTTCTTTGCGCGGATCTTCGGCAACTTCGTCGATAAAGTGATACTAAAAAACGAAGACGGCCCGGGCATAGGTTTTTTTGTCGCCACCATCTTTGCCGAACTGGTGCTGGGCATTCTGGCCAGCGTTATCGTCATGTGGTTCTCGCGCAAACGCGAATTTAAAGCCGACGAAGCCGGTGCCAACCTAGCGGGCACTGGCGCGATGATCGCCGCGCTGCAACGCCTACGCGCCGAGCAAGAAATGCCGGTAAACATGCCTTCGAGCCTCGCGGCATTCGGCATTAACGGCGGCCTCAAGCATGGTTTGGCGGGCCTACTGATGACTCACCCGCCGCTAGAAGACCGCATCGAGGCACTGCGCCGACGCGGCTAAGCAAGGTTGCGACAACGATAAATGAGGGCGACACGAGTCGCCCTTTTTTGTGGCTATGTACCCGTTAACTGTTGGAGATGCGCGCCGCCCTTTGTAGGAGCCAGCTTGCTGGCGATCCGGGCTGAGCAAATGCATCATCAAGCCGTCCCTATAGCTACCTTATGACCATCGCTAACGGCAAAAGCATCGCGAGCAAGCTCGCTCCTACAGGTTTCGCGTTTTGAGCATTAACTGCGGTCGCAACATTTAACGGGTACATAGCCTTTTTTGTGCCCGCAATTAAACGCGCTGCAAGCGATAGACCCGCTCGCTCAGCTGACTCAAGCCACGCTGCAAAAACTTCCAGTTCTCACCCAGCACATCACGCGCCTCAAGTAATTGCACCGCCCATTGCGGTGCGGCCAGCAATTGCTGGATTTCGACCTCGCCTACGGCAAAAGGTGGTCCGGGCATTTGCTCCTGCAGGTAATCCAGAACCACCAACAAGCCTGCGCAACCTGACGGCAGGATCGCAGCCAGATGCGCGGCGTAACGCTCACGCAGCGGCGCCGGCAAGGCGATCAATGCGGCGCGATCATAGAATGCCCGACACTCGAGCAGATCAGCCGCCGTCAGGCTAAAAAAATCGCCGCAGAGCACTTCAATGGCGCCTGAGCGATAGCGCCGAAACGCACCAAACTGGTCAACTTCAGCCTGCAGCCCCTGCTCACTAAAGAACGCTTCCACCGCCGCCTGCGCCAACTCAACGCCAAGCACCCGATAGCCCTGCTGCGCCAGCCAAGCCATGTCCACAGATTTACCGCACAAAGGCACCAACACCTGCGCGCCGACCGGCACATTCAGCGCCGGCCAAAACTGCTGTAAATACGGGTTAACCTCACTCAGGTGAAAGCCAATTTCGTTGCGCGCCCAGCGCTGCTGCCAAAAGTCTTCGTGCATAAAACCCCTAATAAACTGATCAAATAGCGCAAGAATTTATACTGGATCTCGATATATCCAGCGCCGAAGATAGCGCTATCACGTATCAGGAGTCGCCCATGTTACCCAGTATTTTCATCTCCCACGGCTCACCCATGCTCGCCCTCGAACCCGGCCTCAGCGGCGGCGCCTTAACCCAACTGGCCGCCGAGCTACCCAGACCTAAGGCCATCTTGCTGGTCTCCGCGCACTGGGAGACTGAGGATTTACGTGTTAGCAGCGCCGCCAACCCAAGCACTTGGCATGATTTCCACGGCTTTGCGCAGCCACTCTATCAAATCCAATACCCAGCGCCCGGCCAGCCGGAACTCGCCGCCCAAGTCGTTGCGCTACTCAAGGAGGGTGGATTAACCGCGCAACTAGACCCCGAGCGCCCCTTCGATCACGGCGCCTGGGTGCCACTGTCATTGTTGTATCCGCAGGCCGACATACCCGTGGTGCAACTATCTTTGCCCACCCAGCGCGGCCCGGCCATGCAAGGCCGCATCGGCAAAATTCTGAGCTGCTTGCGTGAGCAAGGGGTATTACTGATCGGCTCTGGCAGCATCACCCACAACCTCGGCGAGCTGGACTGGCAGGCTGGCCCAGAAGTTGTCACACCATGGGCCAAGGCCTTCCGCGACTGGATCGTCGAACAACTTGCGAGGGGCGACCAGACTGCGCTGCACGACTATCTGCGCCAAGCACCGCAGGCGCGGCGCAACCATCCGAGCGCCGAGCATTTATTGCCGCTGTTTTTCGCCCAAGGTGCTGGCCAACACTTCAGCTCGGTACACCAAGGTTTCAGCCTCGGCGCCCTAGGCATGGACATCTATCGCTTCGACTAGCGGTGCCTTGCAACAATTTATAAGCCCGCATAACGCAAAAGCCCCGCACTAGGCGGGGCTCTGTTTAATCAGTAGAAACTACCGATCAATCTTCGCGATAACGACGCAGCTTCAACTGCTTACCGGCAACGCGGGTGTCCTTCAGCTTGGTCAGCAAGCGCTCGAGACCGTCTTCTGGCAACTCAACCAGGCTGAAACTCTCACGCACCTGGATGCGACCGATAGCTTCACGAACCAAGCCGCCTTCGTTGAGGATGGCGCCCAGCAGGTTCTTCGCGGCGATACCGTCGCGCAGACCCAAAGCTGTACGGCAACGGGCACGACCATCAGCCAGCGGCATTGGTGCGCGACGCTCACGCGGCTCACCGCGCTCGGAACGCTCGCTGCGCTCACCACCACGATCCGGACGCTCACTGCGCTCGCCACGCGGTGCGCCGTTGTTCGGCACTAACGGTTGCTCACGCTCAACTTCAGCCAAGGTCAAGGCTTGACCGTTGGTGGCTTTGCGCAACAAAGCTGCAGCCAGTGCACGCGGGGTGCAGCCGATGTCGGCGGTCAAGCGGTCAAGCAACTCGCCGTGGGTGGTTTCAGCATCACCAACCAATGGCGACAAACCGTTAGTCAGCTTCTTGATGCGTGCAGTCAACACTGCAGCGGCGTCCGGCAGACGTACTTCAGCCACTTTCTGGCCGGTTACACGCTCAATCACCTGCAGCATGCGACGCTCACGCGGGGTAACCAACAACAGTGCGCGGCCGGTACGACCAGCACGGCCGGTACGACCGATACGGTGTACGTAAGACTCTGGATCGTATGGCATGTCGACGTTCATCACGTGAGTGATGCGCGGCACGTCCAGACCACGAGCAGCCACGTCGGTCGCGACCACGATGTCCAAACGGCCATCTTTCAGCGATTCAATAACGCGCTCACGCTGGTTCTGCGCGATGTCACCGTTCAGGGCAGCAGCTTTGTAACCTTTGGCTTCCAGCGCGGCGGCCAGATCCAGAGTGGCTTGCTTGGTACGCACGAAGGCGATCAAGGCGTCGAATTCTTCCACTTCGAGCAAGCGCAGTACGGCCGAAACTTTTTGATCGGCGTGCACTAACAAGTGTGCCTGCTCAATCGCGGTAACGGTTTGAGTCTTGGTCTCAACCTTAACGTGCTTCGGATCGCGCAAATGCTTTTCAGCGATAGAGCGGATCGAGTGCGGCAAGGTGGCCGAGAACAATACGGTCTGACGCTCGGCTGGCAGGCCTTTGAAGATCACTTCAAGGTCGTCCATAAAGCCCAGTTTGAGCATTTCGTCGGCTTCGTCGAGGACCAGATGGCAGACAGTCGACAAAACTTTTTCGTCGCGGCGCAGGTGGTCAACCAAACGACCCGGAGTGGCCACGATGATCTGTGCGCCGTTACGGATAGCTTTCAGCTGCGGGCCCATAGGCGCGCCGCCGTACACAGCGATAACGCTAACGCCGGGCATTTGCTTGGCGTAGGTTTCAAAGGCGCTGGCAACCTGCAGAGCCAACTCGCGAGTTGGTGCCAGAATCAGCGCTTGCGGCTGACGCTTGGCAGGGTCGATGCGGCTGAGAATAGGCAAAGCGAACGCGGCAGTTTTACCGGTACCGGTTTGTGCTTGGCCGATCATGTCGTGGCCAGCCAGAATCACTGGAATCGACAAAGTTTGAATCGCCGAAGGCTCTTCGTAGCCAGTGGCGATTACAGCGGCAAGAATATTTGGGTGTAGTTCGAGTGCGGCGAAGCCGCCGATTACTTGGGTCATGGGTCTGCCTCTAGTGCATCCGCAAAGACCCATGTTTCAAAGCAGCACATGCCCTGTAAGACCCGAAGGTAACCCTGGCAGCTTTGTCGGCGGGGATTTGCGAAAACGTATTGATGAATGAATCGTCAAGTAGAGCCCGCTAAGCGGACACGCAGCCGGGGTAAAACCTCGGTGAAATTGCACTACCTGAACACGGCCCCGCAAAAGGCCGGCGCGCACTATACCTGAGAATCCAGACTATAGGTGGGTATTTTCTACCCAATCACAGTGTTCCGCTGAGTGGTCGGTCAATTCCCATGAATTTACTTGGACAAGCATCAGCGCCCACGCTATACCCCTCCTGCGCCCCCACCCAGCAAGGATCCACACCATGACGCCAAGCTCAAACAGCCGTGTAAGTCGCGAACTACGCGGGCATATCCTGCTGCTCGGGCTCGATCGCCGCGCCAAACGCAACGCCTTCGACCTCGACTTGCTCAACGACCTCTGCTTGGCCTATGGCGAGTTTGAACGCAACAACGAAGCCCGCGTCGCCTTGGTGTTTGCCCATGGCGAACACTTCACCGCAGGTTTGGACCTTGCCAACATCGGCCCGGTGCTGGCAGCCGGCTGGCAAATGCCCGACGGTGGTTGCGACCCTTGGGGCGTGTTTGGCGGGCCACGGGTGAGCAAGCCGGTGATAGTGGCGGCGCAAGGCTACTGCCTGACCATCGGCATCGAGCTGATGCTGGCCTCGGACATTAACCTCTGCGCCAGTAACACCCGCTTCGCCCAGATGGAGGTGCAACGCGGGATTTTCCCCTTCGGCGGCGCCACCTTACGCATGCATCAAGTGGCGGGCTGGGGCAATGCCATGCGCTGGCTGCTGACCGGCGATGAGTTCGACGCCCACGAAGCCTATCGCCTAGGCTTGGTGCAAGAAGTGGTGGCCAGTGAAGACCTGCTACCGCGCGCGCTGCAATTGGCCGAGCGGATTGCCGCCCAAGCACCGCTCGGCGTCCAGGCGGTGCTGGCCTCGGCGCGGCAAACAGTGCGCGAAGGCGCAGATGCCGCCGCCGCCAACTTACCCGCGACCATGCGCAAACTGATGCACAGCCATGATGCTCAAGAAGGCGTGCAAGCCATGCTTGAGCGCCGCCCCGGCAATTTCAACGGCAGCTAGCGTTAACAGGCCGTTGAAAAATGTAGGAGAGGCAGCCGATACAAGGCAAAAACAGGCGCAACGTAGCGAAGCGCAGTAACAGCCAACGGCTGGCCCGCAGGGTGAACGTAGTGAGTCAAAAGCGGAGTTTACACGCTGTAAATGAGCATTTGATTCGCTTCGCCCCCCCTTCGGGGCCGTGCTGAAGCACGTTCAGCCTTCGGCTGTGAGCCTGTTTTTAACGCTGAATCGGCAACGCAGGTAGTTTTTCAACGACCTGTTAAGAGGCTGGGCGCATTGCTGCCAACAAGGACGCCAGCGAATAGCCCAACAAAGGTGCGAGGCGCGCGTCCTGTTCACGCAAGTGCTGCACGTCTAGCGCCTGCTCAATGTCGGCCGGAATAATCAGCACCACATTGCCCTCCTTCACCGGCACTTCCCAATAATGCCGATGATAAAGGCCACGCAACAACGCGGCGCCGAGCGGCTTACCGTCATTGGCGGCCCACTGATTAATAATCAACCAACCGCCCGGATTGAGCTTCTTTTGGCAATTCTCGAGAAACTTCCACGCCAGATGGCCGACGGCCGGGCCGGTATCGGTGTACAGGTCGAGAAATATCAGGTCGGCGCTTTCCGCGCTCTCGAGTAAATCCAGCGCATCGCCAATGCGAATAGTCAGGCGCGGATCATCGCTCAAGCCCAAATATTCCATGGCCAGACGCGGCACATCGGGACGCAACTCGATGACCTCAACATCGTCCAGCGGCAGGAACTTCAGGCACGCCTGAGTCAGATTGCCCGCGCCCAAGCCGAGAAATAGCGCCGTTTCCGGCGCCTCATGACAAAGCGCACCGAGCAACATGGCGCGGGTGTAGTCGTATTCCAGCCAGCTTGGGTCGCCATTAAACACGCAGCTTTGCTCGATCGAGTCGCCAAACTCCAAGAAGCGATAGCAGCCCATTTCGACCACGCGAATGACCCCGAACGCATCGGCTACTTCGGCAATCACCTGCAACTCTTCCAGCTCGCCCTTCTGCATATCCTGCCCGGCCCACGTACGACGACTAAAGCGCAATTGTCCCGGAATAGCGCTGCCTAGGTCACGCGTTAAATCCAGCGCAAGTCACGCGAGTAGACATCGCCGCGGTGCAGCCCTAAATAGCCCGCGGCTATCGAGGCGATTGGCTTGAACCCGCGCCGCCATCGGTTACCATGCCCGCCTACCCTCAAAACTTAACCGAGAACCCTGATGTCGCAATCCTGGAGCCCTGCAAGCTGGAAGGCTAAACCCATTCAGCAACAACCCATCTACCCCGATGCCGCGCACCTGCTGGCCGTTGAACAAAAGCTCGCCAGCTATCCGCCATTGGTGTTTGCCGGGGAAGCTCGTGAGTTGCGTCGCCAGTTTGCCGAGGTCAGTCAAGGCCGAGCGTTTTTGCTGCAAGGCGGCGATTGCGCCGAGAGTTTTGCCGAATTCTCCACCTTCAAAATCCGCGACACCTTCAAGGTGCTGCTGCAGATGGCCATTGTCATGACCTTCGCCGCCGGCTGCCCGGTGGTGAAAGTCGGCCGTATGGCCGGCCAGTTCGCCAAGCCGCGCTCGGCCAATGACGAAACCATCGACGGCGTGACCCTGCCGGCCTATCGCGGCGACATCGTTAACGGTATCGACTTCACCACTGCCAGCCGCGTGCCCGACCCCGAGCGCCTGCTGCAGGCTTATCACCAGTCCACCGCCTCACTGAACCTGCTGCGCGCCTTCGCTCAGGGCGGCTTTGCCGATCTGCATCAGGTCCACCAATGGAACCTCGACTTTATCGCCAACTCGGCGCTAGGCGAGAAGTACAACGCACTGGCTGGCCGCATCGACGAAACATTGGCCTTTATGCGCGCCTGCGGCATGGACGGCTCCTCGCAACTGCGCGAGACCAGTTTCTTTACCGCTCACGAAGCGCTGCTGCTGAATTACGAGCAGGCCTTCGTGCGCAAAGACAGCCTCAGCGGCGATTACTACGACTGCTCCGCGCACATGCTGTGGATCGGCGACCGCACCCGGCAACTGGACGGTGCCCATGTCGAGTTTCTGCGCGGCGTCGGCAACCCGATCGGGGTCAAAGTCGGGCCGAGCATGACCAGCGAAGATTTAATTCGCCTGATCGACATCCTTAACCCGGACAACGATCCCGGCCGCCTTAATCTGATCGTGCGGATGGGCGCCGGCAAGGTCGAAGCCGGTCTGCCACGCCTGATCCAAACCGTACAAGCCGAAGGACGCCAAGTGCTATGGAGTTGCGATCCGATGCACGGCAACACCATCAAGGCCTCGAGCGGCTACAAGACCCGCGACTTTGCGCAGATTCTTGCCGAGGTTAAGCAGTTCTTCGCCGTGCATCAGGCCGAGGGCAGCTACGCCGGCGGCATCCATATCGAGATGACCGGGCAGAACGTCACCGAATGCATCGGCGGCGCGCGGCCGATCAGTGAAGCTGGGCTAGCCGACCGCTACCACACCCACTGCGACCCACGGATGAACGCCGACCAGTCGCTGGAACTGGCGTTCTTGATTGCCGAGACACTGAAACAGGTAAAACGCTAATAACCGACCCAGCGCTACATGCAACCGGTGCAAGCGCCTGCGGCGATTGCACCCTAACCGCCAAACGTTAAACGCTGCGCATAAAAAAGCCCGACGCTAAGGTCGGGCTTTTTTTGCTCGCGATTAACGCCAGTATTTAAACCGGTGCTTTAGCGCGGGCTTTGTAGTCGCCGGTGCGGGTGTCGATTTCGATCCAGTCGTCGATGTTGCAGAAATCCGCAACCTTAACTTCAGTACCGTTGGACAGCTTGGCAGGCTTCATCACTTTGCCCGAAGTGTCGCCGCGTGCGGAACCTTCGGTGTAGGTGATTTGGCGCACGATGGTGGTTGGCAGATCAACCGAAACCACTTTGCCTTCGAAGAACACGGCTTCGCAGATGTCGTTCATGCCATCAACGATGAACGGCAATACGCTTTCTAGGTCGTCAGCGTTGAGTTCGTATTGGTTGAACTCTTCGTCCATGAATACGTAGTTTGGCTCGCTGGCGTAAGAGTAAGTCACGTTTACGCGCTCGAGAGTTACCGGCTCAAGCTTGTCGTCGGCCTTGTAAACAGTCTCGGTGGAAGAACCGGTCAACAGGTTCTTCAGTTTCATTTTAACGATGGCGCTGTTACGGCCGGATTTGGTGAACTCGGCCTTCTGGATAAGCCAAGGTTGGCCGTCGATCAGGGCCACACTGTTGGGCTTCATTTCTTGTGCGGTTTTCATACTAATGTCCGGATTTGAATGGAAAGACAAAATTCTTCGCCGCGTATCATAGCCAATTTCGGTAAAACTGCGCCAGCGCCGTCGCAAGATCCGCCTGTTTTGCCTGCTGCGAACACCAGTTTTCGGCATGCGCGCAGAGTTCTGGCCATACTTTTTCCAGCGCCGGCCAGCTCGCCGTCATGTCGGCGGCGCTATTCCAAGCCCGCCACTGCGCCAGCATCGCAGCACTGGCCGGCGCCGATAAACCATCGCAATATCGCGTTAAAAAAGCCTCAAGCTTGTCTAGATGGGCATTTTCAGGCTGAGGGTAAATATGCCAGAGCAACGGCCGACCTGCCCATTGCGCACGCACGAAAGAGTCTTCGCCGCGCACCGCATTGAAATCACAGCTCCAGAGCAGGCGGTCGTAATCGTCCTGACTGACGAACGGCAACACCTGCATGGTCAAACTGCCGCGCACCTGCACAGCCCCCGGTGGCAACCCGTCAAGCTGCAACCAGCGCAGCAGATCGCCCAGTACCCGCCCCTCCGGCACCAGCAAGTGGCTGCGTTGCGGGCCTGCGGCCAAGGCCGTAAGCCAACTGGCCAGGCCCGGACTTTCATAAGCAAACAGCGAAATAAGCCGGCTATTGGCTTGTGGGATCACGCCCAAGCCGTGCAAAAACGCCTGCCGAATCTGCGGGTCCTGCTGAAAAGCGCGGCGGCGCTCGAGCAAATCGGCCTCACGCAGCAAGCCGCCGGTGCCTGCGCTAAAGCCTGGAAAAAAGAAGAACTTCTGCAAGCCTTTAGGCTGTAACGATGGCAAGCCATGGCAACCGCCGACCCAGTCTTCGGCGCTCAAATACTCCAAATTCAACCACAGCGACGGCCGCACACGCGCCGCCATGGCCGCGACATAGGCCGCCGGCAAAGCACAGGCAAAGGCCTCAATCACCACATCGGCGGCTGCCACCGATGGCCAATCGCTAGGCCAGCGGCGTACTTCGACCCCCAGCTGCAATTGCGTGGCGGCCTGCCCATCGGCCTGCGGACAAACGCGGCAGAACGCCGCCAGATCATCCACCCACAGGCGCACCGCAAAACCCTGCTCGGCGACTAACTGGCGAGCCAGACGCCAAGTCACGCCGATGTCGCCGTAGTTATCGACGACGCTGCAAAAAATATCCCAGCTAACGCGCATAAGGCTCAATCCACCGATTAATCCGCCACATTATGCCTGCGCCACCGACAAAAATTGCCGGCCCAGCCATCCCATGCAACAAACGCATCTAAACAGCAGAAACAATGCATTTGAACTTTAGGGGCGTCTTTGCCACCCTGAACGTCAGCCGGAACCACTAAAAACAAGGATTTCCCCATGAGCGTCCGCACCAGCATCCTTGCCCTGCAAGACAGCATCAACCAAGCCGTATTGGGTCAGGAAGCCGTGGTTCGGCAAGTGTTGCTGGCGCTGCTGGCCAACGGTCATGTGCTGCTGGAAAGTCTCCCCGGCCTGGCCAAGACCCGCACCGTGCGGGCGCTGGCCGCGCATATGGATGCGCAGATGAGCCGCATCCAGTTCACCCCGGACTTGCTGCCCTCCGACATCACCGGCAGCGAGGTGCTGCACAGCGATGGCGGGCATAACCTGATCCAGTTCCAGCCCGGCCCGCTCTTTGGCAACCTGATCCTCGCCGACGAGATCAACCGCGCCCCAGCCAAGGTGCAGGCCGCCTTGTTGGAAGCCATGGAGGAGCGGCAGATTACCGTGGCCGGCAGCAGCCACCCGCTGCCCGAGCTGTTTATGGTGCTGGCCACGCAGAACCCGATTGAGCAGGAAGGCACCTATCCCCTGCCGGAAGCGCAGATGGATCGCTTTTTGATGAAGGTGCTGCTCGACTACCCGCAGCCCGCCGATGAAGCCCAGGTGCTGCGACTGCTGCGTGTGGAAGAACGTGGCCAAGGAACGCACACGCCAGCACCCGCCGACTTCCATTTGGCCCAGAGCGAGCTGTTTGCCGCGCGCCGAGAAATCGGCGCTATTCATGTCTCGCCAAGCATCGACAGCTACATCGTCGACCTGATCAACGCCAGCCGTTTCCCGGCCAACTATGACGCCGAGCTGGCCAGTTGGATCAGCCTCGGCGCCAGCCCGCGCGGGGCGATCGGTCTCGATCGTGCGGCGCGGGCCAATGCCTGGCTGGAAGGTGCAGAGTTTGTCAGCCCGGATGATCTGCGCCGGGTACTGCATCCGGTGCTGCGCCATCGCATTCAGCTGTCTTACGACGCCGTGGCCGATGGCATCAGCGTCGAACAGGTGCTTGAGCGCTTGCTCGACAAGGTCGCGATTCCCGCCTGAGGCCGCGCCCATGCAACTCCCACAACACAGCAGCGATGGCTTGGTGTATGTCTCGATGGCGCAATTGCTGCGGCTG
Source organism: Pseudomonas sp. (assembly GCA_044354115.1). Taxonomy (GTDB): domain Bacteria; phylum Pseudomonadota; class Gammaproteobacteria; order Pseudomonadales; family Pseudomonadaceae; genus Aquipseudomonas. Next base: position 14,457 of record JBILAR010000030.1, on the reverse strand, counting down.
GAACTGCCGGCCCGACAGCTGAGTTTTGCCGGCCGCCAACCGCGCGCCAGCCTGCTGGCCGGCCAGCATCAGTCACGCCTGCGCGGACGCGGCTTGAACTTTGAGGAACTGCGTCGCTACCAGCCCGGCGACGACTTGCGCCATCTCGACTGGCGCACCACTCTGCGCTTGGGCAAGCCCTTCGTGCGCAGCTACAGCGAGGAGCGCGATCGCCCGGCGCTGATCGTGCTCGACCAGCGCATGGACATGTTTTTCGGCTCGCAATACAGCTTTAAGTCCTGCACTGGCGCAGAACTCGCCGCGCTCTGCGCTTGGATAGCTTTGCAGGCCGGTGACCGGGTTGGCGGGCTGGTGTTTAACGATCAGCAGATCGAACGGATTGCGCCCTTGCGCAGTCGCAGCCGAGTCGAGCAACTCTGCGCCGCCGTAGTCCAACAGAACCAAGCATTGGCTGCCAACAACCCGCATATCGACGGCAGCGCGCAGCTCAACAAGGTGTTGCAAGAATGCCGTCGCCACGCCGCACATGACCAACTCATCTGCCTGATCAGCGACTTTGCCGGAGCCAACGCCCAGACCCTGCAATTGCTGCGCGAACTGTCCGCCCACAATGATGTGCTGGCCCTGCAGGTCTACGACCCGCTGGCGCTCAAACTGCCCAGCAACGGCCATTTATTGGTCACTCAGGGCGAGCTGCAACTGGAGCTGGCGGTTGGACGCAAGCACGTCCATCAACCGCTTAGCGAGTTCGCCAGCGGCCGCTTGCGTGAGGTGGCCGAGTTGCTCCGGCGCAGTCAGATTCCTCTGCTGATGATTAGCACCGGCGAACCAGCCCTAGGACAATTGCGTTTTGAGTTAGGCAAGCTGAACGGACGCCGCCAATGAACCCGCCAGCCAACATTTCCCAGCTGCAAGACCTGCCGCTGCCCACCGCCGTCAGTTACTGGCCGCAAACCTGGGGTTGGCTGGCGCTGCTGTTGCTGCTCTTGGCCGTGGGGCTTTGCTATGCCGGTCGCGGCCTGTACCGCTGGCGGCGCAACCGTTACCGCCGCGCGGCGCTGGCTGAACTGAGCCGCTTGGAGTTGGCCCTGACGGAACCGGCGCTAGTTGTGACGGCGCTGCGCCAGCTACCCGAACTACTCAAGCGCACCGCCCTGTCGATGCCCCAGCCACCTGATGTCGCCAGCTGCAGCGGCCAAACCTGGCAGCAGTTTCTGCAAGCCAGCAGCCCGACCCGCCTGCAGGACGACTTTGCCCAGCAACTGGCCCTGCTCGCCTACGCCCCGGATCAGCAATTGCAAAGTCTGCCGACAGCGCAAATCAAACAACTGTTGGCGAGCAGCCGGCTCTGGCTGGAGCAGCACCATGTGGCAGTTTGACTATCCCTGGCTGTGGCTGCTGGTGCCGCTACCCTTGCTCGCCTGGCGTTATCTACCGGCCTACAGAGAAGCGCGGCAGGCGCTGCGGGTGCCGTTCTTCAGCGCCATCAGCCAGGCGCTCGGGGTCAGCCCGGTAAAATCCGGGATCAGTCGCGGGCGCTGGCAACTACCGCTCAATCTGCTGGTCTGGCTGCTGGTGCTGGCCGCCCTAGCCCGCCCGGTGTGGGTCGAACCGCCGCTGCAACAGACCCAGCCGGTGCGCGACCTGTTGCTGGCGATTGATATTTCCCAGTCCATGCAGGCCCGCGATTACACAGGCAACGACGGCCAACAGGTCGACCGCCTGACCGCCGTCAAACAAGTGGTGCAGGGCTTTATCGACCAGCGCGCGAATGACCGCATGGGCTTGATCGTGTTCGGCGGCGGCGCCTATCCGCAGGCGCCGCTAACCCTCGACCACGCCAGCTTGAAGATTCTGCTAGATGACATCGGCATTGGCATGGCCGGGCCCAACACCGCCATCGGCGACGCCATAGGTCTGGGCATCAAGATGCTGGAAAACAGCCAGCAGCCGGACCAGACCCTGATTCTGCTCACCGATGGCAATGACAACCACAGCGCCATCCCACCCGATCAAGCCGCCGCCCTGGCCGCGCAAAAGCACATCCGCATCCACAGCATTGGCATCGGCGACCCGGCTGCCAGCGGCGAGAATCGCGTCGATCGCCACGTCCTCGAACTGATCGCCAAAACCACCGGCGGACGCAGTTTTATGGCCAACGACAGCGCCGCGTTAGCGCAGGTGTATGCCACCCTCGACCAGCTCACGCCCCATGAGGTGCAACACCTGAGCTATCAGCCCAAACGTGATTTGTTCTGGCTACCGCTGGGCGCTGCCCTGTTGCTGCTGAGCCTGGTGCACAGCCTCGCGGCGTTGGCGGCCCAGCGCGCCAACCGCCCCGCATCCAGCACGGAGCCCGGCTGATGGACATCGACCTGAATGCCCTGCACTTTATTCGCCCATTGTGGCTCTGCTTGTTGCTGCCGGCGCTCTGGCTGCCTTGGTTCTGGCGCCGCCAGCGGCAGGCCGGGCATAACCTGCGAACCAGTATTGCCCCGCACCTGCTCAAGCATCTGCTGATTTATCCGCAAGAGCGCCCACAGTTGCGCCCGGTTTACCTGCTCAGCGCCCTGCTGCTGGTCGGCGCGTTGGCGGCGGCCGGGCCGACGTGGCAACAGGATCGCCCGCCCTTTGTGCAGGATCAGGCGGTGCTGATGCTGGCGGTGGATTTATCGCCATCCATGGATGCCAGCGACGTGCCGCCGACCCGCCTGCAAGCGGTCAAGCACAAGCTGCAAGCACTGATTCAACGCCGCGCCGGCGCCCGCACCGGTTTGCTGGTATACGCCGGCAGCGCCCACTTGGTGCTGCCGCCGACCGACGACCCTGAATTGCTCAACAGCTTCGTCCAAGCGCTGGCTACCGACCTACTCGACAGCCCCGGCAAAAACGCTCTGGCCGTCACCGAACAAGCCATTGCCCTACTGCAAGCCGAGCAAGCGCCGGGCACCTTGGTGCTGTTTAGCGATGGCGCCGACACTCAACAACTGCCTGCCCTGCGCCAGTTACTGGCGAACACCCAGGTGGATTTACAACTGTTGATCCTCGCCGTCGGCAACCACAACGGCGGCCTGCTCACCGACGCCAAAGGTGCGGCGCGGCTGGACCGCGATGGCAAACCGCTGCTGGCCGAATTCGACCAAGACGCCTTGCAACAATTGGCCAAGGCCACTGATGCGCCGATTGGCAGCCTGAGCCTGAATGACGACGACCTCGACTGGATTCAGCTGCACGCCCAGCAGCACTTCGCCGCCGCCACCGCCGATAAAGCCGAGGTGCACTGGCAAGATGCCGGTTACTGGCTGTGCTGGCTGCTGTTGCCGCTGGCCTGGTTGAGCATTCGGCGCGGCTGGAGCATCAATTGGTTGCCGGCCCTGTTGTTAGCCGTCAGCCTCGGCGGGCAGTCGTCAAACGCTCAAGCCGGGGTGCTCGCCGATGCCTTTATGAGCCCTGACCAGCAAGGCCGCTGGGCCTTCGAGCGGCAACAGTATCCGGCCGCCGCCGCGCATTTCAATCACCCTTACTGGAAAGGACTGGCGGCCTACAAGGCAGCAGAGTTCAATCTCGCCCTAGCCAGTTTCGCCAAACTGGACAGCGCCGAAGCCTACTTTTACCTGGGCAACAGCCACGCTCGGTTGCATCAGTATCCACAAGCGCTGAACGCCTACGCCCAAGCACTGCGCTTGCAGCCAGTGTTTGCCCAAGCGCAGTTCAATCAAGCCTTGGTGGCCGAGCTGCAGCGCCAGTTCGAGGCCGATCAACAGGTAGCCCCGGAAGAAGACCCGGACCAGCAGCAGTTCGATGATCAGGGCAAGCCCGGCGACAAGGGTGAAAAAGTCATGCTCAACGGCCCCAAGGCAGTGTCTGCCGAGCTGTGGCTGCGCAATCTGAATACCTCGCCGGCGGGTTTTCTCAAGCAAAAATTCAGGTTGCAGCAAGCGGCTAGTCAGCCGGCGGTGACGCCATGACGCGCTGGCTATGGCTGCTGTGTTTACTCAGCCATCTGGCGTGGGCCGATGAGCCACGGGTACGGGTGGAAACCCGGCTGAGCCCGGCCGCCCCCTATTTGCTCGGCAGCACCCTGCGGCTGGAAATCGATCTACTCACCAGCAGTTGGTTTACCCAGGCACCGCAGCCGGCCGAGCTGCAATTGCCCGGAGCATTGGTCAGCGCCCCCACCGGCCAGGCCGACAAACTGACGGTCAGGCGTGACGGCGAAAGCTACTTCGGCCTGCGCCTGACTTATTTAATCAGCCCGATTCAGGCGCAGAACTTCAATATCCCGGCGCTGGATTTCAGCCTGCAACTGGGCCAAGCCAGCGGCCCAATGCAGGTCAGCAGCCAGGCCTTGAGCTTTAACGCAGTAGCACCGGCCGGAGGGACTGAAGCGCCAGCGGGTAAGCTGCTGGTGGCCCAGCACCTGCGTTTTAGTCAACAAATCGAAGCCTCCGCAACACCGCTGAAAGTTGGCGACAGCCTGACCCGGCGCCTGCTGGTCGAGGCTGACGGCGCCCAGGCCATGCTGATTGCCCCAGCCGAATTCGCCAGCATTGCCGGCCTCAAAGCCTACCCGCTGCCAGCCGAGGTCAAGCCCTTGGACGATGGCCGCGGTTCGGTCAGTGGTGGGCAACGCCGTGACAGCCTCAGCTATGTGATCGAGCAAGCCGGCAGCTACCAACTGCCAGCCATGCAAGTGCATTGGTGGGACGCCAGCGCAGGCCAACTGCGCAGCGCCGAGGTACCGGCCGTGACGTTCGAGGCGCAAGCCAATACGGCCTATCGGCTGCCCTTTGACCTGCAGGCAGACTTGCAGCGCCTGGGCCGTGGTCAGCATATTCAGCTGTCGCGCTTCAGCCTGCTGATCGCTGGCGGCCTGCTGCTGTTGGGCTTGATCGGTTATTTTGCCCGTCCTTGGCTTTCGCAACAGCGCCGCCGCCTGCACGCCTGGCGGGCACGCCGGCAAGCCGCCTGGCTGGCCTCGGAAGCCTATGCCTGGCGCCAGTTGCAACGCGCCTGGCGCCACACGCCGTTACCCTTAGCGCCCCTGTATAGCTGGCTGCAACGCAGCAGCAGCAACGCCAACCTGCGCGAGCTTAGCCAACAACTGCCGGTCGCCGCCGGCCAAGCCCTGCAACAGGCGCTGGCAGCCAGCTATGGCGCACCACCGGCACACGCCGCCAGCACCCAGCAACTGCGCAACAGCCTGCCAGCCCTGCGTCGTGCCTTGCGCAAGCACGACCGCAGCAAGGCGCCCGCCCTACGCCCACTCAATCCGGCGCCAAAGCCCCAAGCCTAAAGTCACTGCTTTTAAACTCTGCCTAGGCTCATAAAAGCGCTATACCCGTTACGGGTTGAAAAGCGATTTCGGGTGGGTTAGCGGCGCTACATAGATTTGCAACCCACCGAGCAGTCCGTGCGCCGCGTAACCCACCGAGCGGTTTCGAACTCGCGACAGAGGCCCTATGTTGGGTTACGCGCGATTTAAACCGTTGCGCTGCTTCGGTAACGCCACCTGCCGCCCAGCCTGCGAATGCCCGGTCTAGCTCGGCACCGCGACCGTCAGCCAGACACACAGCGCGACCTTAATGCGCAAACCGCATCGAACCACGCATAACAATGCATTTGAACCTTAGGCGCAGTTTTGTCAGCCTGTTCAGCGTGTCTCGCCTATACCTAGTGCAGCAGCTGAGCAGTTGCACCTTGGTGGTCAACGCATGGCCAGCACGGCCCAAATCAAAATAATGAGTCGCCAACCGCGACCCCTTTGCTGGATGGAGAACTTCCCGATGCGTCTAACCCGACATTGGTTATCCCTGAGCCTGGCGGCTGCCGCCTGCCTAGGTATGGCCCAAAGTGCCAGCGCCGCCGCCAAGCCGAACATCTTGGTGATCTTCGGCGATGACATTGGTGTGCATAACATCAGCGCCTACAACCACGGCATCCAGGGTTTTCGCACGCCCAATATCGACCGTATCGCCAAAGAGGGCGCGCTGTTCACCGACGCCTATGGCGAGCAGTCCTGCACCGCCGGGCGCTCGGCCTTCGTGCTCGGTCAGCACCCGTTTCGCACCGGCATGCTGACCATCGGCATGCCGGGCTCCGGCGGTGGCATCCCCGACTGGGCACCGACCATGGCTGATGCGCTAAAAGACCAAGGCTATGCCACCGGCCAATTCGGCAAAAATCACTTGGGCGATCAGGACAAAAACCTGCCGACCAACCACGGTTTCGATGAGTTCTTCGGCAACCTCTACCACCTAAACGCCGAGGAAGAGCCGGAGACCTATTACTACCCCAAAGATCCAGAGTTTCGTAAAGAGTTCGGCCCACGCGGGGTGATTCACTCCTTCGCCGACGGCAAAATCGAAGACACCGGCCCGCTGAACCGTGCGCGCATGCCGACCGTCGACGAAGAAATCCTCGCCGGCACCAAGAACTTTATCGAGAAATCCGCCAAAGCCGATAAGCCCTTTTTCGTCTGGTTCAACACCACCCGCATGCACGTCTGGACCCACCTGAAGAAAGAATCGGTCGGGCGCACCGGCAAAGGTCTGTACCCGGACGGCATGGCCGAGCACGACGAGATGGTCGGCCAACTGCTCACTCAGCTGGATGATTTGAAGATCGCCGACAACACCATCATCATCTACACCACCGACAACGGCGCGCAAAAAGTCACCTGGCCAGACGGCGGTACCAGCCCGTTCAAAGGCGAGAAAGGCACCTCGTTTGAGGGCGGCCATCGCGTACCACTGCTGGTCAAATGGCCGAATGTGATCAAGCCCGGCACCGACTACAACGACATGATTGCCCACAACGACTGGATGCCAACCCTGCTGGCCGCCGCTGGTAACAACAGCGTTAAAGAAGACCTGGCCAAAGGCACCACCCTCAACGGCAAAGAGTTCCGCGTACACCTAGACGGTTACAACTACCTGCCCTACTTCAAGGGCGAGGTGAAGGAAGTGCCACGCCACGAATACTTCTACTTCGGCCAGGGCGGTGAGTTGAACGCGGTGCGCTGGAACGACTTCAAGGTCAGCTTCGCCCAAGTCGAGGGCAACATCGCCACCGGCACCCGCAAGGTGACCAATTGGCCGATCATCACCAACCTCAAGGAAGACCCTTACGAAACCGCGCCCTACGAGTCGCTGATGTATGTCCGTTGGGCCGCCGACCTGATGTGGCTCAACGTGCCGATTCGCAAGGAAGTCGAGAAATTTATCGCAACCTTGGCTGATTATCCGTTCCAAGAAGGCCAAAACATGAACCCGGCCGGCTTCAACTACCAGACCTACAAAGGCATGCAAATGGTTAAGCAACTGGAAGGGGTGAAGCCTATCTTCGAGAAGCTCAAGTCCCTGAAAAAGATGACCGAGTGGTAAGCCGCTAAGGCCAGAGGATTATCAGCAGCAATTAATCGGGGCGTGTTTATCGCCCCTTTTTTTTGCTTACGCCCCGGGCGTTCAATGCATGGCATTTGGCGCCACAGACAACACGAGAGAGCCATGATGAATTTTGATTATCTGATTGTGGGCGGCGGTTCGGCGGGCGCGACCTTGGCCGCACGCCTGAGTGAAGACCCAAAGACCACGGTATGCCTGCTCGAAGCCGGCGGTACGGGGCAGGACCTGTTAATTCGCATGCCGGTCGGTCTGGCGGTGATAGTGCCGGGCCGCCTGAAGGGCAATAACTACTGCTACGAAACCACCCCGCAAGCAGGCCTCAACGGCCGCTGCGGCTATCAACCCCGTGGGCGCTGCCTAGGGGGCTCAAGCGCCATCAATGCCATGACCTATATGCGTGGCCACCACCGAGACTATGACGACTGGGCCGCGCTGGGCTGTGACGGCTGGGCATTTGCCGAGGTATTACCGTACTTCAAGCGCTCCGAAGGCAATCAACGCGGCGCCTGTGAGTATCACGGTGACCATGGCCCGCTGCAGGTCGGCGAGCAGCGCAATCCGCGTCCGGTCAGTCAAGCTTTCGTCGCCGCCGCCATCGAGGCCGGCATCCCCGCCAATGTCGATTTCAATGGCGCCGAACAGGAAGGCGCCGGCCTCTACCAAGTTTCGCAGTTCTTCCACGGCCCGAAAAACGGCGAACGCTGTTCGGCTGCCGCCGGTTACCTGCACCCGGTCATGCACCGCCCGAACCTCACGGTAATGACCCACACCCAAGTGCTGCGCGTGCTCCTCAACGAGCAGCGGGCCAGCGGCGTGGAAGTGCTGCGTGACGGTCAGCGACAAAGCATCCAAGCCAACCGCGAGGTGATCCTCTGCGGCGGCGCCTTCAACTCGCCACAACTGCTGATGCTCTCGGGCATCGGTGATCCCGCAGAGCTGGCCCGCCACGGCATCCCGTTGCGCCATGCACTGCCAGGGGTGGGCAAGAACCTGCAGGACCACATCGACCTAGTCATAACCTTCCAGTCCAAGGACGACGACCTGCTCGGCCTAACCGTGGCGACAGCCTTAAATATGCCGGGGCAAATTAACCAGTGGCGCAAGACCGGCGAAGGTTTACTGGCCTCGCCGTGCTGTGAAAGTGGCGCCTTCGTTAAATCCAGCCCGCAACTGCAGCGCCCAGACCTGCAACTGAATTTCATCATTGCTAAATTGGAAGACCACGGGCGCAAACTGCATCTGGGCAGCGGCTTCACCTGCCACGTCTGCGTATTGCGGCCCAAGAGTGTCGGCAGCGTCGGCCTGGCGGACAGTAACCCACTGTCGGCACCCCGCATCGACCCGCACTTTCTCGAGCACCAGGACGATGTCGAGGCGCTGCTGGCCGGGGCTAAGATCATTCGCAAGATCATGCGCTCACCGGCAATGGCCAACTATGTCGAAGAAGAGCTGATGACCCCGGACACCGATACCGATGCAGGGCTGATCCGCCACATTCGCGAGCATGCCGACACGCTCTACCACCCCATCGGCACCTGTAAAATGGGCACCGATCCACTCGCAGTGGTCGATCCACAGTTACGCGTGCATGGCATCAAGGGCCTGCGAGTGGTCGATGCCTCGATCATGCCAACCTTAATCGGCGGCAACACCAATGCGCCGACCATCATGATCGCCGAGCGCGCCGCCGACTTTATCCGCAACTAAAACGCCGGCCAGCGGTTACGCCAACCTCAACAGGTGCCGGCGTAACCTTTTAAATGCGCCGCTAACAGCGCCGTTTCAGCGCCGTTTAGCCGTACAGCCAAACAGCAACAGCCGGGGCTATACTCGCAGTACATGGACTCAATGCACTGCGCAGGACTTATGACCACCGTGGCCCCAAAGAGCAAAACAGTAAAACTTGCGAGCATTGAGCAAATGCGCGCCGACCTCGCTAAAGAGTGGCTGGAGCAAGAGCAAGAGCACCTCAGCCAAGTGTTCTTAAGCGCTTTGAAAGCGGTCATGGTGCACTGCGAAGCGTTGCGCGCCGAGCTTGCCGAATTGCAGTTGCTCGAGCAGCAGACTCAGGCCCATTTAACCCTCGCCGACAAACTGCGGTTAAAACTCGGCATGCCACTGACCAGTTCGAGCATGTCTGCACCGGCCCAGCAATTACCCGTCATTCGCCAACGGATTGCCGCCCTGCAAGTAGAACTAGCCTTGAACAGCCCCGGCGCCAAGCCAGGCGTTGGCGCGCCAAGCTCCATGCTCTCGCGTGCCAACCAAGAAAATGACGCGGCTGTTAAGCAGTTGCTGGCGCAAGGCAATATGCAACGCGCGGCCTGGGTTGAAGCACGCCTGCAAAGCTTGCTAATCGAAGAACACAATCAATTGACCGAAGCGCGCCGAGTTGGCGCGCTTGACTCGGTGGCACGCAAGGCCTTGCGCTCGAGCATAGAGCTCAACATCAGCATTCAGGGCGAACGCTGCACCGTCAGCGCCGTGACACGCGATATTTCCGACACCGGCGTATTTGTCGACTTACCCGACGCCAACAAGACCTTCTGCGAAGGCGAATTGCTCACCGTGCAAGTCAGCGACCTACCAAGCGATGCCACCGCCGTACAAGGTGTTGCCGTGCGCGTTAGCGCCAATGGTCTGGGGGTCAACTTGTTCTGCACTAAAAACCCGCTAAAACCGCTGTAACACCGCATCCCACCCAGCCACACAGCAGCCGCATCCGGAAAAAACCGCGATTATTGATCGGGGGCTTGTGCTGGTGCTGGCGCTGCGACTAACGCCAGACCCTCAGCTCTTCGGCACCTGTTCGGCCAGAATGCAAAAAGCCCCTGGAAGCATAACTTCCAGGGGCTTTTCCGAAGATGGCGGTGAAGGAGAGATTCGAACCCTACCCTATCCGCTGCATCATCCCGCTTTGCCTCGCAATGCCCCAAAACCACTGGCTAGCGGGGATGCTGCCTACCCTCTTCCACCGCTTTAATCAGCTTTGTTTTCGACAGTTTTTCGACACATAAATGATTTTCGGGCTGGCTCCTGCACAGCGGATTTGAACCCGCTCACTCGTCTTCGTAATGCTCTGCATTCACTGGAGTCTTAACAAAATCAGTGCTGCGGGAACGCTGCGGGATCTCATTGTCCGGCTTTGTCCTACTTAAAGTGTGACATTCTCGGGGCATTTACTCGGCTTTCTTAACTGACCCAGCAGGCTGATAACTGTCAAAAGTGTCAAAAACACAGAACTGGCTACGTTTGATTAAGCCAGTGTCACAGGAACCTTACACAGTTCTTTTGGTTCTAATTTATGAAGGCCACCGCCATAAACGCGACCCTCTCCAAGTAATGCCTCTGGGCTGATTTGGTTCAGCTGCTGCCAGATTCGGTCGAGAAGCTCTGGGTCCTGATTCAATCTTTCTAGTAGAGCGGGCTTTGGATACATTGCCAAGTAACTGTTAGCAACAGTCGCATTGGTTCGGTTTCTTATGAATCGAAATGGTCGCCCGGTTTTTCCATCAGACCGGCCCATATAAGTGCAGACTATTGGGGCTGGCTCACGCTGTTCTTGGTCATACCAACGCTTACGTCCGCGACATAAAAAGCCTTTGTTTACTTCGGCGCTTTTACCTTCTTCCAGATAAGCAGACAATTCAGGATATTTCCCACTAATTTCATCCTCATCCAATTTTGGATCGAGCAAAAAAAGACGACTCGTATTAATTGGAAGGCCATCAGCGTCAGCATTTATTTCGTCTTCATCTACATAGCGTGGACTAGGCAGGATTGATCGCAGTGCGAAACTTGGAATTTTTCGATCTATAACTTGCAACTCACTGAGAACGAAAAATTTATTATCCCCTGTGGCCAAGCCACGCTTAATGGTGAATAGGTCACCAATACGTGGTATATCGCTTGCGCCGATTTCACGAACGTCCAAGAGTGGAAATCTTGTCCATTTATTTTCGGCCGCCAAGTCTTTAGATGTTACTAGCTTATGCGTGTGAGGCAGTGATAATGAGCCACCGAAAGTGAAGAGAACCTTGTGATCCTTAATTGGTGCTTCGTTCTTGATCCATACAATTGCCGAGGAAACTAAAGCGTCAGCAAACTGTATATCGCTTGGATCAAATCGATGAATTTGAAGCAATGTTACATTTTCGAGAAGATAACGTTTAACTAGACGCCCATAATTGACGTCCATAAATTCGGACGGAATCAGCCAACCAGCAATGGCACCTGGTGCCATCCATGTTTGAGCCTGTAATAAAAAGTGTACGTAAAGCCCTGCAAGCTTGCTTAGTTTATGACCTGTTGCCGTTAGGCTTTGCTCATGCAACCTAATTTTATCGTCTGCCGTAATGTGATGATGGCGGACATATGGTGGGTTACAGATGATTAAGTCATAGCTGGGATCAGGCTCCGCCTTAGTGAAATCGGTATGATTTAACTGGAGTCCAGTATCAGCCCAAAGCTCTTGGGCCGGCTGCCCATAGTGAGGGTCAATTTCAAACGCAGCCGCATGCCCGATCGACGCTGTATCAAATACACGCATTAATGCAGCGTAGAAGGCACCTGTGCCAAATGCGGGATCTAGAAACCTAATCGTTGAGTTCTTAGGCAAAAAGGTTTTGGCATGCACGAGAATGTCACGTGCTAGCGGAGACGGGGTTGAGAACTGGCCAAGCTTGTTTCGCTCGTCTTGAGTTTTGCATGCGTCCAAGGCTGTCTGGATGATCAGGCGCTTTGCTTCTAAAACTTCAATCATCACAACCCCAGATGGCTCATATCATCGATTCGGTGTTCCCAAATCCAGTCTATACCTTCAGCAGCCTCGTACCCTAAATACCCGCTATCGAAATAACCGCACAGGAATAGAACAAAACGAACATTGTCACCATAAGTATGTCGTAATTGTGCCATTTTTGCGGCCTCTTCTTTACGACGTTTATTTGTGTTCGTGAAGTCACCGGCAGACTTGGCTTCGATCAGTATTGGAAGATCTCCATCTTGTGCGTTGTGAGGCATGATCACGGCGTCAACCGGAATATTCACCTGATTATTCTCGTCAGGTTGATTTATTTTCACGTTGAGCCGAAAACTGAATGTGCCTACAGGCATATTCTTAAAGCCCACACGATCACCAGCTGGTATTTCAACGTAGTTCAATGCTTCTAGCCAAGCCTTGATCTTCGCAAGCTGACGCTTTTCCTGCTCATTACGAATGATCGGATTAGCCTGAGATCCACATAGGCGATCTGCCACGATTGTAGCTGAACGATGAATTTCTTCTGGCGTTGGAACACTTGCCCTCTCAAGCCATACAAATAAATCCGGATCAGCCAGCCGCGTAATAATATCCCCAATTTTTTGTAAATCAGCGTTTAGGGTTTCTCTATTCATCCGGGGCGGGATTCTATTCTTATCCTCCATAGACTTAACGAGATTAGGACTTACGCCTGCAAGTCCAATTAATCGATCTACTGCCAAAGGAGGACATGTAGACATTCGAAGGGTGGATAAAATGCTTGGGGTCGCAATGAGTGTGTCTGGGCGTATATCCCGCAAGTAAGATGTAGCCAGCAGACTTGATTCAACAGATTTCGTTGCGGTAATGCGAGTTTTACGAAAAGTCTGCGGAGCAAAATCTAAAAACCACTGATTGTACATATCAACAGACAGCGAAACGTCTTTTTTCCAGAGATTGGTTTTATTCAAATTAACCGGCATTATTCATCCTGCTTAGTCGCAAATATTGGTGGCGTAACTGCCCATAATATGTGAATTACTCGAAGCTTTTTTGCACGGCTAATATTTATTATTCCGCGAGCGGGAGAACCAGCGCTCAGCTGCTTCTTTTGTAATTTTTATCCCGCGAACGGTGCTGTCAATTTTGCATTGGCCTCATCGTAGTCTGGGCTTGTTTGACCAATATCCGGCGCTATCTGGCCGCTTGCAAGCCAAAGGGCGTATTGCGGAAAAGCTATAACGAGTACATCTATTTCTTCGGTGCTCACCCTTACAGCACCTTTGCTCACGCTCTTCCATCTGTCGTGGTCGCTATTGCCTAGCTCGCTGGCCTTTTTAGGGCCAAGCCTTTTTATCAATACCCTTGCTCTATCAGCTGACGTTTTCATATAGAAAATTATTTTACCCTGCCATGAGAGCAACTGTTGCCCTCTTATCATAGCGGGGCTATAGTTACCCCCGGAGTAATTATTTCCCCGGAAGATGTTTTCGGGTTAATGCTGATCATAGTGGAGTAAAGCAGATGGATACGGAAGGTCTTGACTCTCAAAAACTACTTGGTGCCCCACCTCTAATGCCTTGGGCGATGTTTGCTGACTGGATTGGCATGGGTGATGAACCCGGCGTTGTCGAAGCGTGGTTGGCGCGTGGCTACATACCGACAATCAAGATCGGTAAGCGCGTGATGGTGAATGTCACTCTCCTTAACAAAGACCTTCTAGAGCGGGAGTAGCTGAGATGAGTATTCACATCACTTCCCAGCGCCCAGCCGAGGGCATGACCTATGAAGACCCTAAACAGTTACCTACGCCAACCACACCTCGCGGACTGCGCCTGCTCTGTCTGCTGGTCACAGCGCCAAATGGCCAGCAACGCTCACTGCCCATCCACACCCTGCGAGCATTGCCGCCCCGCCAAAGTCGTTCAGCTCAATGGGCGCTGGTACTGCCAGCCGGTTTCGTTCTGCGCGAAACACACGCCACCGCGCCGACCGCCGCAGTATTGGCGCGTTGTGCAGGATACCGGCAAATCAGTGCCCTTCGTGCCGCGCTGGGATCTGTTCGAGCTGGAGGGCTGAGCCGTGATCTTTGAATCCGTGCCACTTCAACTGCTGATGTTCTTTGTTGCTTTTGCTTGTATCGCCGTTGCCCCGGCAGCTTCCGAGCATGCGCATTACCTTTTGTACGGCCCACGCGACAAGCCTTTGCCCTACCACCAGCCCGACCCCATTAGTCGTGCACGCTTCCGCTCGGCCTTGGTCGGGAAGCGTGGGGCATCTTTACCGCCCCACGCTTTCTGGCGAAGGCGG
>JBILAR010000029.1:0-32940 GCA_044354115.1 Pseudomonas sp. | reverse complement strand
GAGACGTGACCTGGCTTTGCTGGTTGATCGGGATGTCCCAGCGCAGTATTTGCTTGGGGCGATTCGTGAAGCGGCAGGCGAGTGGTTAACCGACCTCAAGCTATTTGACGTGTATCACGGTAAAGGTATTGATCCACATAGAAAAAGCCTCGCCGTCGGCTTGACCTGGCAGCATCCATCACGCACTCTTAATGATGATGAGGTGAATGCCAGCATCCAGAATATCCTCAGTTTGCTGGAACAAAAGTTCAACGCGACGTTAAGGATGTAGCGTATGGGGGCTTTGACGAAAGCCGAGATGGCGGAACGTCTGTATGAAGAGCTGGGCCTGAATAAACGCGAAGCCAAGGAACTGGTGGAGCTGTTTTTTGAGGAGATCCGGCACGCGCTCGAAGATAACGAGCAGGTCAAATTGTCCGGTTTCGGCAACTTCGACCTGCGCGACAAGAGCCAACGACCGGGCCGCAATCCGAAAACAGGTGAGGAAATTCCCATCACGGCACGCCGTGTGGTGACTTTCCGTCCAGGGCAAAAACTCAAAGCCAGGGTCGAAGCGTATGCTGGAACCAAGTCATAACGACGAGCTACCGCCCATACCCGGCAAGCGTTACTTCACCATTGGTGAGGTAAGCGAACTCTGCGCGGTAAAACCGCATGTTCTGCGTTATTGGGAACAAGAGTTCCCACAGCTTAATCCGGTTAAGCGGCGTGGCAATCGTCGTTACTATCAGCGCGAAGATGTGCTGATGATCAGGCAAATTCGAGGTTTGCTGTATGAGCAGGGCTTCACCATTGGTGGCGCTCGCCTGCGTATGACCACTGACGAAGTCAAAGACGACACGGCCCAATACAAGCAACTTATTCGGCAAATGATTGCAGAGCTTGAAGACGTCCTTCTGGTCCTGCAAAAATAGCTGCTAAAAATGCAAAATCTTCCACATTTCAAATGCTTAAGGTATAGTTTCCCCAGTTTCAGTTAACCCTAAAACAGATTCACGCCTAGTCGGGGCGTAGCGCAGCTCGGTAGCGCACTTGCATGGGGTGCAAGGGGTCATGTGTTCGAATCACATCGTCCCGACCATATAAAACAATGACTTAGGCCAATCAGCAATGATCGGCCTTTTTCATATCCAGAATAAACCCCTACTTATACCCCTACCCGAAATATTCCTTGGGTGGCCTCTATCAATTGGCTGGGGTTGCCTACGATCTGGTTGGTTGGCCCACGGCGAAACAGTTTTTACAGCGTCAATGTTCGACCAGTTCATGTGCAGAATCATGCCCTGCAACCACTGGAGACCTGCGCTGCCCGCTGCCGAGTCGACCCAAGCCACGGTCGTGTGAGTGGGCGTTTGCTCCGTTGCGAATGTTCGCGTTTTTGCAGATTTATGCGTGGCTATTGGCCTTCCTTGGCTAGGTAGCTTGGTACATTAATTAGGTCATTACGGGCTTTTCCATCGTGGCGCTTGATTATCGCGTGGCCTGTGGTCGTCACTGGGTGCCGAACAGTGCGGTCCAGTAAATTCCGGCGTCACTCTTGGGATCAATTGCATAGGCCGCGCCCAGTTCGTGCAGCGCAGGGTTCATCAGGTTGGCGCAATGGCCGGAACTGGCCAGCCAGCCATCGACTACTTTGTTTGCGCTGTCGTGACCAGCCGCGATGTTCTCGCTGATCTGTTGGCCGATATAACCCGCCAGCTCGGCTCGATCACCGGGGGTGTGGCCATTGAGGTCTTTGTGATCGAAAAAATTCTGATTGGCCATGGCGCGCGAGTGGGCCTCGGCGGCGGTTGCTAGGGTCGAACTCCAGTTTAATGGCGGGCTGGCGGCAAAGGTTTGGACGCCGCATTGACGCGGTTGCGTGCGCGCGAGGTTGATCGTTTCGAGCATTTTTTGTCCCTCCGTTTGCCAGTCAACTAGGCGTGCAGAGAGTAGTGGGCGCGCCAACACGATGCGCCATTCACGGCCTTCTCGGCTCACGCCGATATCGACGAACTGCGGGTCCAGCAGCACCTTACAGAAGCTCTCCTGCAGTGCGATCATGGCCGCTTGCGGATCGCGCGGCCCGGACAAGCTAATGGCCTGGACACTGGTCATCGGATAACTCGCTCGTGCCAGTGCTTGTTGCAAATCGCCGAGCGTGTTGAGGGGCAAAAATAGGCGTTGATCTATCGCCAGTGGCGGTAGCTCTTGCGAGGCTTGGCCTGCGCAGCGCTGCACTTGGCTGCGGTAGGCGTTGATCGACTCAACCAGTTGCGCCTGATCACTTGCGCTGGCCGTGGTGGCGAATACCAGCAGCAGCGAAAACGCGGCAAGCCGTCTAACCAATGAGATGCTGGGCATGGACGTTTCCTTTGTGCTGACAGTACGAGTATTCGACGATTTTACCTCACTCAGGGCAAGATCATGCAGGCCACATCAGCGCCGCAGCGGTCAATATGGCTTGCTGGAGGCTATTGCTAGCGTTGCCGTGTTGCGGTGTTTTCTCACCCGCAGGATTAGTCTGTGAGCGAAGGTGTCTAGGCGCCGCTGCGGGCGTCAGTGTGGGTGAAGGCGGTGGCCTAGGTTAATCTTCATAATGCACGCTGATAGCACATTTTGATTTGAGCTAAGGCCCTGACCTTAAGGGAGTTGTATGCAATTTATTCTCGGTGCACTTGATCCTGAGATGCACACCATTGAGCAACTACTCGCGCAACATGGCCGGCACTTTACCCATGCCACGCTTAATGGCCGACGGGTTATCAGTGGCAATGCCTACGTGGCGGATGCCCTGAATGGCCAGATCGACTGGGCGCAACCGGTGGTCTGGGTTGAGTGCTCGGTGCCGGTCTTGCGCCGTGAGCAGCATTTGGTCGCCGACCACCACAAGCCGGGAGATCCCGGCTATAGCCTGCCGGCTGAGCGTTATTGGCAGGGCTCAAGCCTTGGTCAGGTGTGTGCGTTTTTGGGCATTGCCCAGAGCAAAGCCCTGAGCATCATTGCCGCTTCTGATCATTGTCTGAATCATGCCTATCAGGGTCATTGCCCGGGAGTCGAGCCGCACGAGGTGCGCCAGTCGCGTATTAACAGTCGTGCGCAGTTTCAACGTATTTCGCCAGCACAGATGCTCAGTAAAATTAATGCAGCTATAGATGTCATCAAAGGATTGCCGACCATTGAAATCGCCGGCCACCCGTTTAAAGACGCCATGGATCGCTTTGTGCCGGAGTTGCCGGAGGCTTCGGCCATG
The DNA here is from genome assembly GCA_044354115.1 of Pseudomonas sp. GTDB lineage: Bacteria > Pseudomonadota > Gammaproteobacteria > Pseudomonadales > Pseudomonadaceae > Aquipseudomonas. Next base: position 29,708 of record JBILAR010000029.1, on the reverse strand, counting down.
CTCAATATGCCGATCATTTACACCCGTCGTGAAGCAAGACTTGGGCTGACCAAGGTGGGCGTGCTAAACGGTACCGCGCCGGCGCTGACGGCGTGGATGAAATGGGCGGCGGAACAAAGTTATTTGATGCAACTGTATGGCGATCCAGATCGCGGCTATGCCGGTGCCTATGTGCGCCCAGCTTATTGAGTTGGCCACGGCAGTAATCGCAGCGGGGCTGCTTGCAGCGTTAGCGGCTGCGCAGGCCTAAATGTTCGAGGGGTGGTTAATGTGAAGTGTGTGTTTAGCAATCGTGATTTCTCCCTGTTTGAGTCCAATCAGCGCACCACGCCACACCAGATTGTGGTCAAAGAAATCATTGGTAATGACGCTGAACGCATCCATTACTTCGTCACTGAACCCATTTCATTCGACCCGGAAAAATACCCTCAGGGTGAAATCGAAGCCTTGATCAAGGCGCTCATTATCGAGCACCTTGGCCTCAACCCACAGGCTGATACAGAGGTGGTCGGCACGTATGAGAATAAGTTTTATGCCCGCGACGGGGTTCCTGAAGCGATGATGGCCAAGCTTAGGGCTGCTGATAATTTGCTCACCAGCTATGGCTTCGTGGTCACGTTGCCGGAACTTGAGTTACCGGTGTATCGCGTGCAGTTTACGACCTTGAATCTGTTTAAAATCCAAGACAAGTCAGCCCTGTTTATTGACCCTTGGGGGCTGTTTAAACGTTGATGTGCGGTTAAAACCGATGGAGGGACTTAAACTGCTAAGCGTGGTTGTTCGGTGACAACCTTTGGCTATAGGCGTCGGCGATGTCACCGAAGCCGGCCAATTCTCAAGCGTGCGGCGCACGGGCCAATAGCTGCTGCAGATCGCAGCTCAATTCTTGAACTCTCGGCTATCCCGCATGTTGTCCGGCCGGCCATCTGGGCCAAGCAAGTCTAAGAACAATGGCCAATCCCACGCCAAGGCGTCGCCGATGATTTCCGCTGGGTCGAGCGCCGCCTAGAAGACTCTCAGCGCACAGCGTGTCTGCAGGGCCGGCAGACCAAAGGCTGCAACATCAAGGTGCTGGATTAGGCTGTTGGCGATGAATCTGCTCAATCCCAGCCAACACTTCGGCGCTCAAGGTCAGCTCAATACTCGCCATGTTGCTGCTGAGTTGCTCCAGATTGGTGGCGCCGATGATATTGCTGGTGACAAAGGGTTGCGCGGTGACGAAGGCCAAGGCCATTTGCCCTGGGTTGATGCCGTGTTGCTGGGCCAGTTGGATATAGGCGCTGGCTGCGCTGCGAGCTTGCGGATTGTTGTAGCGCTGAAAACGCTCAAACAGCGTTAAGCGGCCTTTGGCCGGCCGTGCGCCGTTCTCGTATTTACCCGACAGCAGGCCGAAGGCCATCGGTGAATAAGCCAGCAAACCCATCTGTTCGCGAATGGCCATTTCCGCCAGACCCACTTCGAAGCTGCGATTGAGCAAGTTGTAGGGGTTCTGGATCGACGCCACCCGCGACCAACCCTGGCTCTCGGCTAACTGTAAAAAGCGATGCACGCCCCAAGGTGTTTCATTGGACAAGCCGATGTGGCGAATCTTGCCGCTCTGGACCAGCTCGGTCAGCGCTTCAAGGGTTTCCTCAATCGGCGTTTGCTGGGCATTGGCGTCGTGTTGATAGCCCATTTGGCCAAAATAGTTGGTGCTGCGGTCTGGCCAATGCAGTTGGTAGAGGTCGATATAGTCGGTTTGCAGGCGTTGCAAACTGCTGTCGACGGCGGCGTTAAGGTTGGCGCGGTCGAAGTGGTTGTTGCCGCCCCGGATATAGCTCATGCCATTGCCCGGCGGCGCCGCCTTGCTGGCGATAATCCAGTCACTGCGCCCGCCAAAGCGCTTGAAGTAATTGCCGATAATACGTTCGGTGGCGCCATAGGTTTCAGCCGTGGGCGGCACCGGGTACATCTCAGCGGTATCGATGAAATTGATTCCAGCTGCTTGCGCGTGCTGAATCTGAGCAAAACCTTCGGCCTCAGTATTTTGTTCACCCCACGTCATGCTGCCCAGCGCCAGTGCGCTGACCTTGATATCGGTTTGGCCAAGCCTGCGGTAAATCATCAGAAACTCCTGTGCTGAACGGGATGGGGGATTGAGGTTATACGCCAATCGGGAAGCTAGGTATCACCCGCGCGCAGAGCCTCAGCCTAACGAGGTTTTATCGGCCGGTTAGCCGCCAAGTAAAAAACCTGAATCCGCTGATTGCAAGAAAAACCACGGCGTCAACAAAGGGTGTTTACCCTTTCGCTAAGTTGGTAAGCTGCTTTGCCTGCACTGTTTGCTGGTTTTCGGCAGACTGGCGTTTTGATTCGTAGGTTAGGGTGAGGTGGCATTTGATTAAGGTGTTGGTGGTTGATGACCACGATCTGGTGCGCGCCGGGATCACCCGTATGCTGGCCGATATCGAAGGTTTACAGGTAATTGGCCAAGCCGACAGTGGCGAAGAGGCGCTTAAACAGGCCCGCGAGCTCAAGCCTGATGTGGTTTTGATGGACGTTAAAATGCCCGGTATCGGTGGCCTTGAAGCCACCCGCAAATTGATCCGCAGTCACCCTGATATCAAGGTGTTGGCCGTCACCGCCTGTGAAGAAGACCCATTCCCAACTTGGTTGTTGCAAGCCGGCGCCGCCGGCTACTTGACCAAGGGCGCCGCGCTGGATGAGATGGTGCGCGCGATCCGCATGGTGTTTGCTGGGCAGCGTTATATCAGCCCGGCGATCGCCCAACAGTTGGCGCTTAAGGCCTTTGAACCGCAAACCAATGGCTCGCCGTTTGACTTGTTGTCCGAGCGTGAAGTGCAAATCGCCCTGATGATTGCCAGTTGTCAAAAGGTGCAAAGCATCTCCGACAAGCTGTGTTTATCGCCGAAAACCGTGAACACCTATCGCTATCGAATTTTCGACAAGCTGGCGATCAGCAGTGATGTTGAGCTGGCCTTGCTCGCGGTGCGCCACGGCATGGTCGATGTCGTCAACTGAACCCAGCGCCGCGCTCGATGCGGCGGCGTTTTTAGCGGTTTGCAGCAGTCATCCGGGGGTCTACCGGATGTTCGATGCGCAGGCGCAGCTGCTCTATGTTGGCAAGGCGAAAAACCTCAAGAAACGCCTCTCCAGTTACTTTCGTAAAACCGGCTTAGCGCCGAAAACGGCCGCCTTGGTGGCGAAGATCGCACAGATCGAAACCACCATTACTGCCAATGAAACCGAAGCGCTGCTGCTCGAACAAACGCTGATTAAAGCCTCGCGACCGCCGTACAACATCCTTCTGCGTGACGATAAGTCCTATCCCTATGTGCTGCTCTCTGACGGTGATTTTCCACGACTGAGTCTGCATCGTGGCGCCAAAAAAGCTAAGGGCCGCTATTTTGGGCCTTACCCAAGCGCCGGGGCGATCCGTGAAAGCCTTAACCTGCTGCAGAAGACTTTTCAGGTGCGCCAGTGTGAAGACAGCTTTTTTAACAATCGCAGTCGGCCCTGCTTGCAGTATCAGATAAAGCGTTGCAAAGCCCCCTGTGTCGGTTTGGTCGATGCCGGTGAGTACGCGGCGGATGTGCGCCGTTCGGCGATGTTCCTCGAGGGCCGCAGTAATGCTTTGAGTGATGAACTGTCGCTGAGCATGCAGGGTTTTGCTGAGCAGCTTGAATTCGAGCGGGCCGCCGAGGTGCGCGATCTGCTCGGGCTACTGCGCCGCGTGCAAGACCAGCAAAGCATGGAGGGCGGCAGCGGCGACGTCGATGTGGTCGCCGCCATCGTCAATCCGGGCGGCGCCTGCGTGCATCTAATCAGCGTGCGCGGCGGGCGGGTGCTGGGCAGTAAAAACTTCTTCCCGCAGGTAGCCATTGAAGAGGAGGGTGGCGACGTCTTGTCGGCGTTCTTGGCGCAATACTATTTGGGCAGCCATGAGCGTGAGTTACCCACTGAGCTGATCGTCAATGTCGTCCACGAAGACTTTCCAGCACTGATTGACGCCTTGGTTGAGTCCCGCCAGCACGCCCTGAGCATTGCCCATCGTGTGCGCGGTACCCGGGCGCGCTGGCAGCAGATGGCGGTAACTAACGCCGAGCAAGCACTAATCTCTCGCTTGGCCAATCGTCAGCACCTGGCCACGCGTTTCGCCGCGCTGGCGCAAGCCTTGGGGCTTGAGCAGTTACCGCAGCGCCTCGAGTGTTTTGATATTAGCCATACCAGTGGCGAGGCGACTTTAGCCTCCTGCGTGGTGTTCGGCCCAGAGGGGCCGTTAAAGTCCGATTACCGGCGTTACAACATCGAGGGCGTTACCGGCGGTGATGATTACGCCGCCATGCATCAAGCGCTGACCCGACGTTTTACCCGGGCCAAAGACGGCGAGGGCAAGTTGCCGGATATCCTCTTGGTCGATGGTGGTAAGGGCCAGCTGAAGATGGCCCAAGAGGTCATGCTTGAGCTGGCTGTACCTAAGCTGATTTTGCTTGGCGTGGCCAAGGGCGTGACCCGTAAGCCGGGGCTGGAAACCCTGTATTTGAACGATGCCGCCCATGAGTTCACCTTGCCCGGCGACTCGCCAGCCCTGCATTTAATTCAACAGGTGCGCGATGAGGCGCACCGTTTTGCCATTACTGGCCACCGCGCGCGACGCGGCAAAGCGCGACGCACCTCAAGTTTGGAGGAGGTGGCAGGGGTCGGCCCAGCGCGGCGCCGCGAGCTGCTCAAGCATTTTGGCGGGCTGCACGAGCTAAATCGCGCCAGTGCTGATGAAATAGCCAAAGCCCCCGGCATTAGTAAAAAACTTGCAGAGTTAATTTATGCCGCGCTGCACAGTGAGTAGACTGCAGCGGGTAGAATCCCTGACCACCTTGCGGACCAGTCGTACTGATGAATATCCCCAACTTGCTTACCGTTCTACGCGTGTTATTGATTCCGGTTTTTGTCTTGTTATTTTATTTGCCCGCCTCGTGGAGCCCCAGTCCGCTGGCCGTTAGTGCGGTGTTTGCCTTTGCCGCCGCTACCGATTGGCTGGATGGCTACTTGGCTCGGCGCTTACAGCAAAGCACCCCGTTCGGCGCCTTTCTCGATCCGGTGGCCGATAAACTGATAGTCGCAGTGGCCTTGGTGCTGCTGGTCGAGGCGCACCACAGCCTGTGGCTGACGCTGCCGGCAATCATCATTATCAGTCGCGAGATCGTGGTTTCCGCCTTGCGTGAGTGGATGGCCGAGATCGGTGCGCGCGCGCAAGTAGCGGTGTCTGACTTAGGCAAGTGGAAAACCGCGGCGCAAATGTTCGCACTGGTGATTTTGCTGGCGGTGCCGCCACAGTTTTCCCTGTGGGTTGGGATAGGTTATGGCCTGCTGTATATCTCCTCGGCACTGACCCTTTTGTCGATGGCGCAGTATTTACGGGCCGCCTGGCCACACCTGAGCAGTACCGCTGAAAAGAAATAAACTATTTTGAATCAAGGGGTTGACGAGTTGTTGTGATCGTATAGAATGGCGCCACCAAAACGCGGGAATAGCTCAGTTGGTAGAGCACGACCTTGCCAAGGTCGGGGTCGCGAGTTCGAGTCTCGTTTCCCGCTCCAAATTAAACAGGCCGTTAATACGGCCTGTTTGCTTTAAGGCGCGATAGCAAATCGGTTATGCACTGGATTGCAAATCCAGCTAGCCCGGTTCGATTCCGGGTCGCGCCTCCATATCAAAAGCCTCGTAGATCATTGATTTACGGGGCTTTTTTTATGGCGCCGAAATAAAATTAAAAAGCCTTTAGCAAAGCATTTGACCTTGCGTCAGCGTCACCGGCTGTATATATTTCAGCCCTCGTTGTGGCGCCAGCAACACCGCATATTCAACCACGACAAATTTACATCTGTGCTACCGCCCGAATGGCGAAATCGGTAGACGCAAGGGACTTAAAATCCCTCGGGGGTAACCCCGTGCCGGTTCGATTCCGGCTTCGGGCACCAATCAAATCCTGTTAAATCAGGTAACTAGAAGGGCCTCATCAGAGGCCCTTTTTTGTTTCTAGCCGCGACCCAGTAACCCAGACAGATCATTGCCGTGGGTCTTCTGCGTCACCGCTAGATCCCTTTAAGTACGCGCGGCATCCCCGCGGTATTCGCTGAGCGGTTAATTGCATGAGTGCAGGGTTATCACCGCAGGCCTGTTATCAGCAAGCGCTCGATTTACACGGCTTTGTACCTGACGCAGCGCAAGCACGTGCAGTCAAGCAGCTACAAGACTGCTACTTGGCTTTACAGCGTCCACGCAGTCCGCACACCGCGCAAACCACCATCCTTGGTGTTTACCTGTGGGGGCCGGTGGGGCGCGGCAAGACCTGGCTGATGGATAGCTTTTATCAGAGCTTGCAAATACCGGCGCGGCGTCAGCATTTTCATCACTTTATGCGCTGGGTACACATGCGCTTGTTTCAGCTGACCGGCACGGCCGAACCCTTACAGGTGCTGGCGCGCGAACTAAGTAACGAGGTTCGGGTGCTGTGTTTTGACGAGTTGTTTGTCAATGACATTGGCGATGCGATCATTCTCGGACGCTTGTTTGAGGTTATGTTCCAGGAAGGTGTGGTCGTAGTCGCCACCTCCAATCAGCCGCCCGAACAGCTGTATGCCGACGGATTTAATCGCCAACGCTTTGAGCCAGCGATTGTGGCGATCAACCGCTATATGCAGGTAGTTAGCGTTGACGGTGATGAAGACCACCGCTTGCATCCAGGCGTGGCACAACAACGCTACTGGCTAAGCGGTACGCAGCCAGGCGACAGCATGCAATCTGAGTTTGTTCGGCTAGCCGCAGGTCAACCGATTACAGATGCGCCCATCACCTTGGGTCATCGGCAAATTAGTGTGCTGCAACAAACCGCAGAGCAGATTCATCTGCGTTATGAAGATATCTGTGAGCAGCCGTTATCAGCCATCGACTTTATTAGTTTGTGTGATCGTTTCTCGCGAATATTTTTAAGTGTGGTGCCCAATTTGAGCGCTCCGCAGCGCACAGCTTACATCGCACGCGGCACCGAAGATGGCGCTAAACGGGTGGTTGCCGGAGATCGGCAGCTGGCTAATTTGTCCGTGCATGACGATAGCGTGCGACGTTTTATTGCCTTGGTCGATGAGTGTTACGACCGCCGCGTGGCACTGTATCTAGAGGCCGCCGTTCCGCTGACTGAACTCTATACCCAAGGTTACTTAGCATTTGCCTTTCGCCGCACCCTCAGTCGCCTGCAAGAAATGCAGTTGCAGCGTTACGGGCTGGATGCGCCGCACCGAGCCGCCACCTGTAATTGAGTGCGCAGACTTAAGCTAAATCTGGCTTTTGCGCCGCAGGGCAGGCGAGCGGTTGCTAGGGCGCATAAGCCATAGTGCTAGCGCTAAACCGGCCCAGTATCGGTACCTAGCTACCAGCTCAGCTGCGTTGCAGCTCATTCTTATCCCTCCAAAACCAGACCCATGCGGCCGTTGGCGACGCTGAAATATCAGCTGCAGACCGGCCATCAGCCGGCCGATAAAAACCCACAAACATGCCTTGACCTATAAAGCTGTACGGATATACAGTATTTGTCAGGGCTAGCTAAAGCTAATCACAGCGATCGGTTCAGCAGCTTTGTTGTCTCCATTTACGCCGCAGGCCAGTTTTGGTTGGGGCGACAGATCAAACCGGCCGTCACCGAGTGCACGGCTATTAGTTCTCAAAATGTTGAACGGAGAATGCGCTATGTGGTTGGTAAACCTACAACTGGACGATCTGCTGCCAATGCTGATTTTTGCCATGACGCTGGCTGGCTTGGCTAAGTTGGCTTACGGCGGGCAGCGCTGTTAGTTTGACAGTCCTTTACCGCCAGTTCGCAGAGCCACTCATGACGATGACATCTTGCGACCTCGTGGTCGATTTTGCTGCCACCTTAAGCTTTACCCAGTCAGTCTTGGTTAGTAAGAATCGCATCCAAGTCGACTTGGTCTGGGTAGAGCCACAACAGTTAATTGACTACTTCAAGCTGCAGCCCAAACTCGGGGTTGATCAGGGTTTAATCTGGCTAGAGGGGGCCATTGAACTTGATATGTGGCTTGACTATCACGGCCACAACTTGGCTGCAGCGGCTGAAAAATTCAGTGAACTAGCCTTCCAACTCGAGTGGCGCCAATCACACGATGACAACGGTTACTTGGGCGTGCAGTCGCTTGAGGCGTTTTATCTTGAGCTACAGGCCGGCAATCGGCCTCTGGCGATTAACCTAGCGTTTGTCGAGCACTATTAGATTGCACTCGGTGGCTGAACTTTATTTAGTTCGTCAGTCTTATGTGGGCGGCTACGTGGTTTTAGGGTTATTTTTACGCGCGACTGCAGTTGCCTTGCTGCGGGGCATTGTAAGGCGCTGGCAGCCTGATTAGACTGCGCGCAAGTTTCGTCGTCCCTTCTCTTAAGGATTCTCATGATCAAGAAATGCTTGTTCCCGGCTGCTGGTTACGGCACCCGCTTTCTGCCTGCAACTAAGGCTATGCCTAAGGAAATGCTGCCGGTGGTGAATAAGCCACTGATCCAATACGGCGTTGAAGAGGCTCTTGATGCTGGCCTAACCGAAATCGCCATGGTGACTGGCCGCGGCAAGCGGGCGCTGGAAGATCACTTCGATATCAGCTACGAGTTAGAGCATCAAATCCACGGTACTGACAAAGAGAAGTACTTGGTCGGCATCCGTAAGTTAATTGACGAATGCAGCTTCTCCTACACCCGCCAAGTTGAAATGAAAGGCTTGGGCCACGCCATTTTGTGCGGCCGCCCATTGATCGGCGACGAGCCCTTTGCCGTGGTGTTGGCGGATGACCTTTGCGTCAACCTAGACGGCGATAGCGTTCTTAAGCAAATGGTTAAGCTGTACAAGCAATTCCGTTGCTCGATTGTCGCGATTCAAGAAGTACCTATGGAAGAAGTTTCCAAATACGGGGTTATTTCCGGCGAGATGATCCGCGAAGACATCTACCGGGTTAACAGTATGGTGGAGAAACCTAAGCCGGAAGATGCCCCGTCGAATCTGGCCATTATCGGTCGTTATATTCTGACCCCAGACATTTTCGACTTGATCGAACAGACTGAGCCCGGCAAAGGCGGCGAGATTCAAATTACCGATGCCTTGATGAAGCAAGCACAAGACGGTTGCGTGATTGCCTATAAGTTCAAAGGCAAACGTTTTGACTGCGGCGGTGCCGAAGGCTACATCGACGCTACCAACTTTTGCTTCGAAAACTTCTACAAGGTTGGCCTGCTTTAATAGGTCAGTCAGAAGTTAAAAAAACCACCTACGGGTGGTTTTTTTGTGCCTTAAGTAATGGTTATTGCTGCAGCGCCTGGCCCTAAAGGCTGCCCGTAACTGAACTCCACAAAGTTGCCGGCCGGGTCACGCAGCCCGCAGTAGAATATTTCTGCTAACAGGGAAGTTTCGGGAGGCTAGCTATTCGCCTACAGCCGGCCTGTGTTTTCCAATACTACAGCCCGCAGTAGTAACCGACCGGGTAGGGCTCATCACGCGGCGGCCAAATCAGGCAGTCCGCGGAAGTGCTTTGTCGGCAATCGCATCAACAGCAGCGCGGCTAGCAAGGGCAAAGCCAAAATGGCTGTAATCGTCGCTGGCCAACTGCCGGGCTTGGCCGCCGGGCATCAGCACGAAGATAAACTGCTGCTCTTTACCCGGCTCCGCCAGCCAGACAATTCGCGAACCTTTGCCTGTGCGCTGATGGACAATCTGCATGCCGCAATAATCCCGGTAAAAGGTGATGCAAGCCTCTAGGTCGGGCACATGCAAGGCAATGTGGGTCAGGGTAGGGGGCATCACTGAGACTCCAGTAAACACCTCGGTAGTTTAGGCGCGCATAGGCTTATGTGCGCTATTCTGGCCGTCAAATATGAGGGCAACTGATGAACTACGACTTTGATCTTTTCGTGATTGGTGCCGGTTCCGGTGGCGTGCGGGCTGCGCGTTTTGCCGCCGGCTTTGGCGCTAAGGTAGCTGTGGCCGAGAGCCGTTATTTGGGCGGCACCTGCGTCAATGTGGGCTGCGTACCGAAAAAGTTATTGGTCTACAGTGCGCACTTTGCCGATCAGTTTGCCCAAGCCAAAGGCTTTGGTTGGGCGCTGCAGGAGGCTAATTTCGACTGGCCAACCCTAATCGCTAACAAGAATCGCGAAATATCACGACTCAATGGTATCTATCGCAACCTGTTAGTTAGCAGCGGTGTGACCTTGCTGGAGAGCCATGCACGGCTGTTGGATGCGCAGCATGTCGAGGTCGATGGCAAAACATACAGCGCTAAAAGCATCTTGCTGGCCACCGGTGGCTGGCCGCAGAAGCCGGATATCCCAGGGATTGAATACGCGATCACCTCGAATGAAGTGTTCTTTCTTAAGCAATTACCCAAGCGGGTGCTGGTGGTGGGCGGCGGCTATATTGCGGTCGAATTTGCTTCGATTTTTCACGGAATGGGCGCAACAACCTCGCTGTTATATCGCGGCGAATTGTTTTTGCGTGGGTTTGACGGTGCGGTGCGTGCGCATCTTAAAGATGAGTTAAGCAAGAGCGGGCTTGATCTGCAGTTCAATACCGATATAACCCGTATCGATAAACAAGCCGATGGCAGCCTGCTGGCAACCTTGCAAGATGGTCGGCAATTGGCCTGTGACACGGTGTTTTATGCCACTGGGCGGCGGCCAATGCTCGACAACTTAGGCTTGGAAAACACCAAGGTCGAACTCGATGAGCGTGGCTATGTGCGCGTCAATGAACTCTATCAAAGCAGTGAACCGTCGATTTTGGCCATTGGCGACATGATCGGTCGCGTGCAATTAACGCCTGTGGCGCTGGCCGAAGGCATGGCCGTAGCGCGGCGCTTGTTTAAACCAGAGCAATATCTCCCGGTCGACTACCAACTGATTCCTACTGCCGTGTTTAGCTTGCCCAATATCGGCACCGTTGGTTTGAGCGAAGAACAGGCGAGGGCAGCCGGCCATAACATCAAGGTGTTTGAAAGCCGTTTCCGGCCGATGCAATTGAGTTTTAGCGACAGCCAGGAAAAGACCCTGATGAAGTTGGTGGTGGATGCCGACAGCGACCGTATGCTCGGCTGCCATATGGTTGGCCCGGATGCCGGCGAGATCATTCAAGGTATGGCCGTGGCACTGAAGGCCGGCGCGACCAAGCAACACTTCGACGACACCATGGGGATTCATCCAACGGCCGCCGAAGAGTTTGTCACCATGCGCACGCCGTTGGCGCAATAGGCCTAAAACTATTGCTGGCGCGGCTCGAGGTTAGCGCGCCAGCAATGGGCCGCTTAGTGTCCGGCGTGCGCGTCGGGTTCGGTGGCTTCGATCACTACTTCAACCTCAACCTTGCCGGCTTGTTCAAACTGCAAGGTCAGCGGGAAACGCTCACCGGCGACTAATGGCTTGTGTAGGCCAAACAACATCAGGTGTGTGCCGCCAGGTGCCAGCTTAGTGTCGCCGCCGGCGGGAATCCCCACTGAGTCGAGCTGTTGCATTTTCATCACCTCACCCAATTGCAGCATGGTGTGAATCTCGGTTTTAGTGGCCTGCGGGGTTTGCGCACTGAGCAGGCGATCGGCCGTTTTACCTTGGTTATGCAGACCCAGGTAAACCGCGCCAGTGACGGCATTCGGCGGCAACGCCCGCGACCAAGGATGCTCGATCTGTAAGGTGCCGGCGCTGTAGTCGTGGGCAAAACTGCTGCCGCAAGTAAACGCCAACAACGAAAAAGCCAAGAATCGAATACGCATATTTACTCCAGTAGCAACGGGGATTATGTGGCCAACCTTAGCATGCAGTTAGGTGGATGCTAAACCGCTCTAGCTGATATAGACCGCTTTGCTCGCGGGCGGCCAAGGTTGTACAAAATCCGCTTGTTCGCCACATTTAGGCGTGTAAAAAACCGCAGCCAGGAGCAGCGACTGCGGGAGCGCAAAACCAGTGTGCGACTGGCCGCGAAAAGCTTAAACGTCTGGCTGCCAACCGCCGCCGAGAGCTTTGTAGATGGCGACTATGCCGCGATAAAGCTCGACCTCGGCTTGTGCTTGGGCGTCTTCAGCGGCCAGGCGTTCGCGTTCGGCGTCCAGCAGCACGAGAAAGTCCACTTCGCCTTCGCGGTAACGCACGGCCGCTTGTTGCGCGGCGGCGCGGCTGGCTTGCGACTGGCGCACGAGGGCCGCTAGGCGTTGCTGGCGTTTGGCGTAATCGCTAAAGGCGTTTTCCGACTCTTCCAGCGCCAGTAACACCTGCTGCTCGTAACTGGCTAGCGCACCATCGGCATCCGCTTCGACAGCGTGCAAGCGGGCACGCACGCTACCTAGATCGAACGCCGCCCAGCTGATGCTCGGTGCCACGCCCCAGGCGTACGCATCGGCCGCCCCCAGTTGTGAGCCTCGGCCGGCAGTGAAGCCGAGGAAACCTGAGAGGCTGACCCGTGGGAACAGATCGGCAGTGGCCACCCCGATATTGGCGGTGGCCACTGCCAACTGGCGTTCGGCGGCGTAGATGTCCGCACGCCGACGCAGCAGCTCGGCCGGGTCGCCGATGGGCAGGGCCTTGGCGATTACCGGTAACGGCTTGGCCGAGAGATCGACCGTCAGTTGCTCCGGACGCTGGCCGAGGAGGGTAGCGATACGATGGCGCGCCCGTGCCTGCTCGGCTTGCAGTTGCGGCAAGCTGGCTTCAGTGGCCGCCAAACGCGCATCGGCGCGCAGCACATCCAGCTCGCTGCCGACCCCGGCAAGGCGCAGCTGCTCGGTGAGCGCACGGGATTTTTGCTGGTTACTCAGGTTGTCGCGGGCTATCTGTTCGCGCAGTTGCGCGCCACGCATAGCGCCGTAGGCATCCACCAGTTCGGCAATCAGGCTGACTTGCAGCTGATACAGCTCGGCTTCGGCGACATCAACCTGTGCATCACTGGCTTGCAGTTGACGCTGAATACGACCGAACAGGTCGAGCTCCCAGACCATGTCCAAGCCCAGATCGTAGCGCTCCTGACGGATACGCTCCTCGCTGGTTGACGGTTGCTGGGCCTTGCCAAACTCACCACCGGCGCGGCTGGTGAGGGTGGGCAAGTGGTCGTTGGCGGCGTCATCACGAATCGAACGGGCGGCGCGCAAGCGGGCAAAGGCCACGCGCAGCTCGCGGTTTTCTTGCAGCGATTGCAGCACCAGCTGGTTCAGGGTCGGGTCATCGAACTGCTGCCACCAGAGCACCTCCAAACGGCTGCGGTCATAGTCACCGGTGGCCAAGCTGCTCAGCTTGGCCGGTGCGGTGGTCGGTCCTTGGTAATCGGGGCCGACGGCGCAGGATGCCAACATAAACGCGGGGAGCAAAACCAGCAGGGCAGGCATAACCCGTTTCATAGCTGCACCTCCTGCAGACGAGCGGCTTGCTTCGCTTCGCGCTTTTCCACGATGCCGCGAATCAGCACATAGAACACCGGTGTCAGCAGCAGGCCGAAGAAGGTCACCCCGAGCATGCCGCTGAACACCGCGACGCCCATGGCATGGCGCATTTCTGCGCCGGCACCGGAAGACAGCACCAGTGGCACCACGCCCATGATAAAGGCAAAGCTGGTCATCAGAATCGGCCGCAGACGCAGGCGGCAAGCCTCCAGCACGGCTGCGACGCGGTGCATGCCTTCCTCTTGTTTCTCCTTGGCGAATTCGACGATGAGGATGGCGTTCTTGCAGGCCAATCCCACCAGTACGATCAGGCCGATCTGAGTGAAGATATTGTTGTCGCCACCGACCAGAATCACCCCGGTAATGGCCGACAGCAGGGTCATCGGCACGATCAGAATCACCGCCAGCGGCAAGCTCCAACTCTCGTATTGGGCGGCCAGCACCAGAAAGGCCAGCAGTACGCAGAGTGGGAAGACGAAGATGGCGCTGTTACCGGCGAGAATCTGCTGGTAGGTCAGGTCGGTCCACTCGAAACTCATGCCGTTGGGCAGTTCATCCTTAAGTAACTTGGCGATCGCCGCCTCAGCCTGCCCGGAGCTGTAGCCGGGAGCTGCCGCGCCGTTGATCTCGGCGGTGAGAAAACCGTTGTAGTGCATGATCCGGTCCGGGCCGGAACTTGGACTGACCTTGAGGAAGGCCGACAGCGGCACCATTTCGCCCCGATTATTGCGCACCTTGAGCTGGCCGATCTGCTCCGGCTCCAGACGGAACTGCTGCTCGGCCTGCACGTTGACCTGATAGGTACGGCCAAAACGGTTGAAGTCATTGGCGTACAAAGAACCCAAGTAGATCTGCATGGTGTCAAAAATGTCGCTGATCGCCACGCCGTGGGTCTTGGCTTTGTCGCGGTCGATGGCCGCATCGATTTGCGGCACATTGACCTGATAGCTGGTGAACACCGACATCGGGTTCAGCTCCGGTAGCTGACGGGCCTTGGCGATGATGTTCTGGGTTTGCCGGTACAGCTCGTCATAGCCGAGGTTGCCACGGTCCTGCACCTGCAAGCGGAAGCCGCCAATGGTGCCCAGCCCTTGCACCGGCGGTGGCGGGAAGATGGCGATATAGGCGTCCTGAATCTCGCTGAACTGCGCGTTTAGCTCGGCGGCGATGGCGGTGGCGCTCATCGACGGATCGCTGCGCTGATCGAAGGGTTTGAGCGGAGTGAAGACGATGCCGCTGTTCGGGCTGTTGGTGAACCCGTTGATCGACAAGCCGGGGAAGGCCACGGTATTGGCCACGCCGGGATGCTTGCCGGCGATTTCCGACATTTTTTTGATCACCTCTTCGGTGCGGTCCAGGGTCGCGGCGTCGGGCAACTGAGCGAATGCCACCAGATACTGTTTGTCCTGCGCCGGTACGAAACCGCTTGGGGTGGTGGCAAAGCCCAGGTAAGTCAGGCCCATCAAACCGGCATAGAGGAACAGGGCGATGCCGCTGCCGCGCAACACACGCTGCACCGTGCCGACATAGGCATGGCTGGCACGTTCGAACAGCCGGTTGAAGGGTTTGAACAACCAGCCACCGAAGAGCTTGTCGAGCACCTTGGAAAAACCATCTTTCGGTGCATCGTGGCTTCTCAGCAGCACGGCAGCCAAGGCGGGCGACAGGGTCAGCGAGTTAAAAGCCGAGATCACCGTCGAGATGGCAATGGTCAGCGCGAACTGCTGATAAAACTGCCCGGTAAGCCCGGAGATAAACGCCGTGGGGATAAACACCGCACAGAGCACCAGCGCCGTGGCGACGATCGGCCCGGTCACCTCTTTCATTGCCTGTTTGGTGGCCTCCACCGGGGTTTTGCCCAGGCCGATATTACGCTCGACGTTCTCCACCACGACGATGGCGTCGTCCACCACGATGCCGATGGCCAGCACTAAGCCGAACAGCGACAGGGCGTTAAGCGAGAAACCGAACATGTGCATGACCGCAAAGGTGCCGATCAAGGACACCGGCACCGCAGCCAGCGGAATGATCGAAGCGCGCCAGGTTTGCAGGAACACAATCACCACCAGCACCACCAGCACTATGGCTTCGAGCAGGGTGTGTACCACCGCCTCGATGGAACCGCGGACGAAGATGGTCGGGTCGTAGACGATTTCAAAATCCACACCCTGCGGGAAGCTCTGCTTCAGCTCGGCCATGCGTTCGCGCACCGCATCGGAAATCTCGATGGCGTTGGAACCGGGGCGTTGGAACACCGGGATGGCCACCGCCGGCTTGTTGTTCAGCAAGGAGCGCAGGGCGTATTGGCTGGAACCCAGCTCGATTCGTGCAATGTCTTTCAGACGGGTGATTTCGCCATCGGCACCGGCGCGGATGATGATGTTCTCAAACTCTTCTTCGCTGACCAAGCGGCCTTGGGTGTTGATCGACAGCTGAAAACTGTTGCCCGCATCGGAGGGCGGCGCGCCCAGCGAACCGGCGGCGACTTGGCGATTTTGCTCGCGAATGGCATTCACCACATCTGTGGCGGTGAGGTTGCGCGAGGCCACCTTGCTCGGGTCCAGCCACACGCGCAGCGAGTAGTTGCCCAGACCAAACAATTGCACGTCGCCGACGCCATCCAAGCGCGCCAGCTCGTCCTTGATATTCAGGGCGGCGTAGTTGGACAGATACAGCATGTCGTAGCGGTCGTCGGGCGAGGTCAGGTGCACCACCATAGTTAGGTCGGGCGAGGCCTTATCGACCGTCACACCAAGGCGCTGCACTTCGGTGGGCAGGGTTGGCATGGTCCGCGTTACGCGGTTCTGCACCTGCACCTGAGCGTTGTCTAGGTCGGTACCCAGAGCAAAGGTGATGGTCAGGGTTAACTTGCCGTCGGCCGTGCCCTGGGACGACATATACAGCATGCCCTCGACCCCGGTGATCGCCTGCTCCAGCGGCGAAGCGACGGTTTCGCCGATTACCTTGGGGTTGGCGCCGGGGAAGGCGGCACGTACCACCACGGTGGGCGGCACCACTTCCGGGTATTCGCTGATCGGTAACTGGAACAGCGAGATGGCCCCGCCGATCAGAATCAGCAGCGACAGTACAGCGGCGAAGATCGGCCGCTGGATAAAAAATTGCGAGAAGTTCATGGCAGTCCTTGGGCGCGGGTGTGCCATGCACACCCGGCTTTGGTCATTCGTAGGGCAGGGGGAGCCCGTGTGTTCCGTGAGGTGCGGGTTTCGCCCGCGCTACGTTTGGCTCAGCTACGTGGCGATGGGGTGGCATTCTTTTGCGCCACGCGCGGGGCGTCGCGGCCTTCCACGGCGGCGCGCTGACTGGCCAGCGCGGCGAGGGTGGCGGCGTCGGCCATGGGCACGGTTTGCGGCTCTACCGTGGCCCCCGGCATGGCCCGCTGCAGGCCGTTGACCACGATCTGCTCACCCTTGGCCAGACCACTGCGCACGATGCGCAGGCCTTCAAGCTTCGGCCCCAGTTCGATGGCGCGGTACTGCACACTGTTGTCTTGGCCCAACACCAGCACGAATTTCTTGCCTAGGTCGGTACCCACAGCAGCATCCTGAATCAGGCTGGCGTCGTAGGTGCTGCTGCCCACCAGTTTTAACCTTGCATACAGGCCCGGAGTGAACTGGCCGTTACTGTTGTCGAACACTGCGCGACCCCGGATGGTGCCGGTTTGCGGGTTGACCTGATTGTCGAGAAAGTCCAGCTGGCCGAGGTGCGGATTGCCGTCCTCGCTGGACAGGCCCAGATACACCGGGCTGGCATCGCGGGGCTGCACACCGGCCTTGCGCGCCAACTCAACGTACTTGAGAAACACCCGCTCGTCGGCGTCGAAATAGGCGTAAACCTTGTCGGTGCTCACCAGCGAGGTAAGTTTGCTTTGCCCAGCGTTAACCAAGTTGCCTTCAGTGATTTCCGCACGGCTGACACGCCCGTCGATGGGCGCGGTAACACGGGTAAAACTGAGGTTGAGCTTGGCGTTGTCCAGTTCGGCCTGAATCCCGGCAACGGCGGCTTGCGACTCGGCGGCGGCACTGGCGCGGGCATCGGCCAGTTCGGCGGAAATCGCGTTGCTCTGGCGCAAGCGTTCGCCACGTTGGGCTTCGCTGACGGTGCGGGTCTGGCTGGCACGCGCTTGTTGCAGCTGGGCATGCAAACGCTTGACCTCGACCTCGAACGGCCGTGGGTCGACTTGAAACAGCAACTGGCCTTTTTTCACCAAGCTGCCTTCATCGAAGGCGACGCGGTCGATGTAGCCAGAGACGCGTGGGCGCACCTCCACTGACTCCGGGGCCTCTAGGCGGCCGGTGAACTCATCCCACTCATTGATCGGTTGTTGCAGCACTGCGGCCACGCTGACCTTGGCCTCAGGGTGTTGGGCGGCGCTTTGCGGCGCTTGACCACAGGCACTCAGCTGCAAGATTGCGACGAGCGCTAGGGGGTAGCGTAAGAGGGGGGTAGATAACAGTTCCATGTGCGCGCTCCGCCAGATTGAAATTAACAATGGGCGCAGTGTGCGGCGGGGCGTTGCCTGCGACGAATCGAACCAGGCGAAGATGAGTATCAGCGAGAATGATGATTGGCCAGCTTGTATCGATAAACCACTATGTGTGCACAGCGCGTCAACCCCGGCTGCAAGACCAACGCGGATTCGCCCTCAGACCAGGCTCTGCGGGTCGCCACAAAACATTTGAATACGCGAACGCAGCCAGCGTTCAGCCGGATCGTTGTCTTGCGCACCACGCCAGGCCATGTGCAGCTCGAAACTTTGGTTGTCCAGCGGCAGCTCTTCGGCGCGCAGGCCGCCGGCAGCAGTCAGGGCAGCGGCGGTGTAGTCGGGCACAGTGGCGAGAATATCGGTGCCGCTGAGCAGGGTGCCGAAGCCGTTGAACTGCGGCACGGCCAGCACCACCCGGCGCTGACGGCCGAGTTTGTGTAGCTCATCATCGATAAAGCCGCTGAGGTCGCCGGCAAACGACACCAGCGCGTGTGGGCGGGCGCAGAACTCGTCCAAACTGAGCTTGCCGGGGGCCGCGTCGGCGCGCAGCAGCTTGGGTTTACTACGGCGCAGCACTTTGCGCTTGGCATTGGCCGGCAGCTCTTCGGTGTAGCTAACGCCTACAGAAATTTCCCCAGACGCCAACATGCCCGGTATCAACAGGTAATTGGTCCGCCGAATAACCAGCACCACGCCCGGAGCCTCGGCGCGCAGACGCTTGATCAGTGGCGGCAGCAGGCCGAACTCAACATCGTCGGACAGCCCGATACGAAAGACAGTGTTACTGGTGGCCGGGTTGAAGTCGGCGGCGCGGCTGACGGCCGTGGAGATAGAGTCCAGCGCCGGTGCCAGCAGAGCAAAAATTTCCAGTGCCCGCCCCGAGGGTTCCATGCTGCGCCCGCTGCGCACGAACAACGGGTCGTCGAAAAGCACGCGCAAACGGGCGAGGGCGGCACTGATGGCCGGCTGGCCGAGAAACAGCTTTTCCGCAGTTCGGGTCACGCTGCGCTCATGCATCAGCGTCTCGAACACTATCAATAGGTTGAGGTCCACTCTACGCAGGTCGTTTCTATTCATAGATTGAGGCTTCCGTGTTCAGCGTAGGGTAAATGAGCGGCGCTTAGCTGTCGTCAAGGTTTGCATCATCCACATTCATAACGACTATTGATGGGTTCAGGTGGCTTTGCTGATAATGCCCCGATAAAGTCCATGCCTAGACAGTTTCACCAGCGAGGTGCGTGATGTCCCGCATGATCCGTTTTCATCAATTCGGCGCGGCCGATGTGCTCAAACTTGAAGAGCTGCCGACCCCAAAACCGGGTTTCGGCGAAGTTCTGCTGCGCACTCAAGCGCTTGGCGTAAGCTGGAAAGACGTGCTCTGGCGACAGAACTTGGCGTGCGAGCTGGCGCGTTTGCCCGCCGGCCTTGGTTTTGAGCTGGCCGGCGTAGTTGAAGCCGTTGGCGCAGGCGTGACGGATCTGCAGCCCGGAATGGCCGTGGCCAGTTTCCCCGCAAGCACCCCCAATACCTATCCGGCGTGGGGCGATCGGGTGCTCATGCCGCGCCAAGCGCTTACCCGTTATCCCGAGGTGCTGACGCCCATTGAAGCCGCCGTGCATTACACCCCGTTGCTGATGAGTTATTTCGCCTTGGTTGACCTGGCCAAGCTCAAACCCGGCCAGCATGTACTGATCACCGAGGCCGGTCATTGTCTGGCCCCGCAGTCGGTGCAGTTGGCCAAGGCGCTGGGCGCGGTGGTCATTGCATCCACCAGCCGTGCGCAAAGCCGGGCCTTCCTAAATACGCTGGGTGCGGACAAAGTCATAGTCACCGAAGAGCAGGATCTGGTCCTGGAAGTTGAGCGTTTCACGGCAGGCAAGGGCGTCGAGGTGGTACTAGACCAGTGCGCCGGACCGCAGTTGCAGTTGTTGGGTGATGTTGCCGCCGTACGTGGAAAGCTGATTATTTACGGCGTAAACGGTGGCAATGATGCTGCGTTCCCAGCCTGCGCCGCATTCAAGAAACACCTGCAGTTCTTTCGTCATTGCGTGATGGACTTCACCGGCGCCCCGGATATTGGCTTGGAGCGTGATGAGGCCGCCGTGCAGCGGGCGCTTGCGCACATTAACCAGATGACCGGCGACGGCCTGCTTAAACCAAACATCGACAAGGTCTTTGCCTTCGAGGATTTCGTCGCCGCCAACCACTATATGGAAACCTGCCCAGGCGGTGGCCGGGTGGTGCTCAAGGTTGGCGATTGAGCTTATGACTCCGATTACGGCGCATCCTAGACCCCCATGGAAGCGGGGATAGGCAATACCCAAAATGGCGCGCCCAGGCTCACTCAGCCTTTTACGTTTTAGTCCGGTGCAACTGATTAGGATATTAAGCGGTTGCTGAATCGGATATGTAATTTAACATAATATACATTATGCGAAGCCATTGAAGGCTGAGGGCCTTAGCGCTACGCATAATGGATGTTATGACAAATAGCGCTTAATTGATCTTTGCCTGTGGCTCTTGCGTTTTGTGTAGCAACTCACTGTGTTGCCAACCACCACCCAGCGCCGCGATCAGTTGCACGCTGGCGGTCAGGCGGTTGCCGAGTAAGGTTAGCGCGTTGCGTTCGTTGTTTAAGGTGCTGGTTTGTACGTTGACCACGCTGTTGTAATCGATGGTGCCGGCTTGGTGTTGGTTGGTGAGTAACTGTAAAGATTCACGGGCGGCGTTAACGGCTTGTTGCTGCACGGCAGCTTCTTGTTCGAGTACTTGCAGTTGCACCAAGGCGTCGTCTACTTCGCGAAAGCTGTCGAGTACGGTTTGCCGATACTGGGCGACGGTTTGTTGATAGCCGGCCTCGGCGCTCGCAACTTGGGCGCTGCGTGCGCCACCGTCAAATAAGGTTAAGGCCAGTTGCGGGCCGATCGACCAAACGCGATTGGGCACGCTGATCCAGTCGGCATAGCTGCTGTTGTTGTAGCCGCCACTGGCCGCCAAGCTGAGGTCGGGATACCAAGCGGCTTCGGCCACGCCAATCTCGGCGTTGGCGGCGATCATTTTGCGTTCGGCGCTGGCGATATCCGGGCGACGTTCCAGCAGTTGGGATGGCAATGCCGGCGGGATACTCGGCAGTGTTGGCAGCTGCGGCTGCACGGCAATCTTTAGTTCACTGGGGGCTATGCCGATTAACACGGCGATGGCGTTCTCAAACTGGGCGCGTTGCCATTGCAGGTCGATGACTTGTGCTTGGGTGCTGTACAGCTGGGTGCGTGCTTGGCTGACATCCGACTTGGGCACTATGCCGGCTTGGTACTGGTTTTCGGTGAGTTTGAGCGAGCGTGCGTAAGCAGTCACTGTGGCGTCTAGCAGCCGGGTTTGTTCATCGAGCACGCGTAGCTGCAGGTAACTTTGCGCCAATTGCGCTTGCAGGCTTAGGCGCATGGCGGCTAAGTCGGCGGCGCTGGCCTGAAAGCTGGCGTCGCTCGATTCCAGACTGCGACGCAGCTTGCCCCACACATCGATCTCCCAGGCGGCCGTTAGGTTGAGGTCGTAGCTCTTGGATATTTTTGCCGCATTAGCCCCGCTGACACTGATGCCATCGGCGGTGCTTAGGGTGCTGCCCCCTCCTCCCTGCCCCGTGCGTTTTACCCCTGCGCTGCTGCCGAGCGTTGGGTAAAAACCGGCGCGGGATTTGCTCACCAGTGCCCGGGCTTGTTCATATTGGGCGTGGGACGCCGCTAGATTCTGGTTGGAGACATTCAGCCGTTCGATTAACTGCGTTAGCTCGGCATCGCCATACAGTTGCCACCAAGCGCTGGGTATCTGGGTGTCTGCCGGTGTGGCCGCTTTCCAGCCGGCGGCGTGTTTAAAC
Organism: Pseudomonas sp.; assembly: GCA_044354115.1. Classification (GTDB taxonomy): domain Bacteria; phylum Pseudomonadota; class Gammaproteobacteria; order Pseudomonadales; family Pseudomonadaceae; genus Aquipseudomonas. The sequence goes on along the minus strand of JBILAR010000029.1, from coordinate 7,864 downwards.
TGCGCCGATGGCGCGGATTCGGGGCGTTGATAGTCGGGGCCCACCGCGCAGCCATTGATCAGCAATACGGCCAGCGCCAACGGGGCCAAAGAAAACCGGCGAAGCGGCGATAAGCTCATAGTGGATGCTCCAGCGGTAACGGTGCGGCGCGGCCATGCCAGCGGCGCAAGGCCCAATGCCTTAGGCGGTCAAGGTACAGATACACCACGGGGGTGGTGTACAGGGTCAGTAGTTGGCTACCAATCAGGCCGCCGACGATGGTGATACCCAATGGCCGGCGCAGTTCGGCGTCGCCATCGGTGCCAAATAGCAGGGGGAAGGCGCCCAAAAGCGCGGCCAGGCTGGTCATCATGATCGGCCGAAAGCGTTTAATGCAGGCTTCTAGAATCGCCTCGCGCGGGCTCATGCCCAAACGGCGCTCGGCGTCCAAGGCAAAATCAATCATTAAGATGGCGTTCTTTTTCACAATGCCAATCAGCAAGATGATGCCGATCAAGGCAATCAGCGACAGCTCGGTGCCGCACAGCAGCAAGGCCAGCAAGGCACCTACACCGGCCGATGGCAAGGTGGAGATGATGGTCAGCGGATGCACATAACTCTCGTAGAGCATGCCCAGCACTATGTACACCGCCAGCAACGCGGTGAAAATCATAATCGGCATATCGCTTTGGGTGTTTTGCGCGACACCGGCGGTGCCTGCAAAGCTGCTTTGTACGGCCACCGGTAAGTGCAGGGGTTGCAGCGCGTTAAGAATCGCCGTCTGGGCGACTTCTAAGGGCACCTCGGGGGCGGTGTTAAAGCTAAAAGTGGTGGCGGCAAATTGGCCCAAGTGGTTAACCGCCAGCGGCGCAGAACTCGGCTCAACATGGGCAAAGGTTGAGAGCGGTACGCGCGCACCGTCGCTGCTGATCACATACACCTGCTGCAGAATATCCGGGCTGTTCTGGTAGGCCTGATCAACTTCCATCACCACCCGATATTGATTGAGCGGGTTATAAATGGTCGATATTTGCCGCTGGCCAAAGGAGTTGTTCAGCAGTGCGCTGATCATTTCGATGTCCACGCCATAGCGGGCAGCCGTACTGCGGTCGATCACCAGCCGGGTTTGCAGGCCTTTGTTTTGTTCATCGCCGCTCACGTCGGTCAGCTCCGGCAGAGCGCGCATCGCCGCCTCCACCCTTGGCGTGGCGAGGCGCAACTGCTCAAGGTCATCGCTTTTCAGGCTGAACTGGTACTGCGCATTGCCCTCACGCCCGCCAATACGCAGGTCTTGCCCTGGGTCCAGATAAAAGCTGGCACCGGCAACCTTAGCCAGTTCTTTGCGTAACCGCGTGGCCACCACGGGCATGGGCTCGCGTTGGTCGATGGGCTTGAGGGTAATAAAAAACGAGCCAATGTTGGCTCCGCCGCCCGCACCACGACCGCCGCCACCACTGAAGCCTGCGACGTTTTCCACCGCCGGGTCGGCGGCTAAAATCTGGCGAAACTGGCTGAGTTTTTCTTGCAGGGCTTGAAAGGAAATGCTCTGGTCGGCGATTGCCTTGCCGCGCATCCGGCCGCTGTCTTGCTGCGGAAAAAGCGCCTTGGGGACTATCGCAAACAGGTAAAAATTCAGCGCTATGGTCGACAGCAAAATCACCAGCATCAGCCGCGAATGCTCCAGCGCCCAGACCAAGCTGGTGCGGTAGTGCTGCGCGAGACGGGCAAAAAACTGATCGAAGCGCCCGGCACGCGGCGCTTTAACCACCACGGGTTTGGCTTGCAGTAATTTAGCGCAGAGCATCGGCGTTAAGGTGAGCGACACCAGCAGTGAAATCAGCACCGCCGCCGACAAGGTCACGGCAAATTCGCGAAACAGCCGGCCCGGTATGCCGCCCATCAGCAGCAGTGGAATAAACACCGCGACCAACGACAAACTCATCGACAGCACGGTAAAACCCACTTCCCGCGCGCCCTTGAGCGAGGCCGCGAGCGGCGTTTCGCCCTCCTCGATGCGCCGGGCGATGTTCTCCAGCATGACGATGGCATCGTCCACCACAAAGCCGGTGGCGATAATCAGCGCCATCAACGACAAATTGTTTAGGCTGAAATTGCACAGGTACATCACGATAAAGGTGCCCACCAGCGACACCGGCACCGCCACGCTGGGGATCAAGGTGGCGCGCGCATCACGCAAGAAGGCAAACACCACCAAGATCACCAAGGCCACCGAGACCATCAGGGTGAACTCGGCCTCATGCAAGGAGGCGCGAATATTCGGGCTGCGATCGTCCATCACCTTGAGGTTTACCGCCGGCCCGATGGTCTCGCGCAGCGCCGGCAACAGCGCGTGAATAGCATCGGTAGCGGCGATGATGTTGGCTGCCGGCTGGCGGGTAATAATCAACAACACCGCCGGCTGGCCACCGGAAAAACCGGCGCTACGCACGTTCTCCACCGCGTCAGTGACCGTGGCCACATCGCCTAAACGCAGCACTTGGCCAGCGTCTTGACTGCTGTGACGAATGATCAGCGGGATGTATTCGGCGGCGCTGCGCAGTTGCTCATTGGCCTCGATTTGCCAGTGCTGACCGCCCTGCTCCACCGCGCCCTTAGGTCCGTCGGTGTTGGCGTCGCTGATCGCTTGGCGCACGTCATCCAAGGCCAAACCGTGTTGATTGAGCGCATCCGGGTTGAGGTCGACGCGCACCGCCGGCAACGAACTGCCGCCGACGCTGACTTGGCCAACGCCTTCGGCCTGGGCGATTTTTTGCGCCAGTACCGTCGAGGCCAGGTCATACAACTGACCGCGACTGAGGGTCTCGGAGGTCAGTGCCAAGATCATAATCGGCTGATCGGCCGGGTTGGCTTTGCGATAGCTGGGGTTACGCGGCATGCCGGTCGGCAGCAGCGTCATGGCGGCATTGATGGCGGCCTGAACCTCGCGGGCGGCGCCGTCGATATCGCGCTCCAAGTCAAACTGCAGCACCACTTGGGTGTTGCCCAAGGTGCTCGATGAGGTCATCTCAACGATCCCGGCGATGCGCCCCAGCGCCCGTTCCAGCGGCGTGGCCACCGAACTGGCCATGGTCTCTGGGCTAGCGCCAGGCATGGCGGCGTTGACCACGATATAAGGGAAGTCGACCTGCGGCAGCGGCGCTACCGGCAACAAACTAAACGACAAACCGCCCGCCAGCAGCAGCGCCACCGTCAGCAACAAGGTGGCGACCGGGCGCAAAATAAACGGGGTGGAGAAACTCACTCGTGCAACTCCGCCGCTGGCGCAACACGCCACTGGCTAAAACGCTTGGCTAAACGGTCGAAGGCCAGGTAAATCACCGGGGTGGTAAACAGGGTTAACAACTGACTGAGCAGCAAACCACCGACCAAGGTAATCCCCAGCGGTTGGCGCAACTCGGCGCCGGAGCCCGTCGCCAGCATCAACGGCAAAGCCCCCAGCAGCGCCGCCATGGTGGTCATTAGAATCGGCCGAAAGCGCAGCAAACAGGCTTGGTAAATCGCATCCTCTGGGCTTTTGCCGCCTTTGCGCTCGGCCTCAAGGGCAAAGTCGATGATCAAGATGGCGTTCTTTTTGACGATGCCGATCAGCAAGATGATGCCGATAATCGCCACCATGCCTAGCTCCTCGCCCGCCAGCATTAACGCCAGCAACGCGCCAACCCCGGCCGACGGCAAGGTGGAGAGAATGGTGATGGGGTGGATAAAACTCTCGTAGAGAATCCCCAGCACTATGTACATGGTGACTATCGCGGCCAAAATCAGCAGCAAGGTGTTGCCCAGCGAGGCCTCAAAGGCCAGCGCTGCGCCACGAAAGCGGCTGTTGGTGCTCGGCGGTAATTGCAACTCGGCCTGCGCTGCGCGAATCGCCGTGACCGCTGCGCCCAATGAGGTGCCTGGGGCTAAGTTGAACGACACAGTGGCGGCGGGAAATTGGTCGCTGTGATTAATCGCCAACAAGGTCGAGCGCTGTTCAACCGTGGCCAAACTGGACAAGCGCACCTGAGTGCCATCGCTGCTCGGCACATAGACCTGCTCCAACGCCTGCGGCCCTAACTGAAACTCCGGCGCAACTTCCAGCACCACCCGGTATTGGCTCGACTGGGTAAAAATGGTCGAAATCAGCCGCTGGCCAAAGGCGTTGTACAGCGCGTTATTGATCGCAGCCAAGCTCACGCCCAAGCGCGCGGCCTGGTCGCGGTCGATCTGCAAATAGGCTTGCAGGCCTTGGTCTTGCAGGTCGCTGGCAACATCCACCAACTCGGGTAATTGCTGCAGGCGCTCGACCAACTTGGGCACCCAATAGCGCAGGTTTTCTTGCTTGGGGTCTTCCAGGCTGAACTGATATTGGGTGCGAGTGACGCGGTCTTCGATGCTTAAGTCTTGCACCGCTTGCAGGTACAGCTTGGTGCCCGGCAACTGCGCCAACCCTGGCTGCAAACGGCGAATCACCTGCTGCACGCTGACATCGCGCTCGCTAAAGGGCTTGAGGTTAATCAGCAGGCGGCCGGTGTTTAAGGTGGCATTAGAGCCATCTACGCCAATGTAGGACGACAAACTGGCCACCGCCGGGTCGCGCAAAATCAGCTCGGCCAGTTGTTGTTGACGCTCCGCCATGGCCTGAAACGACACCGATTGCGGCCCCTCGCTAATGCCTTGAATCAGCCCGGTGTCTTGCTCGGGGAAAAACCCTTTCGGGCTGAGCATATACAGCACCACGGTCAGGCCTAGCGTGGCGACTGCGACCATTAACGTCAGGCTTTGATGGCGCAGCACCCACTGCAAGGCCTGCGCGTAACGCGCAATCATCTGCTCAATAAACGCCCCGGCCGCGCGGGCAAAGCGGCCCTGCTCGGCTTCAGGCTTATGCTTGAGCAATTTGGCGCAGAGCATCGGCGTCAGGGTTAAAGACACCACCGCCGAGATTAAAATCGCCACCGCCAGGGTGATGGCAAATTCGCGAAACAAGCGCCCCGCTACGTCGCTCATAAACAGCAAGGGAATCAGCACGGCAATCAGCGAGAGGGTCAGGGAAATAATCGTAAAGCCAATCTCGCGCGAGCCTTTAAGGGCGGCGGTCAATGGCGGATCGCCCGCCTCCAGATGCCGATTTATGTTCTCCAGCATGACGATGGCGTCATCCACGACAAAACCGGTGGCGATGGTCAGGGCCATTAAGGTCAGGTTATTAATCGAGAAGCCGGCCAAGTACATCACCCCAAAGGTGCCGATCAACGACAGTGGCACCGCTAGGCTGGGGATTAAGGTGGCTGAGGCATTGCGCAAAAATACGAAACAGACCATCACCACTAGGGCAATCGACAGCATTAACTCGAACTTCACGCTGGCAATGGCCGCGCTGATGCTGGTGGTGCGGTCGGTGAGCACCTGCACCTCAACCGAGGCCGGCAAACTGGCCTGCAACTCGGGCAATAAGGCGTTGATGCGCGCCACCACGGCCAACACATTGGCACCGGGCTGGCGTTGAATATTTAAAATCACCGCTGGGGTTAGATTGGCCCACGCGGCGAGGCGCAGGTTCTCGGCGTCGTTATCGACACTGGCAACATCTAGCAGGCGCACCGGGGCGTTATTTTTGTAGGCAATCACCAGCTGGCGATAGTCTTCGGGTTTTTCCAACTGGTCATTGGCGTCCAAGCTAGAGGCCCGATTGGCCCCGTCGAAGCTGCCTTTGGGGCTATTTAAATTATTCCGGGTGACGGCGCTGCGCAGGTCTTCCAAGCTCAAACCGTAAGACGCCAAGGCATTTGGATTGGCGCGGATACGCACCGCTGGGCGTTGCCCGCCACCAATGCTGACCAGCCCGACCCCGCTGATTTGCGAGATTTTTTGCGCCAAACGGGTATCGACCAAGTCCTGAATCTGCGCAAGCGGCAGGCTGCTTGAGACAATCGCCAGGCTCATGATCGGCGCATCGGCCGGGTTGACCTTGCTAAATACCGGCGGGGTCGGCAGGTCTTTGGGCAACAAACTGGTGGCCACGTTAATGGCCGCCTGCACGTCTTGTTCGGCCACATCCAGGCTGGTCGCCAAGCTAAAGCGCAGGGTCAGCAGCGAGGCACCGCCGGAGCTGCTGGAACTCATCTCGGTCAAACCGGCGATCTGCCCGAACTGGCTTTCTAACGGCGCGGTAACAGTGGAGGTGATGATTTCAGGGCTGGCACCGGGATACAGGGTGACCACTTGAATGGTCGGGTAATCGACCTCGGGCAAGGCCGCCACCGGCAAAATCCGATAGGCAATTAAACCGGCGAGCAAAATCGCCAGCATCGATAAGGTGGTGGCCACCGGCCGCAAAATAAACAGCCGGGACGGGTTCATTGCGCGGCGCCATTGTTCGCCGAGTTGGCAGCCGAGGTGCCCGCCGCGCTGGCGGCCTTGGATTCGCTGGCGGCGCTGCTGGCTGGCGTGGCGACCTTAACCTGCATGTCTTCACGCAGACGATCAACGCCCTCAGTCACCACTCGCTCACCGGCCTCTAGGCCACTGAGCACTTGCAACTGTTCGCCGCTGGTGGCGCCCAAGCTGATATTGCGCAGGTGCACCTTGTCGCTGGCATCCAACACATACACGAAGCTGCCCTGAGTGCCGCGCTGCACCGCATTGGCCGGAATGACTAAGGCGTCAGTCAGGGTTTGCGCCAGCAATCGCACATTCACAAACTGATTCGGAAAGAGTGCGTTATCGCTGTTGGCAAAGCGCGCCTTGAGTTTCAAGGTGCCAGTCGTGATGTCGATCTGATTGTCTAAGGTGGCCAACTCGCCCGCCGCCAATTGCAGGTTTTGATTGCGATCCAGCGCCACCACTGGCAAGGGTTTGCCGGTGTTCAGTTGTTGGCGAATCAGCGGTAATTGCTGCTCGGGCAGGCTAAACAGCACCACGATCGGCTGCACCTGAGTGATCACCACTAAACCTGTGGTATCGCCGGCGCTAATCAGGTTGCCGACATCCACCTTACGCAAGCCCAAACGGCCGCTGATGGGCGCGCGCACCTCGGTAAATTGCAGGTTCAGTTTGGCCTGATTGACCGCCGCCTGATTGGCTTTCAAAGTGCCTTGGTATTGGCTGACCAGCGCCTCTTGGGTGTCGAGTGCCTGCTTGGCGATGGAGTCTTGAGCGAACAGGCCACGGTAGCGTTGAAGGTCGATCTGGGCATTCTTCAACTGCGCCTGATCGCGCTGCTGCGCGCCCTCGGCTTGCTCTAATGCCACGCGAAAACTGCGCGGGTCGATCAACGCCAGTAAGTCGCCGGCCTTAACCTCCTGACCTTCGGTAAACAGCACCTTGAGTAATTCGCCGTCAACCCGACTGCGCACCGTTACGGTGTTATAGGCCGTCACAGTGCCCAGCCCGTTGAAATACACCGGCAGATCGCTGCGCACCACGCTGGCGGCACTGACTAAAAAATCTGCCGTGCCAGCGCTTTTTTTGCCCTCGCGGACCGGCGTATTAGATTTCGCCAATTGCTGCACCAAGAGCACCAACGCCAACAGCGCAACGGCGCTGATCAACCAAGGGCGCAGGGTTAGCAGCAAGGTTTTTTGTTTAGAAATGGCAGGCATAGTGACCACAGACGAGAAAATTGCGCGAATGATAAGCATTTTTAATAGCAAGGCAAGCGTACTGACAGCGCTTTACCTATTACAACGCTGCCAGAGCGCTGCAGCTTTGCGGCGCTCTGGCAGGCAGGCCTAGCAGGCTGCTGGACTTAACGCTGTACTAGCAGCCTGTCGGACTTAGGTCTGTCCTGCTGCGGAAAAGCCGGATTTGGTCATTTTTCGCGCTCTTTCTCGTTAAAGAGAGTGACTATTCGCCTCAAAAGAGCGCAAAAACTGCCTCAAACCGG
>JBILAR010000186.1:0-3352 GCA_044354115.1 Pseudomonas sp. | reverse complement strand
GAGCAGGCCGAGGCGGGCGAGGCGGGCCAGCGGGCGTTCGCCGTATTGCTCAAGGCTTTGCTGTACCTCAAAAGCGCTTTCGTGGACGTGCATATGAATGCCGGCGTCCAGCTCCTCGCTGAGCATGCGAATAGTTTCCAGCTTGTCGTCGCTGACGGTGTAGGGCGCGTGCGGGCCAAAGACGACTTTTATCCGTGGATGCTGCTTAAGGTCGCTGAGCAGGGCTAGACCTTTGTGCAAGGATGCTGCGCTGTCACGGGCGCCGGGGATCGGGAAGTCCAAAATTGGGATGCTGATCTGGGCGCGCATGCCGCTGGTGTGAATCACCTCGCTGGCCACTTCTGGGAAGAAGTACATGTCCGAGAAGCAGGTAATGCCGCCCTTAAGTTGCTCGGCGATGGCCAGTTCGGTGCCGTCGCGTACGAAAGCTTCATCTACCCAGCGCGCCTCGGCCGGCCAAATGTGCTGTTCGAGCCAGTGCATCAGCGGCATGTCGTCGGCCAGACCGCGAAACAGGGTCATGGCAGCATGTCCATGGGCGTTGATCAGACCGGGGCACAGGAGCATCTCAGGCAGTTCGCGCACCTCTAAGGCGGCGTGCTTAAGGGCGGTGGCGCGTGGCGCGATCAGTACGATGCGGCCATCGCGAATGCCCAAGCCATGCTCCTTGAGCACCACGCCAGCAGGCTCGACAGGCACCAGCCAGGTCGGCAAGAGGAGGAGGTCGAGCGGCGCGCTGTGGTCGGGCATGATCGGCAGTCTTAAGCATAAATGCAGGGGCGGCCAGTATACCCGAGCATATGGACGCCTGCCGGACTTAGAGCTGCCCTACTGCGAACGCCTGGCGATTGGCTCGTTTTCCCGCGCAACCTCGTTAAATAGGCCGGCTATTCTCCTCGGTTGCGCGAATAAACGCGCTCAATTCCAGTCTTTCTCGCGACGGGCGTCTAAGTCAGGCAGGCGCCCGGTCAGGCGGCTCGCTATAATCGGCGGCTTTTGTTGTTGGGTACGAGGTAAGTCATGCGTGATCGATTGCTAGCGGCAGAGACAGTTAAGGCAATTGAATGGCGTGATGGCAGGTTGTATTTGCTCGATCAGCGGCTGTTGCCACAGCAACAAAGCTGGCTGGCTTACGATACGCCGGCGGCCGTGGCTGAGGCTATTCGGCTAATGGTGGTGCGCGGCGCGCCGGCCATTGGGATTGCCGCTGCCTTCGGGTTGGTGTTGGGGGTAAAGGTACGTCTTGCCGCCGGCGGTGATTGGCAGGCGGCGCTGGAGGCGGATTTTCAGCTGTTGAGTGAGTCGCGGCCAACGGCGGTCAATTTGTTTTGGGCGCTCAATCGCATGCGTGAGCGCTTGCAGCGTTTGCGCGCTAAAGATCAGCCGTTACGGGTCATGGAGTTGGAGGCACTGGCGATTTTGGAAAGCGATCGCGAAGCTAATTTGACCATGGCGCAGTTGGGTGTTGACGTGATTCGCCAGCACCAAGGTAATGCGCAGCCGATACTGACCCACTGCAATGCTGGGGCCTTGGCTACGGGTGGTTTTGGTACTGCGCTGGGGGTGATTCGCGCGGCGCATTTGGATGGCTTGATTGAACGGGTGTATGTCGATGAAACCCGGCCTTGGCTGCAAGGCGCACGTTTGACGGCCTGGGAGCTGGCCAGCGATGGCGTGCCGGTGACCTTAAATGCCGATTCGGCGGCCGCGCACCTGATGAAAACCAAGGGCATTACTTGGGTCATAGTCGGCGCCGATCGGATTACCGCCAATGGCGATGTGGCGAATAAAATCGGCACCTATCAGTTGGCCGTGAATGCCATGCACCACGGCGTGCGTTTTATGGTCGTGGCGCCGAGTTCGACCATCGATATGGCGCTGGCCACGGGTGATGAAATCCCTATCGAGGAGCGCGATGGTCGCGAGTTGCTCGAGCTTGGCGGACAGCGCGTGGCCGCTGACGTTGAGGCGATCAATCCGGTGTTTGATGTGACCCCTGCAGATCTGGTCGACTACCTGATTACCGAAAAAGGGGTGGTTGAGCGGCCGACAGCGGCGAAAATGGCGCTATTAATGTGTCGCAAGCGCCTGCACTGAGGCTGCTGCGGCTGACAAGGCTGGGGTAGGTTGCCTTGCCGTGTTTATGGTAAGCTCCGGGGCTGCTCGGGCAGGCCTTGGTAGGCCGCTTAGGGGCATAGATTTTTAGCTTAACTCGTTGATTTTTCGTGAGTCGTTGTGCGCAATTGCGGCAACGGCGAACTTCGCCATATTCCACGCGGATTGCGCGGAGTTTCACCAGAATAAGGAACAAGGCTTCTCATGGGCGAACTGGCCAAAGAAATTGTACCGGTCAATATCGAAGACGAGCTAAAGCAGTCTTATCTCGACTACGCGATGAGCGTGATCGTCGGTCGCGCATTACCCGATGCCCGTGATGGCTTAAAGCCCGTGCACCGGCGCGTACTGTTTGCGATGAGCGAGCTAGGTAACGACTGGAACAAGGCGTACAAGAAGTCCGCCCGGGTAGTCGGCGACGTAATCGGTAAGTATCACCCGCACGGTGATACTGCGGTGTACGACACCATCGTTCGGATGGCGCAGCCGTTCTCGCTGCGCTACTTACTGGTTGACGGTCAGGGCAACTTCGGTTCGGTCGACGGCGATAACGCCGCCGCCATGCGTTACACCGAAGTGCGCATGACCAAGCTGGCCCATGAGTTACTGGCCGATCTGGACAAGGAAACTGTTGATTGGGTGCCCAACTACGACGGCACTGAGCAGATTCCGGCAGTCATGCCGACCAAAATTCCTAACCTCTTGGTCAACGGTTCCAGCGGTATTGCGGTCGGCATGGCCACCAATATTCCGCCGCACAACTTGGGTGAAGTAATCGACGGCTGCTTAGCGCTGATCGACAACCCCGAGCTGACCATCGATGAATTGATGCAGTACATTCCGGGCCCGGATTTCCCGACTGCCGCCATTATCAATGGTCGCGCCGGGATCATCGAAGCCTATCGCACCGGCCGTGGGCGGATTCAAATCCGCGCCCGCGCCACCATCGAAGATATCGACAAGGTTGGCGGTCGCCAGCAGATCATCATCACCGAGCTGCCGTACCAACTGAACAAAGCCCGTTTGATCGAGAAGATCGCCGAGCTGGTTAAAGAGAAAAAACTCGAAGGCATTACCGAGCTGCGCGATGAGTCCGATAAAGACGGCATGCGCATCGTGATTGAGCTGCGCCGTGGCGAAGTGGCCGAGGTTGTGCTCAACAATCTCTACGCGCAAACCCAGATGCAGTGCGTGTTCGGCATCAACGTGGTGGCGCTGATCGACGGCCAGCCGAAGG
>JBILAR010000130.1:0-8062 GCA_044354115.1 Pseudomonas sp. | reverse complement strand
TGATCACTACCTGGAATTCGTCGTGGGCGAACAATACTGCGCCCAACATCTGGTCTTCGGTCAGCTCTTTGGCTTCCGATTCAACCATCAACACGGCGTCTTTGGTGCCGGCTACGACCATGTCCAGGCTCGAAGCCTTGAGTTGCTCGTAAGTTGGGTTGAGCAGGTAGCCGGTGCTTTCGTGGAAAGCCACGCGAGCGGCGCCGAAAGGGGCGTCAAACGGGATACCGGAAATCGCCAAGGCCGCCGAGGTGCCGATCATGGCAGCGACGTCTGGATCGGTCTTTTTGCTGGTCGACATCACGGTGCAGATAACCTGCACTTCATTCATGAAGCCTTCTGGGAACAGCGGACGGATCGGACGGTCGATCAGGCGCGAGGTCAGGGTTTCTTTCTCGGACGGACGGGCTTCACGCTTGAAGAAACCACCGGGGATCTTGCCGGCTGCGTAGGTTTTTTCTTGGTAGTGCACGGACAGCGGGAAGAAGCCTTTGCTTGGATCGGCGTGCTTGGCGCCAACCACAGTAACCAATACGGCAACGTCGTCATCGACAGTGACCAGCACGGCGCCAGTGGCTTGACGGGCTACGCGGCCAGTCTCGAGGGTGATGGTCGATTGACCATATTGAAACTTTTTAATTACCGGGTTCACGGTGTGGTTACCTTCTCTTGTTTGCCTTGGGGAAATCGGTGTGCTGCACGCTAGCGGGTACACAGCTGGCGGCGCAACAGGGTGCTGCAAAATTTGTGGGCAACTGCGGGAATCGGACCCGAGCGCTACCCAGATAAAACTTGAGGCTGGTGGCCGGTCAGTTAATGCCCCGTAGCTGCGAGCAGCAACAGGACATCAAGCGAGCGACCACCAACCTCAACAACGTCGTATTAGCGACGCAGACCCAAGCGAGCAATCAGGCCGGTGTAACGAGTAACGTCTTTGCCCTTCAGGTAGTCCAGCAGCTTACGACGCTGGTTAACCATACGGATCAGACCACGACGTGAGTGGTGATCTTTGCCGTTGATTTTGAAGTGACCTTGCAGTTTGTTGATGTTGGCGGTCAGCAGTGCAACTTGCACTTCCGGCGAACCAGTATCACCAACAGCTTGCTGGTATTCAGCTACGATTTGGGCTTTATCTTCAACGCTAAGTGCCATGATGGGCTCCTTTAGGTAACAGGCCAGGGACTACTCCCCGTATTTTTTAAATGAGATGTGACCGCGCCTATTAACAGCCACCCTCGTGCTAAAGCTGGGGCTAATCCGAAAATTAGCTTCAGCCCGCTTCGGTCACTGCGACCGAATCAGTCGACGCGGCGCAATCCGCCCGTCTTCGCTCACTTCACCGATACCGATAAAGCGACCGTTGTGATCTTGTACCCGCACCATGCCGAACTGCGGCGCTTCTGGCGCACGTACCGGCTGGCCGTTGAGCCAGTAAAAACTACTGTGCTCGGAAAACTGCACTATTGGCCAATGTAACAAACCACTGTCGGAGGGTAACAGAAACTGATCAACCGCTTCATTACCGCCCTCGGCATGCACCCGCTCAAGCTCTTCCAAGGTGACCGTTTGCGCCAAGGCAAAAGGGCCCGCTTGGGTGCGACGCAACTGCGCCACATAAGCCCCGCAACCCAACTGCTCGCCAATGTCCTCGACCAAGGTGCGGATATAAGTGCCCTTGGTGCAACTGACCGACAAGCGCGCTTGGGCCTGCTCAAACTCAAGTAACTCGAGCTTGTTGATAGTAACAGAACGCGCTTCGCGCTCCACTACCACGCCGGCCCGGGCCAGTTTGTAGAGCGGCTGGCCATCACGTTTCAAGGCTGAATACATGGGTGGAATTTGGCTGATTGGGCCGCGAAACGCCGGCAATACTGCTTCTATATCGGCGCGATTACAGCTGACTTCGCGCTGCAGCAACACCTCACCTTCGGCATCGCCGGTGGTGGTGGTTTGCCCCAACTGCATCAGCGTCTCGTAACCTTTGTCGGCGTCGAGCAAGTACTGAGAAAACTTGGTCGCCTCACCAAAACACAACGGCAATACGCCCGTAGCTAACGGGTCGAGACTGCCGGTGTGCCCGGCCTTCTCGGCATTAAGCAACCAGCGAACCTTTTGCAACGCCGCATTGGAGGTAAAGCCGAGGGGCTTATCCAGCAGGATAATCCCGCTGACATCGCGGCGAATACGCTTAACCTGAGTCACGCCCTTCACACCCTTCACGCTTTATCCGCCTCGCCAGCCTCGTCGGCCTGGCTATCAGCGGCCGCTTGCGGGTGCTGATTATCTTCAGCCACGGCACGCTCGATCAGCGCCGACAAATGCGCGCCACGCGACACGCTTGAGTCAAAGTGAAAGTGCAACTGCGGAACATTACGCAATTGCATCGAACGGCCCAATTGCATGCGCAGAAAGCCCGACGCATCGTTCAAAACCTTGAGGTTCTGAGCGATATCGGCGGCGCTGTCTTGGCCCATGACGGTGATAAAAATCTTCGCGTGACTGACATCACGGCTCACTTCGACGGCGGTGATAGTCACCAGACCGACGCGCGGGTCTTTAATTTCACGACGGATCAACTGCGCTAATTCACGCTGCATCTGATCGCCAATACGCTGGGTGCGGCTATATTCTTTTGCCATGATCTATTACCTGTAACTTACCGCACAGCCAAAACTGTACGGTCTGAAAGCGCCAAACGCCCGGCCGGGCGAGAGCCTGACCGGGCGTTGCGTTTTTACCAATGCTTACAGCACGCGGCTTAGAGGCTGCGGGCCACTTGGACCTTCTCGAACACTTCGATCTTGTCACCGGCTTTAACGTCGTTGTAGCTCTTAACGCCGATACCGCATTCCATGCCGGCACGTACTTCGGACATATCGTCCTTGAAGCGACGCAGAGATTCCAACTCGCCTTCGAAGATAACCACGTCTTCACGCAGTACCCGAATCGGACGGTTACGGTGCACAACACCTTCAATAACCATACAGCCAGCAATAGCGCCGAACTTAGGCGAACGGAACACATCGCGAACTTCAGCAATACCGAGGATGTTCTCGCGAACATCGCTGCCAAGCATGCCGGTGAGGGCCTTTTTGACGTCTTCGATAATGTCGTAGATCACGTTGTAATAACGCATATCCAGACCTTCTTGCTCGACGATCTTACGTGCGCCAGCGTCAGCACGTACGTTGAAGCCGAAGATTACCGCGCGTGAAGCCAGGGCCAGGTTAGCGTCGCTCTCAGTGATACCACCGACACCGCCACCAATCACCCGCACCTGCACTTCATCATTGCCCAAGCCGCCCAAGGCGCCTTGCAGAGCTTCGAGGGAACCACGCACGTCAGATTTGAGGACGATATTAAGCGTCTTCTTCTCGGCCTGACCCATGTTCTCGAAGATGTTCTCCAGCTTGCCGGCATGTGCGCGAGCCAATTTGACTTCGCGGAACTTGCCCTGACGGAACAAGGCGATTTCGCGAGCCTTCTTCTCATCAGCCAGCACGATCAGCTCGTCGCCCGCTTCTGGGGTGCCGTCGAGACCCAAGATCTCAACTGGGATCGCCGGGCCAGCTTCTTTAATTGGCTTGCCGTTTTCGTCGAGCATGGCGCGGATGCGGCCGAAGTTCGAGCCGACCAGAACCATGTCGCCTTGACGCAGAGTACCGTCCTGAACCAGAACCGTTGCCACTGGGCCACGTCCTTTGTCCAAGCGCGACTCAACCACTACACCGCGGCCAGGAGCTGTCGGCGTAGCAGTCAGCTCAAGCACTTCGGCTTGCAGCAATACCGCTTCTAACAGGTCGTCCACACCAGTACCGACTTTCGCCGAAACCAGCACGAAAGGCGTCTCGCCACCCCACTCTTCCGAGGTAATACCGTGCACCGACAATTCGCTACGGATGCGATCGAGATCAGCGCCCGGCTTGTCGATTTTGTTCACGGCAACCACCAGCGGCACCCCAGCAGCCTTAGCATGCTGAACGGCTTCGATGGTTTGCGGCATTACGCCGTCGTCGGCGGCCACGACCAGAATCACGATATCGGTAGCCTTGGCACCACGAGCACGCATCGAAGTAAACGCGGCGTGACCCGGAGTATCGAGGAAGGTCACCATGCCACGCTCAGTTTCTACGTGGTAAGCGCCGATATGCTGAGTGATACCACCGGCTTCACCGGCGGCCACCTTGGCGCGACGGATGTAGTCGAGCAGCGAGGTCTTACCATGGTCAACGTGACCCATAACCGTTACCACTGGGGCGCGGGTACTGGTAACACCGTCAAACTTGATCGACTCAGCCAATTGCTCTTCGAGTGCGTTGTCGCTGACCAAGGTCACTTTGTGGCCGAGTTCTTCAGCGATCAGCTGCGCCGTTTCCTGATCAAGGATTTGGTTGATGGTCACCGGAGTGCCCATCTTGAACATAAACTTGATCACTTCAGCGGCTTTAACCGACATCTGCAGCGACAGGTCGCCGACAGTGATGGTTTCGCCGATCGAAACTTCGCGGATCACCGGGCCGGTTGGGCTCTGGAAACCGTGCTGATTGCGCTTTTTCATCTTGGTCTTGCCGCGGCCGCCGCGACGGAAGCTGTCGCTTTCTTCGTCGGTGGTGCGTGGCGCAACGCGAGGGGCCGGAGCCTTCTCTTTTTCTTTAACCGATGGACGATGGGCCGTAGTTTTACGGTCACCGCGACGATCGGCATCTTCATTGCGCGGTTTATCCGGGCGACGAAGTTCGTCTTTTTTGCGTTCTTCCACAGGCTTAGCCGCGACCACAGGTGCCGGTGTCGGCGCAACTGCAGTAGGAGCAACAGGCGCAGCAGCAACGGCTTCGACGGCCGGAGCATCACCTTGCGCAGCTGCTTGAGCAGCCGCACTGGCTAGGCGACGGGCTTCATTATCAGCCTGACGCTTAGCGTTTTCAGCAACCAGCTTGTCTTCCATGTCGCGCTTTTTCTCGGCGGCAATTTCTTCCGCGCTGCGCTCAACAAAGACCTTCTTCTTGCGCACTTCAACGCTAATGCTCTTGCTACCGGCAACCCGCAGGGTGCTGGTAGTTTTGCGTTGCAACGTAATTTTGCGCGGCTGTTCAACCTTAGCGCTGTGGCCGCTTTTGAGGTGGGCTAGCAACGCCTGCTTCTCATTATCGGTCACAACTTGCTCGGCGGTAGTGTGCGGTAAACCCGCCTCACGCATCTGCAACAGCAGACGTTCTACCGGCGTGTCGACCACTTGGGCCAATTCTTTCACCGTGACTTGCGTCATGCATCTCTCTCCTCAGGCCGCGGGTATTACTCAAACCAATGGGCGCGGGCGGCCATGATCAGCTTGCCGGCACGATCTGAGTCGATGCCGTCGATGTCGAGCAGGTCGTCAATCGACTGCTCGGCCAGGTCTTCGCGGGTAATCACACCACGCACTGCCAGTTCACACGCCAAGTCGTGATCCATACCCTCAAGTGAGAGCAGGTCATCGGCCGGATGGGCGTCTGCCAGTTTTTCTTCAGTCGCAATAGCGCGAGTCAGCAAACGATCTTTAGCGCGAGCACGCAGCTCATTGACGATTTCTTCGTCAAAGCCATCGATACCCAGCATTTCTTCGATCGGCACATAAGCGATGTCTTCAAGACTGGTGAAACCCTCTTCAACCAATACCTGAGCCAACTCTTCATCGACTTCTAGCTCGTCGATCAGTAGCTGCAAAATGTCGCCGCTTTCGGCTTGTTGCTTGCCTTGCAGGTCTTCCTCGGTCATTACGTTGAGGGTCCAGCCAGTCAATTGACTCGCCAGACGAACGTTTTGACCGCCGCGACCAATGGCTTGCGCCAAGTTGTCGGCGCCAACGGCGATATCCATCGAGTGGGTATCTTCATCAACCACGATGGCTACAACTTCAGCCGGCGACATGGCGTTAATCACGAACTGCGCAGGATTGTCATCCCACAGTACGATGTCCACGCGCTCACCGGCCAACTCGCCAGAAACCGCCTGTACACGCGAACCGCGCATACCGATGCAGGCGCCTTGCGGGTCAATACGTTTGTCTTTAGAACGCACGGCGATCTTGGCTCGCGAGCCTGGATCACGTGCCGCTTCCATGACTTCGATCAGCTCTTCAGCGATCTCTGGCACTTCAATGCGGAACAGTTCAATCAGCATCTGCGGCGCGGTGCGCGACAGGATCAACTGAGGGCCACGGTTTTCGCTGCGGATTTCTTTCAGCAAGGCACGCAGACGCGCACCGACCCGGAAGTTTTCCCGCGCAATAATATCTTCACGAGCCAGCAGCGCTTCGGCGTTGTTACCCAGGTCAACAATAACGTTGTCGCGGGTAACTTTTTTAACCGTGCCGGAGATGATCTCGCCAACCCGATCTCGGTAAGCGTCAACCACCTGAGCACGCTCAGCCTCGCGCACTTTTTGCACGATAACTTGCTTAGCCGCTTGCGCCGCAATACGACCAAACTCGATCGACTCGATCTTCTCTTCGATCAAGTCACCGATTTTAGCGTCGGCCTTTTGCTCTTGGGCTTCGTCCAAGGTCAGCTCAGAAGCCAAGTTAATCAGCATCTGGTCTTCGACCACCGTCCACCAACGATAAGTATCGTAGTTACCGGTGTGACGATTAATCTCCACCCGCAACTCAACCTCAACGTCAAAGCGTTTTTTGGTCGCAGTGGCCAGAGCCAATTCTAGCGCTTCAAAAATAACGCCTGCCGGTACACCCTTTTCGTTAGATACCGACTCAACAACCAGCAGAATTTCTTTGCTCATCGTACGCCTCGCCTTTCGCAATCCATTGGATCCGCGGGATCCGCGTCTCAATCAAACCGGGGAATTATATTGGCCTTGTCGATCAAATCGATCGGCAACAAGAACTCGTGATCATCAACCAGCACCACCACATCTTGCTCCTCCACCCCACGGAGTAAGCCCTGAAAATTGCGTCGCCCATCAAAGGGTGAGCGCAACTTGATCTTCACTTGTTCACCGGCATGTAGCGCAAACTGCTCAATGGTAAACAGCGGCCGATCCATACCGGGCGAGGAAACCTCTAGGGTATATTCAGCTGCAATCGGGTCCTCAACATCGAGAACACCGCTTATCTGGCGGCTAACTGCTTCACAGTCTTCCACCAAAATGCCATTGGCATGATCGACATACACTCGCAGCAGCGAATGGCGACCTTGCGACAGAAACTCGATACCCCAGCACTGATAGCCCAGGGACTCGACCACCGGAGCCAACAAGGCCTGCAACTCTTCTAGCTTGCTCGACACATGAACTCCTCGCGCACGCCGTACAAATAAAAAATGGGCGAAGCGCCCATTCATTTACGCCGCCTTGAAATCTGACGACATGAATCATCCATTTAGCAAAAAGCCCCTAAAAAGGGGCTCCACACTACTGTGCAGGAGCGCCAAACCAATTAGAAACCAGTGAACAACAAGCTCAACCAGCTTCCAACTAGCGCAACCCTGCTTTAAAGCTGGGCCGAAGTATACGACCGAACCAATATCTGGGTCAATCCACGCTTCAGCAACAAGAAGGCCCGCAATCTGCGGGCCTTCTTGATTTGGTACCGAGGAGGGGACTCGAACCCCTACAGCCAAAGGCCACTACCACCTCAAGGTAGCGTGTCTACCAATTCCACCACCACGGCAAAAACCTGTATTACTTTTGCTCTGCAGCCTTAGGCACATCAACCGAGTTGGTTGCTGGGCTTTGCGCGTCGAGCACCGGCACATCATCAGTAGCCGGTTTTTCTTGCTTAACTTCCATCACCGCCGGAACTGGCAAGCCAACATCATTTGCCGTAACAGATTTTTCTTTAGCAAAAAAACCTAACGCCAAACTAGTTATGAAAAAAGCGGCCGCTAGTATAGCAGTAACTCGACTAAGAAAGGTAGCAGAACCTTGACTACCAAATACGGTACCCGAAGCCCCAGCACCAAACGAGGCGCCTGCATCTGCACCCTTACCATGCTGCAACAACACCAAGCTAATAACGCCCAGCGCGCCCAACAAGTGAATTACGACTACGACTGTTTCCAGCATTTCT
>JBILAR010000184.1:0-3434 GCA_044354115.1 Pseudomonas sp. | reverse complement strand
CCACCACAAAAAGTGTTACCCGGTAACAACCAGCCAACAATATCGCCCCACAAAAGAGCACGGATCCAATCTGAAACCGATAAACAGCAAAAAACGCCTCAATATGTAGCAAATATTTAACATATAGCGCATTTCAAGCTCCTATTAGCTGGTACCATAGGTAACACAGCACCAACCCATCGCTGCTGACCTGTTGTTACCCCCGTCACCGGACTAATCCAGTGACAACTAGCCAACCAATGGACTAAAAATGAAACTCTTCGGCTTCTTCGCCCTGCTCGGCCTCTCTTTCAGCGCACCCGTGTCTGACAACGAACGCAAACAACGCGACTGATCGAGCGATGCAAGAACAAAAAAACCGGCATAGCCGGTTTTTTTTTGCGCGTTATAAAGGCCTGAACAGGTTTTAAACAGAGCCCTGGTTCGCGCCTATGACTACCTCTATCACTTCCAATCTTTAACACCATATTTTGCCAAAATCTCTGCTAACCGCCCGGAACTGCGCAGCGCAACCATGCCCTGATCAAACCGTTCAACCAATCCGTCACCTGCGGAACCCTTAGGGCCAAAGGCCACATAAATGGGAATCGCCGTGTCGCAGCCGGCAGAAACCACCGGCTTAGCCAGCCGAGCATTGAGCAGCAGGTAATCCATTACCGCCTCTGCCTCAATCATGCCGTCCAAACTGCCTGCGGTTAATTTGCGTAAATTGCTTACGGCCGGCTGATCGCCCGAGGCGAAGAAAACCTTGGGCTTATTCACCACCCGGGCCAGCCATTCAGTAAAACCATCGTCGTAGTCATACCCCAAAGCGATGCCGACTCGATTGAGCGAGTTCAGATCATCGGCCTTACCTTGGTATTTCACCGTATTGCCCGCCGCGACATACAGACAGTCGGATGAGTAGCCGACGGACTCTCGGCCAATTTGCAGATTCTCTGCCGCCGCAATCTCTTGCGTCGCGCCAATGGCCGCGGCACTAATGCCTTTCTGGGTTTGCAGTACCACACGTTTCCACGGCAGCACCCGGTAATTGACACCCTCTTGAACAAAAACGGCCTTTAACACCTCGATCACATACCCCGGCATGGCGGCGTCTGGCTGGCAATTAAACGGACACCACTCATCAGCCGCGACCTCTAGTGGCGCGGCGTGCGCGCAAGCCGTCGTCAATAGCCACAACAGGAACGAATATCGGCAGACACGCACAAGCAAACTCCCTCGCTAGCGGTAGCGCATTGAATACAGTTTTCAATACCTAGGTCACACCGTCAGCCTAGCAGGCATGCCAAAACATGCGCCGCCGCAGAGTCATCCATAAACATTGCAGCAGTCCATTAGCGAGTGAGATGAGCCGTGCTTAGCGACTTTTTAGCCGATGTCTCGATTGATCTAGCCAGCTCAACTCGTGGGCTATATCGGCAAACACCCGCTTCGAGTTCATGATTAACGTGTGCATCGAAGGGACTTCCAGCACCGCTACCGCCGCGCTGCCAGTCGCTTCGGCTAGGCTAAGAATGCCGTCATTTAAGTCACGGCCGAACGGCAACCAAGCCGCACGTGGGCCGCCTGTGCCGGCGTAGATTTTAGTGCTGGGCAGTAACGGCAACTGCTGCATAAACCGATCATCGGCCAGTAACTGGCCCATCTCGCCAGTGAGCCGGCGATATAGGTAAAACCGAGAGAAGAATTTAGCGGCCTGACAGGCCAGCATCGGCGGCGCCAGCAAAAAACACGCCGCCGGTGGCTGATCGAGCTTGCCCAGCGCATGGCGAATAATCACTGAGCCGAGCGAATGACCGACCAGCGCATAGGCATTGCTGCCGACCTTGCGCGCGACTAAATCCTCTAGCCGCGTGCACGCCCCCGCTAACCGTTCAAACGTTGGTAGATAGCCAAACAGGTAGACCTGGTGACCGGCTTTACGCAGGCGATAACGCAACAGCAACATCGACAGCGGGGTTCGGCCCATGCCATGCACCAGCACTACATCCATTTAAAGCCCACCCGCCAATTCGAGCGTCAACGCCCCCGCCCCTATCGCCTTACAGCCACTGGCATTCTGCCCGCACCAGAGCGGGGAGAAGTCGCCGCGGCCTTGGCTTTCGGCTTTGGCCCGCAGCGGCGCTATGGCGCTGGTGGCCAGCGGGAATTCGGGGGTTGGCGCACTAAGCGGGCCGAGTTCGCACATGATTCGATTGACGATACCGCGCGCCGGGCGGCCGCTGAACACGGTGGTCAGCGCCGTATGGCCGGCGGCCGGGCTTTGCAGGGCAGCGCGGTGCACGGCGCTGGTAGTCGCCTCGGGACAAAGCAGATAGGCGCTACCCACTTGTACACCCGCCGCGCCTAAGGCCATGGCGGCAGCAACGCCCTGGGCATCGGCAATGCCACCGGCGGCAATCACAGGCACCTTTACCGCCTGAACAATGCGCGGCAATAAGGCAAACAGGCCGGCTTGCTCGGTTAAGTCCATGGACAAGAAGTGCCCACGATGGCCGCCCGCCTCCAACCCTTGGGCGATGATCGCGTCCACCCCTTGCGCCTCTAGCCACAGAGCTTCGGCGACGGTGGTGGCCGAAGCAATCACCTTAGTGCCCCAACTGCGCACCTGCGCCAGCAACTCAGGCGAGGGCAAGCCAAAGTGAAAACTCAGCACCACCGGACGAAACTCGGCCAACAGCTCGGCGGCTTCGGCACTAAAGGGTGAGCGACCGGGGCCAGCAGGAATTTGAGCGGGATCAAGATCTAGCTCGGCGTAGTACGGCGCTAGCGCTGCGCGCCACTTGGCTTCGCGTTCGGCATCCGGCTGGGGCGGGGTATGGCAGAAGAAGTTGACGTTAAACGGCTGGCTAGTCTGCGTTTGCAGCGCAGTCAGCTCACTGCGCAACGCTTCGAGGCTGAGCATAGCCGCTGGCAGCGAACCCAGCCCACCCGCGTTACTCACCGCGACCGCCAAACGATGGTCTTGCACACCGGCCATCGGCGCCTGAATGATGGGTAATTGGATAGCTAACAGTTGCTGCAGTGTCATCGCCTGAACTCCTTTCAAGATGACCCGTTGACCGCCATGCGCCGGTAAAAACAGCGCGGCCAAGGCGGCTGCTTGCACAGATCCTATCTGAACCAAGAATGAAAACACAGCCAAAAAAAACCGCCCGGAGGCGGCTTGTTTTTAGGCTTCGTGGCGCATATGCGGGAACAAAATCACATCCCGTATCGACGGTGCGTTGGTCAGCAGCATGACCAAACGATCGATGCCGATGCCTTCACCTGCCGTTGGCGGCATGCCGTATTCCAGCGCGCGAACGAAGTCGGCATCGAAGTGCATGGCTTCGTCGTCGCCGGCGTCTTTGTCGGCTACCTGGGCATGGAAACGCTCGGCTTGGTCTTCGGCGTCATTCAGCTCGGAGTAGGCGTTAGCGATTTCACGG
>JBILAR010000057.1:0-21758 GCA_044354115.1 Pseudomonas sp. | reverse complement strand
TCGGCCGTTAACCGAATACACCCACCCAGACCGCGCCATCTACATCTTCGGCCCGGAAGACGGCTCGCTGGGTAAAGACGTGCTGGAGTGGTGCGAAGACGTGATCTATATCCCCACCAACGGCTGCATGAACCTCGCGGCCACCGTCAACGTGGTGCTCTACGACCGCATGGCCAAGGGCCTGAACACCAAATCCGGGCCAAAATTCGCGCCTTAAACAAGGCGCTGCACCAGTTACGCGCGGGGTGCAAAACGTAGGGTGGGCTTTAGCCCACCAGCGTTGGATTAGGGCCTTGGTGGGCTAAAGCCCAGCCTACAAAACAGGGTCTGCAGCGCATAGCTGGAACAGAGACTTAAAAAACCTGCGCCAGCGTGCTCTGCGCGTTAACGAGCACGCCGGCAGTCCTACTTAAGTCCCCGACTTCAAGCGACTAAAGGCCCTCGTCAGCGCCCGGTCAAAGGCCCGTGAGTTATCGTTTTTGGTGTAGAGCGTGGCGAGTACCGCAGGTGACGGGTAGGTGCCGGGGTCATTGAGAATCGCCGGATCGACTGTGGCATTGGCGGCCGGCACCGCATTGGCGTAGTAAACGCTATTGCTGACTGCACCTATCACCTCTGGGCGCATCAGGTGATCCAACAGCGCCAACGCCTGTTTGGGATGGGGCGCATCCTTAGGGATTACCACCGCATCGAACCACAGCAAGGCGCCCTCTTTGGGGATCTGGTACTTGACCTTAAACGCCTTGCCAGCCTGCTCGGCCTGACTGGCTGCCAGAGCCACATTGCCATTCCAAGACATCGCCAAACAGGTGTCGCCATTGGCCAAATCGCTGATATTGCGGTCGTTATCGAAATACCGGATTGAGGGGCGGATCTTGGCTAAATGGGCCTCGGCCAGCTTCAGGTCATCCAGATTTTGCTTATTAATATCTAAACCCAAATAACGAAAAGCTGCGGCAAACACCTCATTGGGGTCGTTCAAAAAGCTCACCCCACAGTCGGCAAAGTGCGCCACCACCAGTGGGTCGAGCAGCATCGCCCAACTGTCTAGCGGCGCCGTAGGTAGGCGCGCCGCAATCGCCTGCTGCTGATAACCAAAGCCGGTGGTGCCCCAGAGGTACAGACCGGCGTATTTATTACCCGAATCAAAACTGGCCATGTGCTTTAGCGACAGCGGATCTAGCCCCTGATAATGCGGCAACTGCGACTTATCCAGCGGCTGCAAGGCGCCACTGCTGATGGCCCGGCTCAGGTGCTGGCCAGAGGTCAGTACTAGGTCATAACCGCTGCGGCCGGTGAGCAACTTGGTATCGGCGGTTTCCATAGAATCAAAGTGGTCGGCCACTACCTTGATGCCGGTTTTGGCCTCGAAGGAACTCAGGGTGTCCGGCGCCTGATACTCGCCCCAGATGTACAGATTGACTTGCGGCTGATCGCTGGCCGCTTGTGCGCCGGCCACGGTTAAACCGAGGCAGGCGCTGCCGAGCAGAGTACGAATATTCATGGCCATACTCCTCTAGTTGCGGCGAGTGCCGGCGTATTGCGGCATGGTGATGCAGGCCACGTTGCCGCCGCCAAGCAGAATCTCCCGCGAGTTTTCAATGCCGATGATCTTATGCTTGGGAAACAGTTCGGCCAGAGTCGCCTGGGCCACGCGGTCGTTTGGATCATTGAACAGCGGCACGACAATCGCCGAATTACCGCAGTAGTAATTGATGTACGACGCACAGATCTGGGTGCCGGCCTGACGCACGTGGGTGCCATCGTTCTGATCCAAGCCTTCGGCTTCTTCTGCCGTCCACTCCAGCACGCGCGGTTGCGGCAGCTTGTGCACGATCAGCTCGCGGCCCTTGGCATCTCGGGTGCTGCGCAGGATGTCGTAGGCCTCTTGATAGATTTCCCACTGTGGGTCGTTACGGTCATCGGTCCACTGCAGCACCACCTCACCGGGCCGCACGAAACACGCCAGGTCGTCGATATGCCCGTCGGTTTCGTCGAACTTGCAACCGCGCGGCAGCCAGATCACCTGCTCGGCGCCGAGGTAATCCAGTAGCCGCTTGGTCACCTCTTCCTTGCCAAGATGAGCATTACGGTTGCGATTAAGCAGACACTGTTCGGTGGTCAGGATGCTGCCCTGGCCGTCAGATTGAATGCCGCCGTTCTCGGCGATCAAGGGTGCGCGATAGCGATCCAGTCGCTCAATTTCGAGCATTTTTTGCGCGATCTGATCGTCCTTATCCCAGGGGTAATACAGCCCACCATCCAGACCGCCGTAAGCGTTGAACTCAAAGTCAATGCCGCGCACCTCGCCGGTTGCGTCGTTGACCACGGTCATCGCGCCGCTGTCGCGGAACCAGGTGTCATTGCAGGTCATTTCCACCACGCGCACGTAGTCGGGCAACATGCGCCGGGCATTGGCGTATTGCGCGGCGGAAGCGCAGACGGTAACCGGCTCGCTGCTGGCAATTGCGGTGACGATATCCACCCAGACTTTCTGCGCCGGCTTGGCACCATTACGCCAAACATCCGGGCGTTCCGGCCAACCGAGCCAGCAACCTGATTTATGCTCGAACTCACCGGGAAAGCGAAAGCCATCGGCCTTGGGAATGGAAGTCAGGGAACGTGCCATGTAACACCTCGGGGGTTGTGATGAGATGTCCAGACAGTACGCGGCGCAGCACAAGCGTCGCCAATGACGATTTTCGCGGAACCCTTGAATTTAATTCACGTGTACAGGGTCAGTTGCCGTCCAGTTGCTCACTCAACCAGTCGAGAAATTGCCGCACCGCCGGCTTCTCCAAACGCATGCGTTCACAGACCAAAGCGTACTGCCCCAGTGAGGTAACGCTGGCGGCAAAGGGTCGTACCAAGCGGCCGCTGGCTAGGTCTTCGGTAGCGGTTAGATTATCGCCCATGGCCACGCCTTGGCCTTGCGCCGCAGCTTCCAGCGCCAGCCCCGCATGGGGAAAGTACAGTTGGCGACTGCCCTGCACATCGCCAGCATGGGTGGCCAGCCAGGCAGTCCAGGTCTTGCCGTCCTGATCGTCGTGCAGCAGGCAATGGCGGGCCAAGTCCCTGGGTTGTTTCAGGCCGCCCTGGTTAAACAGGCCGGGGCTGCACACTGGGAAGAACAACAGGGTCGGCAGCGGCCGCACAAAATAGCTGCTGGCATCGTCCGGGCCGGTGCCATAGGTGATCGCCAGATCAATCTCACCAGCAGGAACCCGCCCTTCCAGCGGCTGCTCATGCAGGTGCAGGGTGATATGCGGGAAGCGCGCGCTGAAGTCGGCCAGCCGGCTGACCAGCCATTTCTGCGCCAACTCGGCAGTTACCGCCACCCGTAGCAAGGCTTGGGAGTCGGGGTCGCGCACCTCATCGCAGGCATCCAGAATCAGCTCGAAAGCTTGCTGCACGCTCTGCAACAAACGCTGCGCGGCAGGCGTCGGCCTGATTTGCCGACCTTCGCGGACGAACAAACTGGCGCCGAGTTGCTCTTCCAACTGGCGAATCTGATGGCTGACGGCACTGTCGGTGACGCACAGTTCAGCCGCCGCGCGGCCAAAATGGGCATGCCGGGCGGCACATTCAAAAGTGCGTAAAGCGGTAAGCGATGGCAAGCGGCGCATTGATGGGCTCCAGGCAACAGCGCTGCATGCTCGCCCAGGCTAACCCGCCCGTCCAGCAGAACGAGCGAGCGTCAGCTAGGCCCAGAGCGATATTCAGGGTCGCAAGCAGAAAGCGGCTGTGGTGCGGCAGAGGCTCAGGTGCAAACCCATGCAGCAGCCGCTTAAGCCGCCGGCTTGGTTTTAGGCAGACGCAGCAGCTTGCTGTCGAGCACCTTGGACGACTTGCCCAGCAGACTCTCGCTGAGTTCGATAAAGCTCTCGGTGTTGACCTTGTCCATGCGCATCAAGCCTTGGGCGACGTCATCGAGGGAATATTTACCCTCACTGCCTTGGCGGATTTCCTTGTCCAGCTCTTGCAACAACACCACGGCCCGCGCGGTAACTGCGCCGGTGCTGTGCTCGCCGCGCAGGTTGTTGACCTTACTGCTCCACAGGGTGAGTTTTTTGCGCACCTGCTGGTAGCGCGCCTCGCTCATGCCACCGGCACGCCGGAGTAATTCGATGGCGTAATACTCGGCAATCCCTTCGCTGATCCAATCACTTTGATCAATATCGCGAATACCACTGAGCACATGCACCAATTCATGCAGCAAAGAGCTAGTGCCGTTTTCACTCACCAGTGGCCGTTCGGCATGCATATATAACGAGTTGGGTGCCGACAACGCGCCGCGCCACATCGGCTCACCCGCGCCGACCACTAAGAACTTACGCGGGTCACGCGGGAACACCGCTTGCGCGTGCGGCCAAACGAAGGTCAGCAGGGTCAAGACGTCCATGCGGCGCATGCCGGAGCCGACAGGCGCGGCGATGGTCACATCGGTTTGGCCCAAACGGGTGCGCCGTGTGCCGATTTTGCCGACCAAGATCCAGCCCGTTGGGCGATCGAAAGCTTGCGCTGGGTTATTAATCCGAAAGCGATTTTTGCCAATCCGCGGCCAACCGGTTTCAACCCCAGTCCAACCTTCGGGCAGGGTAAATTGTAGACGGGCGACTAACTCGACCTTGTCGTCAGGGCTAAAGTCGGCGGCGGGTATCAGGTCGTCGCCGCGCAGCAACGCCCAATCAGGGGTGATCCGCGCCGAATACCCACCTGAGGCCTCTTGCTGGTCAATGCGCACCCGATAACTGAGGCTGGCTGTGCCGCTGGCCGGGGTCCAGAGGCCATGTCCCTGACCGTCTTCACGCCATTGGCCGTCGGCTTTAAAGGCAACATATTGCCCCGAGGGCGGCAGAAAAAACTTCACTTCATGGAGCAACTCGCCCTTAGCCAGCGTCACCTGCACCAGCGCCTCGCCACTGGAGGGTAAAAACTCGACCTGATAGTCCAGCGCGACTTTTTTCGCGGCCCACAGGGGCGTACTCAGCACCAACAAACAAGCGGCCAAATGCAGGCGAAAAGCCATAGACATGCGTGACAATCCTTAGTGTACGAGTGAATAAAGCAGCACATTTAATCAGGCTAATAAGCGTTGCAAGCCGCGTTTAACCGGAGCGAAAAATCAGGTAATCCTCCCAGTCATCCTCGGCCACGCTGTTTTCGCTGACCATGCGCCCGGCTTGCGAGATACGTTCACGGTGCACCGCCGTCACATCGCCACTGACCAAGTAATGCCAGGCGGGCAGGTCTTTGCCCTCGGCCACCAAACGATAAGCGCAGGTGGGCGGCAACCACTGGAAACTGTCTGCTTGCTCTGGGGTTAACTGGATGCAATCGGGAACAAAGCTGCGGCGGTTCGGATAGTCCGTGCAACGGCAACTGTCCAGATCAAGCAACTTGCAGGCGATACGGGTGTAGTAAACGCTGCCGTCGTCTTCATCCTCAAGCTTTTGCAGGCAGCACAAACCGCAACCGTCGCACAGCGACTCCCACTCTTGGCGGTCGAGTTGAGCGAGGGTTTTGCGTTTCCAGAAAGGCGCGAGGCTGGTGGTCATAACGGCACACTGAGCTGTACAAAGGCCGGCAGTTTACCAGCCCCACGGGCTTAACGCTGGCAACGCCGACCGGCACGACGCGTCTGGCTTACATCGGGTCGTTGCGGCGCAGCAGCTCTTCCGGCAGATGCTCGATGTACTCATCTTCGGCCGGCGGCATTTGCAGGTGGTAGCCCTGCTTCTCTAGGTTGGCCAACACCAGGTTAATGTCTTCGCGGGCCAATTGGCGCTCGGGGCTGAGCACCAAGTCGAAGGTATGAATAGGCACGCCAAAGGCCACCAGTAAGCTCTCGGGCACCCGCTTAAGCGCCTCGCTGCGCTCGACATACAGGTACATCTCGTTCTTGCGCGGGCTTTTGTAGATAGAGCAAATACGTTTCATGCAGTTTCCTTAGCCAAGAGCGTCAGCAATGCTTGGCCCATAAGTTCACGACGCCAGCCTCGCAGGGAGTCTGGCAATTGATAGGGGCCCTTGGGGAAGCCAGTTTTCAGCAAGGCATCCAGGGTTTTCTTGCGCAGCATCAGCTCTTGCGCCATGTCCAAACGCTCGGCCTCAGCCTGGCCATAGGCGCGCAGTTTTTTCAGCAGCGCGGTGGCTTCGATCGGCAGCGGTTCGGGCAACCGGGCGGGCCACTGCCCCTCAGGTAACGCGGCGGCCTGATGGATGATTTGCAGCAGCGTTTCGCCATCGTGGCGCACGGTGCGCGGGTGCATTTCTTCGATGCGCGACAGGCTGGTCAGATTATCCGGCTGGGTGCGCGCCAGCGGCCACAGCGTGTGATCACGCAAAATATGGCTACGTGGTTTGTTGCGGGCGCGCGCCTGCCGCTCGCGCCAGGCACAGAGTTCGCGCAGCACCGCCAGTTCTGACGGGGCCAGTTTCCAGGCCAGCTTAGCGTCACGGTAGGCCTCTTCTGGGAGCACCTCGCGATGCATATTGCTCACCAACTCGGCACCGTCTTCCAGCACGCGGGCGGTTTTTTCGGCTGACAATTTCGGTGCCAAGCAGCGATAAACCTCGGCCAGATGCACGGCATCTTCGGCGGCGTAGCTGATTTGTGTGTCGGTCAGTGGCCGCTGTAACCAGTCCGAGCGGGTCTCGCCCTTGGGCAGGTCGATCTCCAGCACCGCCGACACCAAACGCGAATAGCCCATGGAAAAACCCATGTTCAAATAAGCCGCCGCCAGCTGGGTATCAAACAAGGGGGCGGGCATGCTGCCGGTCAGGCGCAGCAATACTTCAAGGTCTTCACCGCAGGCATGCAGCACTTTAAGCACGGTGGGACTGGCCAACAGCGCCGCAAATGGCTGCCAGTTATTGATCAGCAAGGGGTCGATTAAAAACGCCCGCTCGCCGTCGCCAACCTGCACCAAACCGGCCAACGGGTAAAAAGTATCGACCCGCATAAATTCGGTATCTAGGGCTATAAAGGGCAGTTCTTGCCACTCGGCGCAGTACAGCGCCAGGCTCGCGTCATCGCGAATCCACAGAATATCAATGGCCACACAGCTCTCCCTTATCAACGGCGGCCGCGATCCTGCCGGCCTTAATGCGCGGCAGTATATATCGCCAGCGCCACGGCAGCCTGCCGAACACACATTAGCCTGCCGGGCATTCACGGCTTGCCGCGTTGCACCGGCAGTTTTATCCTGCCTGCGCACCGCCACTCGCAAGCGCCACTCAGACTGATCAAAGGAATGTTATGAAAAAGCTACTGGGCTTTATCGCCCTACTGATTGCCGCTGCGGCGGGTTACTTAATTATCACCCCCAGCCCGATAGACCCGCTGGCGTGGGACGCGCCCGTAGCGCCGGCCATGAGTGGCGTGCTGGCGGTGAATAACGACCTGCAAAGCGCTGAACTACTGGCTAAAGGTCAGCTGGACGGCCCAGAAGACACCGCCGTCGATGCCCAAGGCCGGGTATACGCGGGCCTGCATAACGGCAAAATTGTGCGCATTGACAGCGACGGTAGCGTCAGCACTTTTGCCGACACCCAAGGTCGGCCACTGGGCATGGACTTCGATGCTAAGGGCAACTTGATCGTTGCCGATGCCTTTAAAGGTTTACTGAGCATCGACCCGCAGGGGCAAATCCGCGTACTCACAACCGAAGCCGAAGGCGTGCATTTTCGCTTTACCGACGATTTAGACATCGCCAGCGACGGGCGCATCTACTTTACCGATGCCTCGGACAAATTCGAGCAACCGGACTACCTGCTCGACTTGCTCGAAGCACGCCCGCATGGCCGCCTGCTGCGCTACGACCCGGCCACCGGCAAGACCGAACTGCTGCTTAAAGATCTGTATTTCGCCAATGGCGTAGCGCTGTCGGCCAACGAAGACTTTGTGCTGGTCAATGAAACCTACCGCTACCGCATCACCCGCTACTGGCTAAAGGGCGAAAAAGCCGGCCAGCACGACATCTTTATCGACAATCTGGTCGGCCTGCCTGACAACCTGCAAGGTGATCGCGCCGGCACCTTTTGGGTGGCGCTGCCGACCCCGCGCTTGGCCGATACCGATGTGCTGCACCGTAAACCCTGGGCCAAGGCCCTGCTGGCCAAACTGCCACGCACCCTGTGGCCCAAGCCGCAGGTGTACGGCATGGTGATTGCCATCGACGAACAGGGCCAAATCATCCGCAGCCTGCACGACAGCACGGGCGAGCACCTGCGCATGATTACCTCGGTCAAGCCGGTGGGCGACTCACTGTATATCGGCAGTTTAAATAACGACCGGATTGGCAAACTGAAGATCAAGTAAGCCGTTGTTATTTTTTGCGTTGTGAATAACTGGAGCCGGCCATGCCACTCGCCCAACTGATCAGCCACGAGCAACTGCTTGCGCGCCAAGCGCAGCCCAACCTCGTCATTCTCGACTGTCGTTTTGCCCTCGATGACCCGGCCTATGGCCTGCGCAGCTATCAGCAAGGGCACATCGCCGGCGCGCAGTTTGCCGACCTTGAGCGCGACTTATCGGCCCCGGTGATTAAGGGGCAAACCGGACGTCACCCGCTGCCAGAGCCGGCCAAGCTAATAGCCCAGCTGCGCACTTGGGGCGTCAATAATGACAGCGACATAGTGCTGTACGACGACGGCCCCGGCGCATTTGCGGCCAGAGCCTGGTGGTTGCTGGCCTGGCTAGGTAAGCGTGACCGGGTGTGGCTGCTCGATGGCGGTTTAAAAGCCTGGCGCGCAGCGGACTTGGGCTTAACCGCTAGCAGCGCCGCGCCGGCTTTGGGCAACTTCAACGGCCAAGCTGATGCACAGGCCGTGCTCAGTGCAGGGCAATTGCAGCAACGTTTGCATGAGCCGCAACTGTGCTTGCTAGACGCCCGCGCCTTGCCGCGTTTTCGTGGCGAAGTGGAGCCGCTCGACCCAGTGGCCGGGCATATTCCCGGCGCGCACTGCGCGGTGTTTACCGACAACCTCGATAGCAATGGCCGCTTTCTGCTGCCGTCGCAATTACAGCAACGCTTTGCAGCCCTGCTCGGCAAGCGCCCCAGCAGCGAACTGGTGGCCTATTGCGGCTCGGGGGTAACCGCCTGCCATAACCTGTTCTCCCTGTGTTTGGCCGGTTATCCACTGGCGCCGTTGTATGCCGGCTCTTGGAGCGAATGGATCACCGATCCACAGCGGCCCGTAGCATTAGGCGACTAAGCACTGGCCGGCTAGTAAAACTTGCGATAACCCGTAGGGCTTTAGCACTGCGGGTTATATGTAGGATTTGTAAAAGCCTAAAACAGTTTAAAAACAGCCCTTTACGAATAACTCTTAGGACTACACTCGAACTTATGCGGCTAAGGCCGCTTCCGGCTCGGCCTCAGTTGCAACTTGGTTAACCCGTTTTATGTGTCAGGCCCGCCGGTTACCTTTCACGAGGAATTTATGGGTATTGCCGCCAGCGATTTACGCCAACACGTGATCCGCCCCACGTTGATGTACTTGGGCCGCCACTCCCCTAGCGCTGAAGCCTTGTTACTCGGGGTCGCCGCCTGCCAATCAGCCCTCGGCGCGGTGCTCACCGACCGCCGTGGGCATGGCCTGTACCGCATCGCCGAACAGCGTCACCAGCATATTTGGGATCAGCACCTAGCACTCGACCCGGACCTAGCCAGCAAGGTTCGCGGCCTAGCCAGCCAACATGCGTTTCTCACCGCCCCGCATCTAGAACTGACCGTCAACCTGCGCTACTCCACCGCCATCGCTTGGATGCTGATCGAGGCGGCCGGCACTAAGCTGCCCGAAAGCCACGACCTGATGGGTTTGGGGCAAATTTGGCGGCAAGTATTCCAGCCCCAAGGTCAGGCCCGGGATTTTCTCAATGCTTGGCTCAGTTGCGTCGGCAAACTCAGCCAAGTGGCCTAAGCCAAGCAAAATCGCAGCGCAAAAATCCGGGCTTCAGACTGTGTGAAAACTACTGCGCTCGATTATGCGGCGTTAAAAACAGGCTCAAAATGCTCATTTACAGCTCGTAAACTGCGCTTTTTCGCCTGTTTTTGCCTTGCCTAACCTTCGCTCGTTACGTTTTCACACGGTCTGACTAGCCCGGATTTTTTACACTGAGTGCGATTAAATCGAACCGCAGGTTATTCCTCGGGTTGTTTTTTCTTACGAGTAAACAACTTAAACAACCCACCGGCGGCCGCAACCAAGAGCACGCCAAATTTTTTCAGGAACAATAAAATCGCCGCAAACACACCCAGCTTAGCGGCGACATTACCTGCCACCAGCGCACCTAAACCGTAGGCCGCGACTTGGTCGAGGTCAGGATTAAAATCGGCATAGCGGCTACCGTTATTAAACTCGGTCATCGCCAACACATTCGGCAGGTTTTTCTCGATGGTTGGCAGCTGATCCATATTGGCGATGAAGTTCAACACCAGCACACCCTTACGGCCCAGTACGCGAATGTTGTAGTTGAGGGTGTTGTAGTCGGCATCGCCAAACTTCAACTCCTTAGCCCAATAGAGCTTTTTGGCGGCCGCGTCGTAATGCGGCTGGCTGGCCCAGCCGATCAATTGAATCTTGTCGTAGCCCTCTTTAACCCGCTGCTCGTTGCCCTCGAGGATGTCCTTTTGCATGTCGGTGAGCATTTCGCTGTAGTCGATGTCACTGGCATCACCATCTTCGACATAGCCGTTCTCTTCATACTCGACCGTCACCGCCCAAGACTCATCCGCCAATGGCGAGATTCCCGCTGGCAAGATCATGCCCAGCGAAAGCTCACTCGGTGGATTACCCCATGCCTTAGTCAGCACCGTCTCGGCATCTGCGCCACTCAAAAACACAAATTGCTCGGGCAGGTCGAGGGTGGCCAAGTTATCGCCTAGGACGATTTTACCGCGCTGAAAATGCAGGCTAGCGAGTAATTCCTCCTCGCTGATATCTGCCTCATGGGCCTGCGCTTCGGCGGCCGCTTCTTCATCGTAGGCGGCGTTGTCGCGCGCCTCTTCGGTCTCTTGAGCGGTCGGAGCCGGCACTGCGGCCACCGCGTTGGCAGCGCTGGCCACTAATAGTGCGGCGAAAATCAGTTCCTTGATAAACATCTACAACTCCATCGTTGAACACTACAAAGGTCGCTCACTTTACCCGCACACAGCGGCGCAGCCCAGCCACGCAGGCCCAAGCTGTAATCCAGCGCACGCATTTAACTAGCTATTGGCCACTATGGAGCAGTGGTGAACTGACGCTCGCGCAACTTTCTATCCCGCAAATAGTCCAGCACCGCCGCGTGCTCGCCGCGAAACTCGATGCGGTGCGCCTTGTTCTCTTGCTGAAAGGCGTACATCGGGTCGTAATACTCGCCCAGCAAACCTTCGATCCATTCGCGGTGCAGTTGCACATCGCCACTGCGCTGCTGTTCGGCCAAGGCGGCATTCATGCTGGCGGCCAAGCGCTGATAACGCTCACCGCCGAGGCGCTTAAGGATATTGTTTAGGCTCTGCTGCAAGCGTTCGGCGAACAAGACAAAGCCCTGTTCGGCGCCATGCACGGCGACAAATTCAGCGCACAGGTTGGTCACGTAATCGGCCAAAATGCGCGTCACCCGCCCCTCTAAACTGTCCTCCAGCCAGATCAGCGGATAGCCCTGCATGCCTTGATGCAAACCCAAGGGCAAGGTGCAGCCGCCGACCATGCGGCTTTCATCTTCAAGCACAAACTGTTGCTGCCCGGCGTGGCGTTTTTTCAGGATGTCGATGGCCAAGCGGTTTTCGAAATCGATCTGCGCCGGCTGTGGGCTGACCCGCTTGCCGAAACTGGAGCCACGGTGATTGGCGTGGCCTTCTAAGTCCAGGGCGTTGTCGAGTTGCGCCAACACCTCGGTTTTGCCGGTGCCGGTGAGGCCGCCGAGGATGACAAAATCACACTGCGCCAAGGCCTGCTCGGTGCTGTCGAGCAAGAAAGTGCGCATGGCTTTGTAGCCGCCAATGACGCGCGGATAGTCGATACCGGCCTCATCCTTGAGCCACTGTTGCACCAACTGCGAACGCAGGCCGCCGCGAAAGCAATACAGATAGCCGTGCGGATTAGCCTGAGCAAAGGCCGCCCAAGCGGCGATGCGCGCCGCTTTCAGCTCGCCGCTAACCAGCTGATGACCGAGTTTGATCGCCGCGTCCTGGCCTTGCTGTTTGTAGCAGGTACCGACCTTTTGCCGTTCAAGGTCATCCATCAGCGGCAGATTCATCACACCGGGGAAGGCACCCTTGCTGAACTCGACCGGCGCACGGGCGTCCATCATCGGCAGATCGTTTAAGAATATCTGCCGAAAGTCGGCGCTGTTATCACGCATCACAGCACCTCGACCGCGTAGGTCTGTCGCTCAACCAGTACACCGATGGACGCCAGCGCCAGCCCCAGTTCGGCAGCCACGGCGAGGAACTCGGCCTCGCCCTCGGGGGTGACCGCCACCAGCAAACCGCCGCTGGTTTGTGGGTCGCAGAGCAGGTTTTTTTGCTCATCGGTGAGCGGTGCGACCTTCTCGCCATAACTGTCGAAATTGCGCTGGGTACCGCCGGGCACGCAGCCTTGGGTCAAATAGTAATCCACCCCCGGCAAGCGCGGCACCGCGGCAAACTCCAGCTGCGCGGTTAAACCGCTGCCATCGGCCATTTCCAGCAAATGCCCGAGCAGGCCGAAACCTGTGACATCGGTCATGGCCGTCACGCCTTCAAGCTTGCCGAAACGACTGCCGGGCTTGTTCAGGGTACACATCCATTCACAGGCCAAGCCGACCTCCTCGGAGCGCAGCTTGGACTGCTTCTCGGCGGTGGTGAGAATGCCTATGCCCAGTGGTTTTGAGAGGTACAGGCGGCAACCGGCGGTGGCGCTGTCGTTGCGTTTCATATGGCGTTTGAGCACCACGCCGGTCACGGCCAGGCCAAAAATTGGCTCAGGCGCATCGATCGAGTGACCGCCGGCCAAGGGAATCCCGGCCTCGTCACAGACCGCCCGACCGCCGCGAATCACCTCGCGAGCAACCTCGGGTGCCAGCACATTCACCGGCCAGCCGAGAATGGCGATGGCCATCAGCGGGTCGCCGCCCATGGCGTAGATGTCGCTGATGGCATTGGTGGCGGCGATCCGTCCGAAGTCGTAGGGGTCATCGACAATCGGCATAAAAAAATCGGTGGTCGACACTACCCCACGCTCGTCGTCCAAGGCATACACCGCCGCATCGTCACGCGAGGCATTGCCGACCCAGAGTTTCGGATCAAGATTCTGTGCGCCGCTGCCGGCCAAGATCACATCCAACACCTTGGGGGAAATTTTGCAGCCGCAACCGGCGCCGTGACTGTATTGGGTGAGGCGGATGGGTGGGTTCATCGGGCTTCTCTATAAAAAGGCAATAACGGCATATTCCCCACCCTGTAGGAGCCAGCTTGCTGGCGATCTGGCTAGCGCAAAAGCATCGCGAGCAGGCTCGCTCCTACAGGTTTCACGTATTGATCGCTAACTGCGGTCGCAACGCATAAGGGAAACAGCGTTTAAAAAGTGCCAGCAGTCTAACAAAGCCGCGTAGGGCGGGTTAGCTGCGCAGCGGCGTAACCCGCATAAGATTCAAAACGCCTGCCAACTCGGCAACCATTCAAGGCTTTGCTCTGTTTGCCCACTGGACCGGTACTCGGCTCCCAGCCAGCCCGCATAGCCACTGCTGCGCAGCGCCTGCAACAACGGGGCAAAATCCAGCGTACCTGTGCCCGGCTCGCCGCGTCCGGGACAATCGGCAAACTGCACATGGCCGATACGCCCGGCCAGCAGGGCAATGCCGACGGGGATGTCCAGCCCTTGGCGGGCCATATGGTAGAGATCGAACTGCGCCTGCAGGTTGGGATGAGCCACGGCGCGCAGTAACTCATCCAGTTGTTCAGGCGTGTTGATCAGAAAGCCCGGCATATCCAACGGGTTGATCGCTTCGCAGAGCACGCCAATCCCCAGCAGCGAAAAAGCTTCGGCGGTTTTCGCCAGATTGGCCTGCAGACAGGCCAGCGCCTGGGCCCGGCTAACGCCCTCGGCCAAACGGCCGGCCAGTACATTGACGTAAGCCGGGCGGGTCATGGCCGCGTAGGTCAGCGCCTGCTGCAGGGCGGCATCAAACTCGGCTTGCCGAGCAGTCACGGCAGCCAACCCCGACCCACCCGTCATTAAATCGCCGGCCGGCAGGTTAATCAGCCGCAGCGGCATGCCGGCGCGGGCCAGCGCTTCCTTTAGCTGCAGGGCCGGTAGCTCGTAAGGAAACTGGATTTCCACCCCATCGAAAGCCGCCGCCGCAGCGGCTTGCACACGTTCAAGCAGCGGTAGTTCGGTAAACAGCAGGGACAGGTTGGCGGCGATTTTCATGGCTGGTTCTCGCGGTACAACTCGATCAGGGTGGCGGGATCGCGTTCGAGATTGCCTTGGCTGCCGTGCAGACGCATTAGTTGTGCGGCCAAGCCACTCATTGGGGTACTGGAGTCCTGTTCGCGGGCCAATTTAACCGCCGTATCCAGATCTTTGAGAAGGGTGCGCACATGCCACTTGATTGGCTCAAATTGGCTAGCAGCCATCTGCGGGGCGAGAATTTGCAAGGGCTTGGAGTCGGCAAAGCCGCCACTCAAGGCTTCGGCCAACAGGCTGGCATCCACCCCGCTCTTCTCGGCGAGAGCCACCACTTCGGCAATCACCAGCGCATTACAGGCCACCAGCATCTGATTACAGGCCTTAGTCACTTGGCCGGCCCCTAGCGCGCCCATATGGGTCAGACGCTGGCCGAGATGCGCGAGAATCGGCCGCACCCGCGCCACGTCTTCGGCCCGGCCACCGGCCATGATCGCCAAACTGCCGGCCGCGGCCCCGGCCGTGCCGCCAGAGACCGGCGCATCCAGCCAATGCATGCCGGTGTGCGCGGCCAGTTCGGCGGCCATCTCGCGGGTCGCGGCCGGTTCCAAACTGGAGAAATCCACCAGCAACTGCCCCGGCTTGCCGCCCGTCACTATACCCGCCGAACCAAACACCACCTGACGCACCACCCGGGTATCGGCCAAGCACAACAGCACTATGTCGGCGGCGTGACAGAGTTCTGCCGGGTTCATTACTTGGCGCGCGCCGGCTGCGACTAACTCGGCACACTTGTCCGGCGAGCGGTTCCATACGGTTAATGGATAGCCAGCGGCCAGTAGCCGGCGACACATGGGCAGGCCCATCAGGCCGATCCCGGCAAAGCCCAGCGCAGGTAAAGAGGCAGTCATCAGCAGCTCCACAGACAGGTCAATCTCTAAGTTTAACGGCACGAGCCACGAATGAAACCGCCACTCACGGCAGTGCGCCATTATACTGCTTGGCCTTTTTCCGCTATTGAACCGGAGATACCCATGCTTAAGCGTCTTTCGGCACTGGCTGCCAGCCTTGCCCTGTCCCTATCTTGCACTGCCACCCAAGCCGCTAACGTGCTGCGCGTGTCGGCTATCCCTGATGAAGCACCGACTGAGCTGCAACGTAAATTCGCCCCGCTTGGCGCGTACCTTGAGCAGCAACTGGACATGAAAGTGGAGTTCGTGCCGGTTAGCGACTACGCCGCCGTGGTTGAGGCCTTGGCCGCCGACCGTTTAGACATGGCTTGGCTGGGCGGTTTCACCTTCGTGCAAACCCGGCTGAAAACCGGCAATGCCATCCCGCTGGTACAGCGCGAGCAAGATGCCAAGTTCACCAGTAAGTTCATCACCGGCAACCCGGCGGTGCAGTCGCTGCAAGACCTCAAAGGCAAGACCTTCGCCTTTGGCTCGGTGTCTTCGACCTCTGGCAGCCTGATGCCGCGCTTCTTTATGCAAAAAGACGGGATTAACCCGGAAGCATTCTTCAGCCGCGTGGCCTACTCCGGCGCGCATGACGCCACCGTCGCCTGGGTGCAGGCCGGCAAGGTCGATGGCGGCGTGTTGAACGCCTCGGTGTGGGACAAATTAGTCGCGGCCGGCAAGGTCGACACCAGCAAGGTGCGAGTGCTGTCCACCAGCCCAACCTTCTACGATTACAACTGGACAGTGCGCGGCAATCTTGACCCAGCCTTGACCAAGAAAATCGAAGCGGCGTTCCTCGCCCTCGACCCCGCCAAGCCGGCCGACAAGGCGATTTTGGATCTGCAAGCCGCCAGCCGCTTTATCCCGACTAAAGCCGAAAACTACCAAGGCATTGAGGATGCAGCCCGCGCGGCCGGCTTGTTGAAGTGAGCCAAGCGCGTCATGGCCTGCGTCTAACCGACGTAGGCCTGAGCTATGCCGATGGCAAAGTCGCACTGCGCGAACTCAACCTAAGCATTGCGCCCGGCGAACGTGTGGCCATTATCGGGCCGTCTGGTGCCGGTAAAACCAGCTTATTGCACCTGCTGGCCAGCCAATTGCGGCCCAGCCAAGGTCAGGTTGAGCTGCTGGGTCAAGCCCCTTGGGCGCTGTCGGCGCGGCAACGGCAAACACTGCGCAGCCAGATCGGGCTGATCCAGCAAAGCCCGCCCTTGCCCGCCAAGCAGCGGGTAATTACCGCGATACTGGCCGGCAAACTCGGCCAGTGGTCAACCGCTAAAGGCTTGCTGAGTTTGCTCTACCCGCTCGACCCTGAAGGCGCAGCGGCGGCCTTGAGCCAGTTGGATCTAGCCGACAAACTTTACCAGCGCTGCGACCAGCTCTCTGGAGGACAATTGCAACGGGTAGCGATAGCCCGCGTGCTCTATCAGCAACCACGACTGATTTTGGCCGATGAGCCGGTGTCGGCCATGGACCCAGTGCTCGCCGGGCATACCTTAGGCCTGCTTAATCAACACGCCCAAGACCATGCCTGCACGCTGGTCGCCAGCCTGCATGCAGTGGAGCTGGCGCTGACGCATTTCAGCCGGGTAATCGGTGTGCGTGACGGATGCATGCTGTTTGACCAAGCGGCCGGCACGGTCAGCCAAGCCGACCTTGACGCGCTCTATGCCAACCAGCAACTGCAAAGTTCCCACGCCGCCCCCGCGCCAACGCCACCAGCGCTCTGGCAAGTGCCACGATGCTAGCGCCGCGCGATCCGGCGGCCCTTCCACGCGCGCTGCTGACGCTGCTCGCGCTGGCACTGCTGTGGCCGGGACTGGTGCTCAGTGAACTGGACTTAAGCGTGCTGATGGACGCCGACAACTTGGCCAACATGGGCCAGTTTCTCAGCGGCTTTTGGCCGTTGGCTCATGACCCTGAGTTCTTGCAACTGCTGGCCCAAGCCACCTTGCAAACCTTGGCGATTGCCACCGCCGGGATGAGTTTGGCGCTGCTATTGGCGGTGCCTTTGGCGCTGCTGGCCACTCGTGCCCTGTCGATTTCCGCTTTAGCCCGTGGGGGCCGTCCGGCGTGGTGGGCCAGCGCTTTACGTTGGCCGATCCGGGTGTTGTTGATTGTGCTGCGCAGCGTCCCGGAGATTGTCTGGGCACTGCTGTTTGTGCGC
This sequence comes from Pseudomonas sp., assembly GCA_044354115.1. Lineage (GTDB taxonomy): Bacteria > Pseudomonadota > Gammaproteobacteria > Pseudomonadales > Pseudomonadaceae > Aquipseudomonas. The sequence continues at coordinate 4,259 of JBILAR010000057.1, read as the reverse complement.
GCCGTGGGTCTGGGGCCAACCGCCGGGGTGCTGGCGATTGGCATCACCTACGGCGGTATGTTGGGCAAGGTGTATGGCGAGATTTTCGAGTCCACTGATTTGCGCCCAACCCGCGCCTTATTGCTGGCCGGCAGCTCGCGTTTAAGCGCCTTTGCCTATGGCGTGCTGCCGAATGCCGCCGGGGAAGTCCTCTCGTACACGGTGTATCGCTGGGAGTGCGCGATTCGCGCCTCGGTGATCATGGGCTTTGTCGGCGCCGGTGGTTTGGGCCAACAAATCGACCTGTCGCTGCGCATGTTTGCCGGTGCCGAAGTGGCCAGTATGCTGCTGACCTTCCTCGCCTTGGTGCTGCTGGCCGATGGGCTCAGCCGCTGGTTGCGCGGGCGCTTGGCATGAGCGTCGTGATGTTTTGGGGGCAGCCATGCAACGCTTAGGCAATAGCCTGTTATTGCTTGTTTTATTGGCGGCGCTGTACGCATCCTTCGCCTACCTGAAGCTGGATTTGTACGGCTTAGTGAGCGGCGACAGCCCAAGGCTGATGTGGCAATACGCCAAGGGTTTTCTGCAACCCGATTTCAGCCCAGCACTGCTGCCTAAAATCGCCCAAGGCAGCGTGGAAACCTTGGCCATGTCGGCCGTTGGCACCCTACTCGCCAGCCTGTTAGGGCTGTTGTTGGCCCTGCCGGCGGCGGGTCGTTTTGGCCTGTTGGCCCAAGCCATCACGCGCTTTGTGCTCAACGCCTTACGCGCGATCCCTGAGCTGGTGTGGGCCGCGCTGATGGTGCTGGCCGCTGGCCTCGGCCCGAATGCCGGCACCTTGGCGCTGGCCTTACACACCAGTGGCGTGCTCGGGCGCTTGTTTGCCGAAGCCTTGGAAAACACTCCAGCGGCACCCGCGCAAGCCTTGCGCTTGGCCGGCAGCTCGAAGATCAGCGCCTTTTGTTACGGCACGCTGCCGGGAGTCTGGCCACAATTGCTCGCCTACAGCCTGTATCGCTGGGAAAACAACATTCGCATGGCCAGCGTCTTGGGCTTTGTCGGTGCCGGCGGCTTGGGGCAAATGCTCTACGTCAGCCTCAGCCTGTTTCAACAAGCGCAAGCGGCCAGCGTGATCTTGGCCATGTTAGTGCTCGTGCTAGTAGTCGACGCGCTGAGCAATTGGGCCCGCCAACGCTGGGTGCAGGCCGGCTAAAGCCAGCCACTTCCGAGCGCTCCGCCGAACCCAATCCAGACGCAGGTTGGATGTAGGTCGAATTCAGGAGCGCAGCGAACAATCCGACACTCCCAATTGCCCACAATCCGACCCGCTCCCGCTAGCCCTTAGAAACCATCCTTAAGCAGATGATCCAAGTTGACCGGCTCACCGGGAATGGCTTTGAGCTTTTCGCGGATGTCGTCAAACATCAGGTCATATTCTTTGTGATTGCGCAGCACCGCGCCAAAAGCCGGGTGAAAACCGTGCTTAGTCGCCAGCCGGGTGATGCTGCTAGCGAAGTTGAAGGCGGTATCGCGGTGCAATTCAAACTCGTCTTCAAACGAATTACCGGCAATGTTACCGACCATGCGAAAGTGCATCATCATGCCCTGTTCAGGGTCATTGCGGACTTCGTAGTAAATATCCACGGCAAACTCCGGCATGCCGGGCAAGTTGGTACGGTGCAAGTGTCCTGGTTCAAACATGCTGTTGCTCCTTTGCGGAAAGTGCGCAATTAGCGCAATGAACGGCCTTAAATTTTATAGCCCTCAACCGTGGCTGGTTTGCTCTGTGTCAATGTAACGCCGGCGCCTGCCGCTCTTGCACCAACACCCACGGGGCAACAACCACGCTCCACAACGCCGGATCGCGCTGCAACCAATCCTCGGCTTGGCTTGCGCTGATTTTGCCCACCTGAGCGGCAGTTAACCAAGCGCTCATGCTGGCTTTATCGTCTTGCGCCACGGCCAAGGCTACGGCAACTAAATCTAGCTGTGAATTGACCCACAACAGTGCCCCACGGGCAAAGAAGGGTTGTAATTCGTGCCAGCCAATACTGGCCGTTTCACCCAGTAATTTAGCGTACAGGGTGTCTACGGCCTGAGCGTCTACGCTTGGCGTGTGGGTTGTTTGGGTCATGGAAAATGCCTAGAGGATGATGTCGCCAATAATAACCGCACAACGACGCTAAGCAAGGCTTGCTGTCGGGGCACGCACCGGCATAAGCGACGCTTATCTATACGTTTATTACAGTTAAGCGACACCTGACCATTCAGCCAACCCTGACGGCTTTCAAGCGCCAAATCGACCCTCTACACTGTGCCGGTACAGTTTTAGGAGCATCTGCGATAACCACGCGAACACCCAACTGGCGAACCTCGACAGTTGCCAACCCCGTAAAAACAATTAGATCCGCGAGTGGAGCACTATGAACAAAATCCAGTTTGGTAAATTATTTGTCGCCATGGCCATGGCTGGCGCCACCAGTTATTCAATGGCTGCTGACAACATCAAAATCGCCTTGGCTGGCCCAGTTACCGGCGCCAAGATGGCCATCGAGCAAATCAACAAAGCCGGCGGCGTTAACGGTGCAATGCTCGAAGGCGTGATCTACGACGACGCCTGTGACCCCAAGCAAGCCGTGGCCGTGGCCAACAAAGTGGTCAATGACGAAGTCAAATTCGTAGTGGGCCACCTGTGCTCCAGCTCATCGCAGCCAGCCTCCGACATCTACGAAGATGAAGGCATCATCATGGTTACCCCGGCCTCGACCAGCCCGGAAATCACCAGCCGCGGCTACCAACTGGTGTTTCGCACCATCGGCCTAGACAGCCTGCAGGGCCCGACCGCCGGCAATTACATCGCCGATGTGGTTAAGCCCAAGACCATCGCCGTAATTCACGACAAACAGCAATACGGTGAAGGCATCGCCACGGCGGTCAAGCAAACGGTTGAAAGCAAAGGCCTGAAAGTAGCCGTGTTCGAAGGCATTAATGCCGGCGACAAAGACTTCTCCTCGCTAATCTCCAAGCTCAAGCAAGCCAATGTCGACTTCGTCTACTACGGCGGCTACCACCCAGAATTGGGTTTGATTCTGCGTCAGTCGGCCGAAAAAGGTTTGAAAGCACGCTTTATGGGCCCAGAAGGCGTAGGCAACAAAGACCTATCGGCAATTGCCGGCCCAGCCTCGGAAAACCTGCTGGTGACCCTGCCTAAAGCCTTCGACCAAGACCCAAAAAACCAAGCATTGGTCGCCGCATTTAAGGCTAAAAAAGAAGACCCAAGCGGTCCCTTCGTGTTCCCGTCTTACGCGGCGGTACAGGTGATTGCTGACGGCATCAAACAAGCGGGCAGCAGCGACACCGCCAAGGTGGCCGCGGCACTGCGCGCTAACAGCTTTGAAACCCCAACCGGGGCGTTGGCCTTTGACGCCAAAGGCGACCTGAAAGACTTCAGCTTCGTGGTTTACAACTGGCATCAAGACGCCAGCAAAACCGAGGCACCGCTGAAGTAACGCTGCACAATAGGTGTAATCCAAAGCCCACGGCCATTGCTGTGGGTTTTGTTTATAAGCTTTTAGCTACAGCTACCCCGCGTTACCCACGCAGTCCCTCGCAATGCTGGCCACGCCCTTGGCGCGTTCAGCGGCAGCCTTGCTGCTTAGTTTCAGGAGTTCGGTAATGCCCGACATTTACCACTATCTACAACAACTGGTTAACGGCCTGACTATTGGCAGCACCTATGCCTTGATCGCCATTGGCTACACCATGGTCTATGGGATCATCGGCATGATTAACTTCGCCCACGGCGAGGTGTACATGATTGGCTCCTACATCGCCTTTATCGCCATCGCCGGCCTGAGCATGTTCGGTATCGACAGCCTGCCGCTGCTGATGGGCGCAGCCTTTATCGCCAGCATTGTGGTCTGCAGCGCGTACGGTTACAGCATCGAACGGATTGCCTATCGACCGCTGCGTGGCAGCAATCGACTGATCCCGCTGATCTCCGCCATCGGTATGTCGATCTTCCTGCAAAACAGCGTACTGCTGTCGCAGGACTCGCGCGACAAAGCCATCCCCAACCTGATTCCCGGCAACTTTGTGCTGGGCGAAAACAGCATGACCGGCGTGGTGATTTCCTACATGCAGATGCTGATTTTCGTGGTGACATTCCTGGTCATGCTGGCGCTGACACTGTTTATTTCCCGCTCACGCCTAGGCCGCGCCTGCCGCGCCTGCGCCGAAGACATCAAGATGGCCAACCTATTGGGCATCAACACCAACAA
>JBILAR010000117.1:0-9571 GCA_044354115.1 Pseudomonas sp. | reverse complement strand
GGCGCCACGCTGGCGGCGGTGGCCGCTGTGCTGTTGGGCATGCAATACGGGGTAATCAACCCCAACGCCGGCTTCTTGGTCGGCATCAAAGCCTTTACCGCAGCGGTATTGGGTGGCATTGGCAGCATCCCTGGAGCGATGCTCGGCGGCTTGGTACTGGGCATCGCCGAAGCTTTTGGCGCCGATATTTTTGGCGACCAATACAAAGACGTAGTGGCCTTTGGCTTATTGATTTTGGTTTTACTGTTTCGCCCGACCGGCATTCTTGGGCGTCCAGAGGTTGAAAAAGTATGAGTGGCATTGCCAGCAATTTGAAAACCGCCTGCTTCAGCGCCCTGTTGGTGCTGGCCGTGGCTTATCCCATTTTGGGCCTGAAACTCACCACCGTCGGCATCACCCTCGAAGTCCAGGGTGCCAGTCCAGCACGCCTGTGGACTATCGCCGCCGCCGCGCTGCTGATGTTCGTCTGGCAGTTACTGCGTCATCGCCTCACTGGCGCATGGGCCGCGATGCCCAAGCTACCGAGCCTGCCACACGGTGCCAGCAACTGGCTGAGCGTACCGGCCAGCCAGCGCTGGATCATTATCGGGCTGATTATTGCCGCGCTGGTTTGGCCGTTTTTCGGCTCACGCGGCGCGGTGGATATCGCCACCCTGATTCTGATCTACGTGATGCTCGGGCTGGGCCTGAACATCGTGGTCGGTTTGGCGGGGCTGCTGGACTTAGGCTACGTCGGCTTCTATGCCGTCGGCGCTTACACCTACGCGCTGTTGTCGCATTACTTTGGCCTGAGTTTTTGGGTCTGCCTGCCGATTGCCGGGCTGATGGCGGCGTTCTTCGGCTTTATTCTCGGCTTCCCGGTGCTGCGTTTGCGTGGCGATTATCTGGCCATCGTGACCCTTGGCTTTGGTGAGATCATTCGTATTCTGCTGCGCAACATGACCGAACTCACCGGCGGCCCGAATGGCATCAGCAATATCGACAAACCCACCCTGTTCGGCCTGAGTTTTGAGCGCAAAGCGGCTGAGGGCATGCAGACCTTTCATGAGTACTTTGGCATCGCCTACAACGGCATCAACAAAGTCATCTTTCTCTATCTGGTGGCTCTGCTGCTGGCCCTGCTGGCGCTGTTTGTGATTAACCGGCTGATGCGCATGCCGCTGGGCCGGGCGTGGGAAGCACTGCGCGAAGACGAAATCGCCTGCCGTGCGCTGGGCATGAACCCGACCATGATCAAGCTTTCGGCCTTTACCCTAGGTGCTTGCTTTGCCGGTTTTGCCGGCAGCTTCTTCGCCGCCCGCCAAGGCTTGGTAACGCCGGAATCCTTCACCTTTATCGAGTCGGCGACCATCCTCGCCATCGTCGTGTTAGGCGGGCTGGGCTCGCAACTGGGCATCATCCTTGCGGCCGTAGTGATGATTCTGCTGCCTGAACTGATGCGCGACTTCAGCGAGTACCGCATGTTGCTGTTCGGTGCCCTGATGGTGCTGATGATGATCTGGCGGCCACAAGGCTTACTGCCCATGCAGCGCCCCCATCTGGAGCTAAAGCCATGAGCCGGCCACTATTGCAAGTCAGCGGTTTGAGCATGCGTTTTGGCGGTTTGCTCGCGGTGAACGGCGCGGCCTTAAGCGTGCAAGCCAAACAAGTGGTGTTGCCCATGCTGCGCCCACAACCGGAGCTAAAACCATGAGCCGGCCGTTACTGGAAGTCAGCGGCTTGAGCATGCGCTTTGGCGGCTTGCTCGCGGTTAACGGCGTGGCCTTAAGCGTGCAAGCCAAGCAAGTGGTATCGATGATTGGCCCCAATGGCGCCGGCAAAACCACGGTATTTAACTGCCTGACCGGCTTTTACCAGCCCAGCGGCGGCGTGATTCTGCTCGATGACGAGCCGATTCAACAGTTGCCCGGCCACCAGATCGCCCGCAAAGGCGTGGTTCGCACCTTTCAAAACGTGCGTTTGTTTAAAGACATGACCGCCATCGAAAACTTGTTAGTGGCGCAGCATCGCCACCTGAATACCGGTTTTCTCGCCGGTTTGTTCAAGACCCCAAGTTTTCGCCGCAGCGAACGGGCGGCGATGGAATTTGCCATGCACTGGCTTGAGCAGGTTAATTTAAGCGAGTTTGCCAACCGCCCGGCCGGCACCCTCGCCTACGGCCAGCAACGCCGGCTGGAAATTGCCCGCTGCATGATGACCCGGCCGCGCATTTTGATGCTCGACGAACCGGCCGCCGGCCTCAACCCGCGCGAAACCGAAGACCTCAAGGCGCTGATCGGCATGCTGCGCGACCAACACGACGTCACCGTACTGCTAATCGAGCACGACATGAAACTGGTCATGAGCATCTCCGACCACATCTATGTAATCAACCAAGGCACGCCCTTGGCCAACGGCAGCCCGGAACAGATCCGCAATAACCCTGAGGTGATCAAAGCCTATTTGGGAGAGGCATAAAGCATGCTGAGTTTCGACAAGGTATCGACCTTCTACGGCAAAATCCAAGCCCTGCACGACATCAGCATTGAGGTCAAACAAGGCGAAATCGTCACCTTGATCGGCGCCAACGGTGCCGGCAAATCGACCCTGCTGATGACCCTGTGCGGCTCACCCCGCGCAGCCAGCGGCAGTATCCGTTATCAAGGCGAAGAGCTGATCGGCCTCGACACCCCCGAGATCATGCGCAAAAGCATCGCCGTGGTGCCGGAAGGCCGGCGGGTATTTGCCCGTTTAACGGTGGAAGAGAACCTCGCCATGGGCGGGTTTTTCACCGAAAAAGCTGACTACCAAGCGCAAATGGACAAAGTTTTGCACCTCTTCCCGCGCCTCAAAGAGCGCTTCGCCCAGCGCGCCGGCACCATGTCGGGCGGTGAGCAACAAATGCTCGCCATCGGCCGTGCGCTGATGAGCCAGCCTAAGTTGCTGTTGTTGGACGAACCTTCGCTAGGCCTAGCACCGATCATCATCCAGCAGATTTTTGCCATCATCGAACAACTGCGCAGCGATGGCGTGACGGTGTTTCTGGTCGAGCAAAACGCCAACCAAGCACTGAAACTGGCGGATCGCGCCTACGTGCTGGAAAACGGCCGGATCGTTATGCAAGGCAGCGGCGCCGAACTGCTGGTCGACCCCAAGGTGCGCGACGCGTATTTGGGCGGTTAAGCGGCGCTGCCAAACCGCTTAGCGGGTTGGCGCACATGGTCAAGCCCCGATGCGCGCATACACGGCGCGCTGGCAAGGGGCAGACACTAGTTAATAGTCCACCTTAAATAGCCTAGCTGGCGACAACACCGCGCCCAACAGCCGTGCCCGTGTTGCGCACTTTGTTGCTCGGCGACCCAGCAATGGCCTAGCCTTTAGCGCAAAGGACATCCTAAAATTGCTGTCGCACCCAACATCGCAGCAGTGGCCGAACGTAACTGGCTGTTCTGGCTGTTCTGGCTGCGACGTGCGTCCCGCTAACGGTTCAGGTGGAATGGGAGCGGTCTTATTAGCACTCCATATGCCATCCATAAGCTAATTCGAGTCCTGCCCATGAGTGAGCAAGCACCGCTCCCCAACGCTTCAACGGCGCAACGCTGGTTACGTTGGCTACCCGGCCTGCTGATGCTTAAAGGCTACAAACTTGACTGGCTGCCACGCGATATCGCCGCGGGCTTAGTTCTAACCACCATGTTGGTGCCGGTCGGCATTGCCTACGCCCAAGCCTCTGGCGTGCCGGGCATCTACGGGCTGTACGCGACCATCGTGCCGCTGCTGGTGTATGCGCTGTTCGGCCCGAGCCGAATTCTGGTACTCGGCCCGGACTCCTCACTGGCGGCGCTAATTCTGGCCGTGGTCCTGCCACTCTCCGGCGGCGACCCCATGCGGGCGATCACGCTGGCCAGCATGATGGCGGTGGTCTCCGGCGTGGTGTGTATCCTAGCCGGCATCTTGCGCTTGGGTTTTGTCACCGAACTGCTGTCCAAGCCGATTCGCTATGGCTACATGAACGGCATTGCCTTAACCGTACTGGTCAGCCAGATGCCCAAGCTGTTCGGCATCTCCATCGACAGTCACGGGCCAGGACAAGATATCTGGGCATTGGTCAGCGCTATCATCGCCGACCGGAGCAACTGGTACAGCTTCGCCGTAGGCGCCGGCAGCTTGGCGTTAATCCTGCTGCTCAAGCCGTTCAAGCAGGTGCCGGGGATTCTCATTGCCGTGGTACTGGCCACTTTGGTCGTCGGTTTCTTCGACCTCGACCAGCAGGGCGTCAAGGTCCTCGGCCAGTTGCCCCAAGGGCTACCGGGGTTTGCCCTGCCGTGGCTCAGCGGCGTGGACCTGATGAGCGTGCTGCTCGGCGGCGTTACCGTGGCACTGGTATCTTTTGCCGATACCAGCGTGCTGTCACGCACCTACGCCGCGCGCACCCACACGCAGGTCGACCCCAATCAGGAAATGGTCGGTCTGGGCGCTGCCAACTTGGTCGCGGGTCTATTTCAGGGTTTCCCGATCAGCAGTTCCTCCTCGCGCACCCCAGTGGCTGAAGCCGCAGGCTCGCAAACCCAGCTAACCGGCGTGGTCGGAGCGCTGGCGGTGGCAGGCTTGCTGCTGTTCGCGCCCAACTTGCTGCAATACCTGCCCACCAGTGCGCTGGCTGCGGTGGTAATCGCCTCGGCTATCGGCCTGTTTGAATTTGCTGACTTGCGCCGAATTTTGCGCATTCAACGCTGGGAATTCTGGCTGTCGATGAGTTGTTTTGCCGGTGTTGCGGTGCTCGGTGCGATTCCCGGGATTGGCCTAGCCATTGTGCTGGCGGTGATCGAATTTCTCTGGGATGGCTGGCGGCCACACTTCACCGTACTCGGCCGGGTCGATGGGGTGCGCGGCTACCACGATATCCAGCGCTACCCGCAGGCACGCTTAGTACCCGGCCTACTGCTGTTTCGCTGGGATGCACCGCTGTTTTTTGCCAATGCCGAGCTGTTTCAACAAAGTATCGAGCAGGCCATAGCCCAGTCGAGCCAAGCGATCCGTCGCGTGGTGATTGCATCCGAGCCGCTCACCAGTGTCGACGTAACCTCCGGCGATATGCTCGCGGAGTTGGCGCAGTCGTTACGCGAGCGCAACATCGAACTGCATTTTGCGGAAATGAAAGACCCGGTAAAAGACAAACTCGAACGTTTCGAACTGCTTGAGCAACTGGGCCACAACATTTTCCAGCCAACCGTCGGTGCCGCCGTGGATGCCTACCTGAGCGAGTATCAGATTGACTGGCAGCCCTAACCGTCGGCGCACTTAACTGCGGGAAAATCCGCGAGTCCGACCTTCACTCGCCAATATCCTCATTCCACAGCTGTGGCTGACTGGCGATAAAGTTGCGCATCAGGCTTATACAGGTTTCATTCTGAGCGACTTCAACCTGCACGCCGCGGCCACGCAGCCAGTCTTCCTCGCCCATAAAGGTTTGATTTTCGCCGACCACCACCCGGCCAATGCCGTACAACAGAATCGCCCCACTGCACATCGCGCAGGGCGACAAGGTGGTGTAGAGCACCGCCTCGCGATAAGTCTGCGCCGGCAAGCGCCCGGCATTCTCCAGCGCGTCCATTTCGCCATGGCGAATCGCACTGCCCTGCTGCACCCGCTGATTGTGCCCACGGCCAATGATTCGCCCTTGGTGCACCAGCACCGAGCCAATCGGAATGCCGCCCTCGGCCAAGCCAAGCTGTGCCTCGGCAATTGCCGCCTGCATAAACTCATCCATCGTCTTTGCTCCTTTATCAACGCTACCCACCGAGCATAGCTGGGCACCGGGCGAGCCGCCCCGCCGTTAAGGTCTGTGCTGGCGCAAATAAGCCCGGCTAAGTGTGGCGAAAAAACCTAAAATGGCCGCCATTCCATCCCCCGCTGCCCGCCGCGCAGCCGCTCAAGGCTCCTACTATGTCTGTCGATACCCTGCCCACCGCCACCACTGATGATCGCCAGCAGTTCTTGGCCCAGCTAGAAACCAGCTTGGCGCAAAGCACCTTGGTCAAATTAGTGTTGTCCAAATACCGTGGCGCTGAAGTCGACTTAGTGCGGGTGGTGGCCCGACTGGTTAGCGTCAAGGAGCAGCCGTGCTTGTCACTGGTGTACAGTTACAAGACCCGCGACATAACTAAGAACCTGCCGATTGGCGAAGCCTGTGCACTGATTGCCAGCCTGTTGCCGGCGGCATTTAAGAACGCCCACTTGCTGTCACTGACCGACGAACTGCAACTGACCTTCAGCAAAAAAGACAAGAGCCAACTGTTCATCGGCAAAGCGGTTGTGCGCGACGCACCGACCGCCGCGCACAACCGCGAGAAGAAGCGCTTCTTAGAGTTAAGCCGGCCGTTTCTGGCGGACTTAGGCGTGACCAACGCCAAGCACGAGTTGATCCCGGCGATGGCGCGCAAGTGGAAGCAGATCAACAAATTTATCGAGGTGTTCGCCCACGCCCTGAGCAGCTCGCCGCTGCGCGAAGACCAGCCAATCCATGCGGTCGATTTCGGCTCTGGCAAAGGCTATTTAACCTTCGCCCTGCACGACTACCTGCGTAATAGCCTGCAGTTGGATGCGCAAGTTCGCGGAGTGGAATTGCGCGAAGACATGGTCAGCCTGTGTAACGCTGCAGCAGCCAAGCTGGAGCAACCGGGCCTGCTGTTTCAACACGGTGATGTGCGCACTTACGCCCCCGAGCAGATCGACATCATGATCGCCCTGCACGCCTGCGACGTGGCTACAGACTACGCCTTGCACTTAGGCATCCGCTCAGGCGCGGCCATCATCATGTGTTCACCGTGCTGTCATAAGCAGATTCGCCCACAGATGCACAGCCCAGCCATGCTCAAACCCATGCTGCAGTACGGCGTACATCTGGGCCAAGAAGCCGAAATGGTCACCGACAGCCTACGCGCCTTACTACTGGAAGCCTGCGGCTATGAAACTAAGGTGTTCGAGTTTGTCTCGCTAGAGCACACCAACAAAAATAAAATGATCCTCGCGGTAAAACGCACCGAGGCGGTTAATCCAGCCGAGCTGCTGGTAAAAATCCAAGGTATTAAAGACTTCTACGGCATCAGCGAGCATTGCCTAGAAACCTTGCTCAAGGCCGACCAGTTACTACCTGCCAGTGCAACTCCAGCAAGCATTCAGGAGTCACGGGGCTAGCCCTTGCAGCGCCTCGCTGCTGCGCTGAAACCACTGCAGCAAGTAGTCGGCCAGCACCTGCGTGCGCTTGGGTAAGCCGCCCTGATAGGGATGCAGCAAAAACACCGGAGTGCTGCGCGTTTGATAGTCGCGCAGTAACCACTGCAAGCGGCCATCGGCCAACTCGGTTTGAAGCATATAAGACGGCAGCCGTGCGACCCCAACCCCGGCCAAGGCGGCTTTTTTCAGTAAGCGATAATGATTACTGGCAAAAGGCCCGGTCACCTTAACACGGCTCAATTGATGCTGGCGGTGATACAACCACTCCTCTGGGCCACGGTAGTGACTATTGAGCAAGCAAACATGCGCAGACAAATCCTGCGGGTTCTGCGGTTGGCCGTGCAAGGCTAGGTAAGCGGGGCTGGCGCAGGTCAGCTCTTGCATGGCGAATAAGGGCTTGGCCACTAGCCGCTCATCCAGATTCTCGCCGGCCCTAATGGCCAAATCAAAGCCTTCGGCGAGCATGTCGCGATAGCTGTTGTTCAGCTCCAGCTCAATGCGTATTTGCGGATAGCGCTGGGCAAAATCGAGTAGCAGCGCATCAAAAAAGGTTTCTCCCAGCGACACCGGCACCGTTAGGCGCACCGTGCCGCTGAGGTCTTCGCTCAGTCGGGCCAAGCTTTGCCGCGCGCGCTGGGCCTGCCGCAACAAGGCTTGCGCCTCCGGCAGCAAGGTACTGCCGGCACTGGTAAGGGTTAGCTTGCGGGTGGTGCGCTGCAATAACGTGACGCCCAAGCCCTGCTCCAAAGCACGGATCCGTTTGGACAACTGCCCCTTGCTACAGCCCAAGCGCTCGGCGGCGTGGGTAAAGCTGCCCACCTCAAGCAACACGGCAAAGGCGGCCAGATCATCAATCTCACTCATTAGCTTGCTCCGCTACTGGCGTTCATCAGTGGCTGCGCCGCAAATTGTTTCTATATGGAAACACTAGCTTTCCAATTAGCCGACTTATCAATATCAATCATCGCTTTAAACTAAGCCCAACAGCAACCCAATCGCGGCATCTACCCACGGAGCAAACCCATGAAAATCCTCTTGATCGGCGCCAATGGCACCCTCGGCAAAGCCATCGAGCAACAACTACAAGAACGCCACAGCATCGTGCGCATTGGCCGTACCAGCGGCGAGCTGCAGGTCGACATCACCGACAGCGCCTCGATTCGGCGTTTATTCGAACAAACCGGCAACTTTGATGCGTTGATCTGCGCCGCTGGCAATCTGCACTTTGGCGCCTTGGCCGAGATGGACGCCGGGCACTACGCCATCGGCCTGCAAGACAAACTGATGGGGCAGGTCAACCTGGTGCTGATTGGCCGCGAGTTCGCCAATGACGGCGCCTCCTTCACCCTCACCTCCGGCGTGCTCAGCGACGATCCGATCCGCTATGGCAGCTCGGCCAGCATGGTCAACGCCGCCGTCGATGGCTTCGTACGCGGCGCGGCCATCGAACTGCCGCGCGGCATGCGGATTAACAGCGTCAGCCCAACGGTGGTGGAGGAGTCGCTGCCCAGCTACGGCCCGTACTTTCGCGGTTTCAAGCCAGTGCCGGCGGCGATTGCAGCTTTGGCCTATGCCAAAAGCGCCGAGGGCGCGCAGACCGGCCAGATGTACCAGGTGTTTTAAGATCGGTTAAATAACCGGCCTCGGCGTAACCACCACTTGAGCTCAACGGTGGCGCCGGGTACCGTGGCGGTCCTTTTCTGGAGAGCCACTATGCCCAGCGCCATGCCTCGCGTTCGTTTCCTGTTACTGGCCTTAGTGCCGGTGTTTGCTGGCTGCCAAATGTTCGCCTCCGAGCCAGAGCAGGTTGTGGTACCCGCAGTGCGTATGCAGGGTGAACTGAGCAACGTGACCAATCGCCTGCAGTTTCGCCCCTGCCAAGAGCAGCGCCGCTTTGCACTCGAAGACACCGGCAATACCGGCTTACTGCAAGAGTCGGTAACGCTGCTGAATAATGGCAAGGGCACACTGTTTGCGGACCTCCAAGGTCAAATGGTCGCCAGCAAAGTACCGGGCACCGATGGTCAGATCAATCTGACGCGCCTGTACCGCATTCAAAGTGAGGGGCAAAACTGTAGCGATTTAAACTTCAAGCGCCTGACCCTGCGCGCCAGCGGCCATGAACCGGACTGGGTAATCAATGCCAACAACAAGGGCATGATTCTCGAACGTCCCGGCCAAGAAGCCTTAGTCCTGCCCTACCTAGAGGAGCAATTGCCGGAAGGTCGCTTTAGTTTGAGCAGCGATGCCAACGGCCAGCACCTAGAGTTGTGGGTCGCGCCACAGCGCTGCGTCGACAGCATGAGCGGTAGCGTCCAGCACCTGAGCGCCGAACTGCGGGTGGACGGCCAAGTGA
>JBILAR010000067.1:0-17908 GCA_044354115.1 Pseudomonas sp. | reverse complement strand
CGAGACCGCGCAGTTCGCCGTAGTAACGAATCGCCTCTTTGAAGCCGTGCTGGTAGTCGGCCAAGTTGGCGATCTGCGAGCCCATATGAAAGTGCAGCAGGCGGATGCCTTGATCCAGCCCGGCGTCACGAAAACGCCCCACCACTGACAACAGCTGCGCCGCCGACAAGCCAAACTTGGATTTCTCGCCACCGGTGTCGGCCCACTTGCTCGAGGCCAAGGACGACAAGCGCACGCGCAAGCCGATCTGCGGGGCGACCTTAAGCTCGGCGGCTTCGTCGATCACCAACTGCACTTCAGATTCTTTTTCGATGACGATAAACACGTTGTGGCCGAGCTTCTGGCCGATCAGCGCAAGGCGAATAAATTCGCGGTCTTTATAACCATTGCAGACGATGGTGCCGCCCTTGGGAGCCAAGGCGAGCACGGCCAGCAGCTCGGGTTTGGAGCCAGCTTCCAGACCGATAGAGACGTTCTGAGTGGCGATGATGCTTTCGATCACCGCCTCTTGCTGGTTGACCTTGATCGGATACAGGGCGGTATAGCAACTCTGGTACTCCAGCCGAGCAATATTGCTGTCGAAGGCACCGGTGAGCTGACGCACGCGGTCTTGCAGGATGTCCGGGAAGCGCACCAGCAAGGGCAACGACAGGCCAGTTTTACGCAATTCGCTGACCTGCTCATACAGATCGATAGGCGCGCTCAGCGGGCCATTCGGACGCACTTCAACGCGCCCCGCATCGCTGATGGCGAAGTACCCCGCGCCCCAGTTGCGAATGCCATACACGCTGCGACTGTCCGCTGCGGTCCATTGGCTGCCGTCATCTTTACGTGTGCGTCGTACTGGCATTGGAGTATTCCTGTGAAAAATGGCTTTTGCCGCAGAGGCTGAACAGCCTAGCGGACCAACATGACATTTACCGGGCCTGAGCGCGCATACGGCCACAAGGGCTGGCTGCGCAGGGCGTTAACCGCCGGATTTCTTCGCTTTAAAACCGCGTACGGTCAGCTCGCTGAGCAGCAACTCAACGTGATCGCCTTGAATCTCGATGACCCCGTCCTTCAGCGCGCCGCCACAGCCGCAGCGTTTCTTTAGCGCCGTGGCCAGCGCCGTTAAGTCATCCAAGGCCAGTGGTACGCCGGTGATGGTGCTCACCGTCTTGCCGCCACGGCCTTTGCTTTCGCGACGCACCCGGGCGATGCCGTCACCTTCGGGAATCTGCGTAGTTTTGCAGGTGCAGGCGTCCAGCGGCTGGCTGCAGCCGGGGCAATGCCGACCGCTGTCGGTGGAATACACCAAGCCGCCGAGGGCAGCAAAAGATGAGCCTTTTTTCAGCATCGCAAGGGGCCTCGTAGGGCTAGAGGAGCGGCGAGCCAAGCAACAGTAAAGGCTCAAGGGCGCGCAGTGTAACGGCAAAAAAGCGCCTTGCTAATAGCCCTTTTGCGCCATTAAACGCTGGATTGGCGACCTTTATAGGCCTGCGTGCAGCATCGTGCACAGCAGCGTAAAAAGATCCACCACAGCCAGCCGCTTTAATCGGCCGGCACCGCCAGATAGTGCTGCAACGCGACCAGTGAATCAGGGCAAAACGGCTGTTGTAGGCTCAGCGCCAACACCCTGTTTAAGGGTAGAAACTGCGCCTGCAAGACTTCCTCTGGCTGCAGGATTAAGGGCGCATCGCTGATGGCCGAAAACACCGCGCACCACAGACGGTTGTCGGGCTGCTCAAACAGGAAACGGCCGTGCTCGCGCAGCGCCACGTTTTCGATACCCAACTCTTCGGCCAACTCCCGCGCCGCCGACTCGGCGTAGCTTTCACCGCTCTGCAACATGCCGCCAGCGGCCACATCCCAGTAACCGGGATAGACCGCCTTGCTCAGGGTGCGCTGATGAATACACAGCTCCCCAGCGCCATTGAACAACAGAATAAAACTGCCCCGACCAATCAGCCCACGCTCACGCAACTCGGCCCTCGGCAGGCTGCCGAGCAGCTGGTCGTGCTCATCCACCCAAGCAATTAACTCGGCATCCGAGGCGGCGCGATGGGCCGCCTCTTGCGCACTGACGGGCATCAATCAGCCCTGAGTCAGCAAGGTGCGCAGGTCGATAATCGCGGCGTTGGCGCGGGAAATATAGTTAGCCATCACCAGCGAATGGTTGGCCAACACGCCGTAGCCGCTGCCATTCAGAATCATCGGGCTCCAGAGCGGCTCTTGCGCCGCTTCCAGCTCGCGAATGATTTGCCGCACGCTGACGGTGGCGTTTTTCTTCGCCAGCACATCGGCAAAGTCCACTTCGATGGCGCGCAGTAAATGCGACAAGGCCCAGGCCTGACCACGGGCTTCGTAGAAGACATTATCGATCTGCAACCACGGCGTTTTCACCACCTCCTCACTGAGCAGCGGCGCTTCGCCATTGGCCAGCGCGACTGTGCCCTTGGTATCGGTATTCAGCCGCACTCGGCCGACACTGGCCGACAAGCGCTGCGACAACGAACCCAAGCGCGTGGCCACATCGCCCAACCAGTTATTCAGGTTATCGGCGCGGGTGTAGAACTGCGCATTCGGCTGGCTCGGGTCGGACAGACGCACCAAGTAGCGATCCAGCGATTTGATCCCTTCGCGGTATTCCTGCTCGGTGGCCGGCAAGGCCCAACTTTTATTGTCGAAGTTAAAGCGCGGTTCGGCCTTGGCCAAGTCCGGGTCTTCGGTGGATTGCGACTGTGAACGGGCAAAGTCTTTGCGCAGCGCCCGCGACATGTCGCGCACCTGCACCACCACGCCGTATTCCCAGCTGGGCATGTTGTCCAGCCACAAGCCCGGCGGGGCAATATCGTTAGACAAATAGCCGCCGTCTTTATCGAGCAAGGTCGAGGCTACGGTTTTTAGCGTCTCGACCGTGGTGTAACCACTCACCAAGGGCCGCTGGGCTTTTTCGGCCGCCGCTTGCGCCTGCTGTTGGACCGGGAAAGCGCCCGGCTCTTGGCTCCAATACCAACCGATCACCCCGGCTGCCAGCAGATATAAACCGAGTAGGCCGCCGAGGGCGCGGCTGAGCCAAAGGCCGCCAAAATAACTGCGCACATCGTCGACCGAATCATCGACCCGATCGCGCAACTCAGTTTTGCGGTTTTTCCAGTCCAACATAGCGAAGTCCTTCTGAGACCAAATGCATGGGTGTGAGCCGCCACGTCTGCGCCGCTCGCGTACTTAGCACTATAAGGGATGCGTGAGCGGTTGCGCAGCGCATCACGGCAAACTTAGTGCGGGGCCGGCAAACTGCATCATGAGCGCCAGCACAAAGCAGACAAAAGGCTGACGTCAATTGACCGACGGCTTCAAGCCAGCCACTGACAAGTGCTAGCATTGCGCCATCACACGCCGCTCAATATCACC
Organism: Pseudomonas sp.; assembly: GCA_044354115.1. Lineage (GTDB taxonomy): Bacteria > Pseudomonadota > Gammaproteobacteria > Pseudomonadales > Pseudomonadaceae > Aquipseudomonas. The sequence goes on along the minus strand of JBILAR010000067.1, from coordinate 14,512 downwards.
CTAGCCAATTCAGCAGGCCATGCTCGAGCCAGAAGACCCCAACAGTGACCGCCTCAAGCATCACTTTGCCCGGCGCGTAATTCACCAAGCAAGGCTCACCCTTGAGGTCTGGCAGCGCCTGCAACGTGGCGCTTGGAACGCCGAAGAAATGGCTGAACTGGCAGAGAGCAATCTGCTGCTGCTGCGCTACGCGCAACGTTTCGAGCAAACCGAACACGCGCAATTGGCCGAGGGCATCGATAACTGTCTAATTGCCGTGGGCGAGAATCACGGCCGCCTCAACAGCGAGCTGATTAGCGAACTCAACCTGCTGATGCAACGCCTGTCGCGCACCGGCCTGCGCCACGGCGACCAGTTGGAGCAAACCCTGCTACCGGCGCTGCGCAAACCTATCTATATAGCCCTGCACGACCATCAGCACGCCGAGCGCTTGAGCCTGCAATTGCAGTCGTTTGGCCTACTGACCCAAGCCATCGACACGGCCAATGGTTTTCGTGCGGCAATGGCCGAGCGCCGCCCCGCCGCCATCATCATTGACATCAACTTTGCCGGCGCGGGCTGCGGCCTGCGTTTGGCCGAAGAGGTGCAAAACAGCCGCGCCGAGAAACTGCCACTACTGTTTTTCAGCCAAGAAGACACCGATACCGACACCCGCCTAAAAGCCGTGCGTGCCGGTGGCCAAGCATTTTTCACCGGCACTCTAGAGGCCTCGACCCTACTTGAGCGGATCGAGCAACTGACCCACAGCGGCCAGTACGAGCCTTATAAAGTATTGATTATTGACGACTCGCGCGCACAAGCCACCTACACCGAACGCAGCCTCAACAGCGCCGGCATCCTCACCCGCACCCTAACCGAGCCGGCCCGCGCCATGTGCGCTTTGGCCGAGTTTCAGCCAGACCTGATCATCCTCGACATGTATATGCCCGGCTGCAACGGCCCGGAGCTGGCCAAGGTGATCCGTCATAACGACCGCTACGTTAGCGTGCCGATTATTTACCTGTCGGCCGAAGACGACTTAGACAAGCAACTCGACGCCATGAGCGAGGGCGGCGACGATTTCTTAACCAAACCGATTAAGCCGCGCCACCTGATAGCCACCGTGCGCCAGCGCGCCGCGCGCGCGCGCCACCTGCACGCACGGATGGTGCGCGACAGCCTCACGGGTTTGTATAACCACACGCATATTCTGCAGTTACTCGACGACGCCCGCGCCCGTGCCCTGCGCACCGAGCAACCGCTAAGTTTCGCCATGCTCGACATCGACTTTTTCAAGAAGGTTAACGACACCTACGGACACCCGGTGGGCGATCGGGTAATCAAGAGTCTGGCGATGTTTCTCAAACAACGCCTGCGCAAATCCGACTACATCGGCCGCTACGGCGGCGAAGAGTTTGCCGTGGTATTGCCCGACACCGACGCGGCCACTGCGCAGCAGGTCTTGGAAGACATTCGCCAGCGCTTTGCCGAGATCCTGCACCCCGCGCAACCGCAAGACCTCGCCTGCACCTTTAGCTGCGGCATCGCCGAACTGCATGACCGCGAAGACGGCAAAACCCTGTCGAAAAACGCCGACCTAGCGCTGTACAGCGCCAAACATGCAGGGCGCAACCGCAGCGTCATTTTTACCGATTAGCCGGCGATCGACTCCGACGCCTGACAGCCTCCACGTCACAAGACTGCAACAAAAACGCCATACAGTTGCTGGCATTACGCCACTTTGCTGAGCGATTTTTGCATGCGCCTGAAACAACTCACCAACCTTAATACCTTGCTGCTGATCGGCGTCTGCCTAGGCTTAGGCGCTACGCTCTGGTGGTCGCAACGGGCGCTGGAGCGGCCCTATTTACTGATGGACCGCTACCTAAGCCTGTCACAAAACTTCCAACAAGCGGTCGCGCAAAATATCCACGACTACCTCGCCAGTGGCGATGCCCTGCGCCACAGCGCCGCCAGCCAAGCGATCGAACAATTCGAGCAACAACTCGATGACTTACCCGCAGAACTTAGCGCGCAACTGCGCCCGAGCCTAAAGGAGCTGCGTGAATTTAGCGCCAGCCAATTGCTCGCCGCCGGCAAACTGGCTGGCGACCCACAAGCCCTACTGCTGCAAGCCGAACGTGAAATGGCCGACAGTTTGCAGCAACTCAACCAGTACGCCGAGCAAGCCAACGCCGCCAGCGCCGGCTACCGACAGCCACTGTTTCTAGCCGCCGAGCGCCTCAGCCGCCTAGCTCACGCGCGCAGTAAATTAGTCAGCAGCGGGCGCAGCGAGTTGCGCGGCGAAGTCGAGCGCGAACTGGCGCAACTCAAGGCACAAGCCAGCGCCCTCGACAGCCTCGCGCTGCTCGGTGTGCAAACTGACCAAGCCGCCAGCAGCGATAGTTTTGCTGACCTTATGGGTTTGGCTAGCGATAGTGAGCAAGCGATCAGCGAAGACCAAGGCATCGCCCTGAAACGCGATTTCAACAGCTTACTGCAGCGTTACCCGGCCGAACTCACCCGCACCAGCGACCTCATCGAGCAGCGCCAACAGTTGGCGGTCAGCACCCAAGCCAAGGTCACCGCCCTGCAGCAGGCACTCGCTGCGCTGGAACCTGCGGTGCGCGCCGAGCACGCCCGCATCCAGAGCCAAGTGCAACGTGTGCAAGGGCTGATGATTGGCCTGATCCTGCTGATCGCCTTAGTCATCGACAGCATTCAACGGCGCCTGACCAACGTGCTTAACCGTTTGGTGCCGGCGCTGTCGGCCTGGGCGGCGGGCGACTTTAGCGTCGAGATCAAACTCAATCCACGCACCCAAGAACTGCACGACATCCAAGAGTCGCTCAACCGCCTGCGGGCCTACTTAGTCGATTTAGTCGGCACCATTCGCGGACATGCCGAGCAAGTGGCCGACAGCAGCCGCACCTTGGCCGACTTAAGCGGTGGTTTACACCGCGGCGCCGAACGCCAAGCCGGCGACAGTGCGCAAATCCGCGATGCGCTGGGCGAGCTGGAAGGCAGCATTTTGCAAGTCGCCGATGATGCCAGCCAGGCCGCCAACGCCAGTCGCGACGCCGGACGCGCCGTCGAGCAAGGGCAAACGGTAATTGGCCACAGCCTCACCGGGCTTTATGGCTTGGTCGGTGAAGTGCGCGGCAACGCCAAGGCCATCGAGCATCTGGCCGAAGAAACCGCCACCATCGGCAAAGTCCTAACGGTGATTCGCGGCATCGCCGAGCAGACCAACTTACTGGCCCTGAATGCCGCCATCGAGGCCGCTCGCGCCGGCGAAATGGGCCGTGGCTTTGCCGTGGTGGCGGAGGAGGTACGTTCATTGGCCTTGCGCACCAGCGGCGCCACCGAAGAGATTCAACAACTGATCGCCAGCCTGCAACACGCGGCGCGCAAATCCCTAGAAGCCATGCGCAGCCAAGTCGGTCATGCTGAAATCACCGCCAGCCAAGCTTCCGCCGCCGATAGCGCGCTGGTCGAAATAGTCGCGGCCATTCACACCATCGCCCATATGGCCGAACGCATCGCCAGCACCACCGCCCAACAAAGCGGCGCGGTCGGCGATATACGCGGGCACAGTGAGCGCATCCATATTCTCGGCGGCGACAACCTGCAACGCATCGGCCAAGGCCGCGAGCAAGGCGAGCACTTACTCAAGCTAGGCGGGCAACTGCACACCGCCGTGCAAGCATTCCGGGTGTAAACCGCGGCAGACGGACAAACCTGCTTACAGCCGCAGCGCTACGGCGCAGGCGCGCCGTCAGCTATGATGGGCGCTCATTTGCCGAGCGAGACTTCCATGCGCCGCCTGCTGAGCTTGATCCTGTTACTCGTGGCCTTGCCGGCCAGTGCCGGGCTGCTGGATAGCCGCCCCAATCCAACCTTGGGCGGCGCGCTGAATAACAGCAGTGACTTTTTGCCGGTGCGCGAGGCGTTTCGCCTCGACCTTATCGAGCGCACGCCCAGCGCCATCAAGCTGCAATTTATCGCCGCCGACGGCTACTACCTGTATCGCCATGCGTTTAAGTTTCACACCGATCCCGCCGACATCGCCTTGGGCACGGCGCAAATGCCGGCGGGGTTGGCAAAAACCGATGAATACTTCGGCAAGGTTGAGGTCTATCACGGCGTGCTGGATGTTCAACTGCCGCTGGATAGCGCCGAGCAGCGGCCCTTTACACTGCTGGTAACTTACCAAGGCTGCGCCGACAAGGGCCTGTGTTACCCGCCAGAAACCCAGAGCTTTAGCATCGACGCCCCCGTGCAAGACGCAGCAACCGCTGCAACAGCAGTAACAGCTGCAGCCGCCGCCACAAGCGCCTCGACAACAACAGCAGCAGAAAACCCCAGCGGCTGGAGCTGGCGCGAATTGGCGTTGTTTTTTCTCGCCGGATTAGGTCTGACCTTCACCCCCTGCGTACTGCCGATGTTGCCGATTTTGTCCGGGGTGGTGCTGCGCGGCCAAGTCGGCGGCATGCGTGGCTTTAGCCTGTCGCTGGCTTATGTGCTGGCGATGGCCGCCTGCTTTGCCTTGCTCGGCGCGCTGATGGGCGTATTTGGCGCCGAATTAAATCTGCAGGCGCGCCTGCAATCACCTTGGGTGCTGGTGCCTTTCGCGCTGTTCTTTGGCGTATTTGCGCTAGCGATGTTTGGTGTATATGAGTTGCGCCTGCCGCACTTTATTAGCGACCGCCTCGACCGCTTGGCCGGCAACACCCGTGGTGGCTCGCTGTGGGGCGCGGCGCTACTGGGCGTGCTGTCGAGCCTACTGGTATCACCCTGCGTGTCGGCACCACTGGCCGGCGCGCTGTTGTATATCAGCAGCAGCGGCGATGCCCTCGGCGGCGGCCTTAAGTTGTTTGTGCTCGGCCTTGGCATGGGCGCACCCATGGTGCTGTTTGCCACCGGCGGCGGCGCCTTGCTACCGAAAAGCGGCAATTGGATGGTCACGGTGCGCAACAGTTTTGGCGTGCTGCTACTGGCGGTGGCCATTTGGTTGCTCGACCGAGTGCTGCCCGGCCCGCTGACCCTGGCCCTATGGGGCGTGCTGGCGGCCGGCGTGGCGCTGTATTTAGGCGCACTGGAGTTCACGGTCAAAACTCACCGGCAAAAACTCGCGCAGCTCGGTGGCTTGATTTTATTGGTGTACGCGCTGGCCAGCTGGGTTGGCGCGCTACAAGGGCAAAGCGACCCGCTGCGCCCACTAGGGACGATTGCTAGCAGCAGCGCCGCCAGCAGCGCAGCGCAAAACGCCAGTACGCACAGCAACTGGCAAACCATCAGCACCAGCGCCGAGTTGAATCAGACCTTAGCCGCCGCCAAAGCCGCCCAGCAACCGCTACTGCTCGACTGGTACGCCGACTGGTGCATTAGCTGCAAGGTGATCGAGCGTGAGGTGCTGAGCAATGCCGAAGTCATCAGCGCACTGGCCGGCTATCAGCTGATTCGCTTCGACATGAGCGCCAGCAACGAGGAACAACGCGCCTTGCTTGACCACTACCAACTATTCGGCCCACCGGCGCTGTTATTTTTTGCCAGCAACGGTGACGAACAACGCGACCTACGTGTCATAGGTGAGATCGACGCCGCCGACTTTGCCGCCCGCGTGCGCCGTGCCAACGCACAAAATTAAGCATTAACAGACTGTTGAAAAATGTAGCGAGCGACGGCTAGACAAGGCGAAATCAGCCGAAAAAGCGCAGTTTACTGGTCGTAAATGAGCATTTTGAGGCTGATTTCAACGCCGCATAGCCTAGCGCAGTAGTTTTTCAACGGTCTGCTAGCATCGCGTAATTGTCTTAAACATCCTGCATCGTGCCGGCTACTACCGACAACTGGACAGCGCGCGACGCATTCGGCATAGTCAGCAACGCTAAGCACAGGACAACACTATGGCCACCTTACTGGTGCTGCACGGCCCCAACTTGAATCTCTTGGGTAGCCGCGAGCCCGGCGTCTATGGCGCCACCACGCTGGAACAGATCAACCTTGACCTTGAGCAGCGCGCCCGCGCCGCCGGTCATCACTTGCTGTATCTGCAAAGCAATGCCGAATACGAGCTGATTGAGCGCATCCACGCGGCGCGCAATGAGGGCGTGGATTTTATTCTGATTAATCCCGCCGCCTTTACCCATACGAGCGTGGCATTACGTGACGCGCTGCTAGCGGTGAGCATCCCATTTATCGAAGTGCACCTTTCTAACGTGCATAAACGTGAAGCTTTCCGTCATCACTCGTACTTTTCTGATGTTGCCGTAGGGGTGATTTGCGGTCTTGGTGCCACCGGTTACCGGCTGGCCCTAGACGCGGCGCTTGAGCAAATAGAACAAAATAAACGTCCCTGACCTGATAGTGGGAGTTGTTGCTAAATGGATATCCGTAAAGTTAAAAAACTCATTGAACTGCTGGAAGAGTCCGGCATTGACGAGTTAGAAATTCGTGAAGGCGAAGAGTCGGTGCGCATCAGCCGGCACAGCAAACAGCCGACCTACGCACAACCTATGTACGCCCCAGCACCGGCCCCAGTAGCCGCCGCACCGGCTGCTGCGGTTGCCGCCGCGCCTGTCAGCGAAGTGCCTAGCGCACCGAAAATGAATGGCCAGGCAGCCCGTTCACCGATGGTTGGCACCTTTTACCGCACCCCAGGCCCGGCATCGCCGGCGTTTGTGGAAATCGGCCAGAGCGTGAAAAAAGGCGACATCCTTTGCATCGTTGAAGCGATGAAAATGATGAACCACATCGAAGCCGAAACCAGCGGCGTGATCGAATCCATCTTGGTGGAAAACGGTCAACCGGTGGAATACGACCAACCGCTGTTCACCATCGTTTGATCCGCGGAGAGCCGGCAATGCAGCTGCAAAAAGTCCTGATCGCCAACCGCGGCGAAATCGCCCTGCGCATTCTGCGGGCCTGCAAAGAGCTGGGCATTAAGACCGTGGCGGTGTACTCCACCGCCGACCGCGAATTAATGCACCTCGGCCTAGCTGACGAAACCGTATGCATCGGCCCAGCCTCGGCTGCCCAGTCGTACCTGCAGATACCGGCAATCATTGCCGCCGCAGAAGTAACCGGCGCTACGGCCATTCACCCAGGCTATGGCTTCTTGGCGGAAAACGCCGACTTTGCCGAACAAGTGGAAAACTCCGGCTTCGCCTTTATCGGCCCTAAAGCCGAGACCATTCGCCTGATGGGCGACAAAGTTTCCGCCAAGCACGCGATGAAGCTGGCCGGTGTGCCGACCGTACCCGGTTCAGACGGCCCGCTGCCGGAAGACGAAGAAACCGCCTTGGCGATTGGTCGCGAAGTCGGTTATCCGGTGATCATCAAAGCCGCTGGCGGCGGCGGTGGACGCGGTATGCGCGTGGTGTACAGCGAAGAAGAACTGATTAAATCGGCGCAACTAACCCGCACCGAAGCCGGCGCCTTCTTCGGCAACTCGATGGTGTATCTGGAGAAGTTCCTGACTAACCCGCGCCACGTCGAAGTACAGGTGCTGTCGGACGGTCAAGGCAACGCCATTCACCTCGGAGATCGCGACTGCTCGTTGCAACGCCGCCACCAGAAGGTGCTGGAAGAAGCGCCGGCACCCGGCATCGACGAAAAGGCCCGCGCCGAAGTGCTGGCCCGCTGCGTCAAAGCCTGCATCGACATCGGTTACCGCGGCGCCGGCACCTTCGAGTTCCTGTACGAAGACGGCCGTTTCTACTTCATCGAGATGAACACGCGCGTACAGGTCGAACACCCGGTCACCGAGATGGTTACCGGCATCGATATCGTCAAGGAGATGCTCAGCATCGCCGCTGGCAATAAACTGTCGTTCAAGCAAAAAGACGTGGTCATTCGCGGTCACTCGCTGGAGTGCCGGATCAACGCCGAAGACCCAGCGACCTTTATGCCCTGCCCAGGCTTGGTCAAGCACTTCCACGCGCCCGGCGGCAATGGCGTGCGGGTCGACTCGCACCTGTACAGCGGCTACCGCGTACCATCGAACTATGACTCTTTGATCGGCAAGCTGATTACCTACGGTGCGACCCGCGAAGAGGCCATGGCGCGGATGCGTAACGCGCTAGACGAAATCGTCGTCGACGGGATCAAAACCAATATCCCGCTGCACCGAGACCTAGTGCGCGACCCGGGCTTCTGCGAAGGTGGGGTGAATATTCACTACCTGGAAAAGAAACTCGGCATGGATAAGCACTGAGCTTGACCCGCCAACCTAAAAGGGCCGCACAAAGCGGCCCTTTTTTCATTCCACAAGGACGTGCACGATGAGCTTCAAGACCCGCCTGCAAGCCATCGCCAGCGCATTCGGCGAAGCCTTCAGCTGCCTCGGCCTGGCCCTGCGCGACAGCCTGCGACCTGGCATTCTGCTGCGCTCCAGCGGCTTGTGCCTGCTGGCGTTCGGCGTCTGGAGCTGGGTGTTCTATAGCTATTTTGAGCAGATCGGCACGCTCGCCGGATGGATCTCCTTTGTCGTCATCTACGGCGGCGCCGCGCTGGGCCTAATCCCCAGCCTCGCGGGTGGCAGTGGCGGCAGCATGGGCGGCATGGGCGGAGCACTGGCGATGCTGATTCTGTATGTGGCCGCGCTGACCCTGGTGATGCTGGTGACGCTGTATGCCGGCGTCATAATCCTGAGCATTCGCCTAGCGCTGCCCTGGCTGCTGATGGACTCCCTGCGCACCCGCAGCCTGCGCCATTACCCGGCGCTGGCCGCACGCACCCCCGCGTCCAGCGAACTGTTGCGCAGCCTGCGCTACCGTCTCGGCCCCTGGCTGGGGATCACCGCTGGCCTGCTGCTGTGCATGCTGATTCCGCTCGTCAATGGCCTGCTGGTGCTGATTCTGCTGGCCTACCTGAACGTGCGTTTTCTAGTCCCGTCGGCCTTGTCGCGCCTAGCCAGCGGTGCCGAGCAACTGGCCGCCATCAAGCAGCAACGCGGCGCGCTGGCGGCCTTCGGCCTGCTGATGTTTCTGCTGACGCTGGTGCCGGTACTCAACCTGCTGCTGCCAGCGCTGCTGGCGGGCGGCGCCTGTCACCTGGCTTATCGCGGGCTCGACCGCTCGCACCGCCCGGCTAGCGTGACACCGGCACCTCAAGTAAGCTTGCCGGCCGGTTAAAAAGCCGTTTTTTTCGTGTCTTCGAGGTTACCGTTATGCCCTGGTTACAAGTCCGTCTCGCCATCAGCCCAGAACAGGCCGAGACCTACGAAGATGCGCTGTTAACGGTTGGCGCTGTCTCGGTAACCTTTATGGACGCCGAAGATCAGCCGATTTTCGAGCCCGATCTCGGCACCACGCCACTCTGGTCGCACACCCACTTGCTCGCCCTGTTTGAAGACGGCACCGATGCCGAACAATTGCTCGCCCAGCTGGAACTGCTGACCGGCGCACCACTGCCGCAGCACCACAGCGAAGTGCTGGCCGACCAAGACTGGGAACGCAGCTGGATGGACAACTTCCACCCGATGCGTTTCGGCCAGCGCCTGTGGATAGTGCCGAGCTGGCACGCCGCCCCAGAGCCGGACGCGGTGAATCTGCTGCTTGATCCGGGCTTGGCCTTCGGCACCGGCACCCACCCAACCACCGCACTGTGCCTGGAATGGCTGGACGGCCAAGACTTAACCGATTGCAACGTACTGGACTTTGGCTGCGGCTCGGGGATTTTGGCCATTGCCGCCCTGCTGCTCGGCGCTAAGCAGGCGGTCGGCACCGACATCGACTATCAAGCCATCGACGCCTCGCGTGACAATGCCGAGCGCAACGGCATCGACGCCAGCCGCTTCCCGCTGTACCTACCCGAGCATCTGCCCACCGAGCAGGCCGATGTGGTGGTAGCCAATATTCTCGCTGGCCCCTTAGTGGCACTGGCGCCACAGCTAATCAGCCTTGTCAAACCGGGCGGCCGCCTGGCCTTATCGGGCATTCTTGCCGAACAGGGCGAAGAAGTAGCTGCCGCCTACGCCGAGGCTTTTGCCTTAGACCCGCTGTGCATTCGTGACGGCTGGGTGCGTATCAGCGGCCGCCGCCACTAAGCGCGGCATTGCTGCAACTAAGCGCATCCCTGTTGGGTGTGACAGCGCCAGCGCTTTCACACCCAACAGGTACACAGGCTTAGGTTAAACTAGCGCCTCGTTTTGCACGGACCGCCGCATGATCGACAGCTTTGTCACCCAATGCCCACAGTGCCACACCAGCTTTCGCGTGAGTCGCGCGCAGCTCGGCATCGCCCACGGCGCAGTTCGCTGCGGCGCTTGCCTGCACGTGTTCAATGCGGCTCAACAGCTACTAAGCGAGCAACCGGCACTGGTAAAAGCGGCGCAAGCGCTACCTGCGCAACCCGCCACGACTTCCAGCGCCGCACCAGCGCCCAGCACCAGCCCCAACTACGCAGCCAGCCTTGTACCAGCAGCCTCGACAGCACCCGTACAAGCCACTCCGGCCGGCAAGCAGCCGAGCGAAACCCTGTGGATTCATGACGATCTGGATCTGGACGACATCGATCTGGATGAAGCCCTGGCCCAACTCGAAGAGCAAGAGCATCAACTCTCGCAAGAATTTATCGCCCTAGAGCGCGCGCCCTTACCGGCCGAGCGCTTTCTCAGCGTGCGCGAGCCAATCAAAGCCTATGACGAAGAATGGGCCGAGAAGCTCATTAACAACCAACCGAGCGCCGCGCGTCCTGAGCCTGCGCCCGTTATTCGTCAACTGCCGGCTGCACCACTAGCAACGCAACCGCCAGCCAGCCTAGCACCGGCACCTGAGCAGCCCGCCGCGACCAACCCGCCGCCAACTGCCGAGCGGGCTCCGGTCAGTGCCGTTGAGCCGCGGGTTGCTGGCACTTATGCGTTTCTCACCGACAGCGCGGCCCTCGAACTCAGCAGTGCCGATCAGCCGCAGCCATACAGCCCGCCAGATTTCACGCCGTTGCATGCCGAGCGCGACGAGCCGACCTTCGACGAACACGCCGAGCCCGGCGAGCGAGCAGATGACCAGCAGCAAACCGAGGCCGACGAGGAAATTAACGACGCGCAATACCGCAACCTGCGTCAAGAGCCGCAACTACGTAACGAAGGTTTGCTCAACCTCGCCCAAGAGCCGCTGCAACTAGACTGGCGCGAACAGAAAAAACCCTGGGGGCGCAAACTCGCCTGGATGCTCATCAATCTACTGGCGCTGGCCGCGCTGGCCGGCCAATACATCAATTACCACTTCGCCGAACTGGCCCGCCAAGACCAATACCGCCCATGGTTTGCCGAGCTGTGTCCCGAGCTTGGTTGCACCCTGCCATCCAAGGTCGAAATCGCCCTAATCAAAAGCAGCAACTTGGTGGTGCGCAGCCATCCTGAGTTCAGCGGCGCGCTGGTGGTTGATGCAATTTTGTACAATCGCGCGGCGTTCTCCCAGCCCTTCCCGCTGCTCGAACTGCGCTTTGCCGACCTCAATGGCAAGCTGCTCGCCAGCCGCAGCTTCAAGCCCAGCGAATACCTCGCAGGCGAGCTGGCCGGGCAAGCGGAAATGCCGCCGCAAACGCCGATTCACATCTCGCTGGACATTCTCGACCCCGGCAGTAAAGCGGTGAACTACAGCCTGAACTTCCACTCGCCCGAGTAAGTTTTCCCCCGCAGCACTAAAACCGGGCGGCACTATTTCGCCGCTCGGCTGACCATCCAAACTCTTCGCTATAAGCCCTGCGCTGTTCATATTTTGTTCAATCCAGCCTTTAACCTGTCACCGAGAGCGGGTATCATGCCCACCCTTTTTCGCACTCTCACCGAACCAGCCAACTGCAGGGAAGACCCATGTCGGCGGTACGCATCGGCCCATATACGCTGTCCAATCAGCTGATTCTCGCGCCTATGGCCGGAGTCACCGACCAGCCGTTTCGGCAGTTATGCCGGCGCCTAGGCGCAGGCTTGGTGGTGTCGGAAATGGTCACCAGCGACGTACGGTTATGGAACACCCGCAAGTCCAGCCTGCGCATGCAGCATGATGGCGATCCCGAGCCGCGCTCGGTACAGATCGCCGGCGGCGATGCGCAAATGCTTGCTGAGGCGGCGCGACGCAATGTGGAGATGGGCGCACAAATTATTGATATCAACATGGGTTGCCCGGCCAAGAAAGTCTGCAACAAGGCCGCCGGCTCTGCGTTGATGAAGGACGAACAACTGGTTAGCGAGATTCTTCAGGCGGTGGTCGCCGCCGTGAATGTGCCGGTGACCCTGAAGATCCGCACCGGCTGGGACCGGCAGAACAAAAACGGCATCAACGTGGCAAAAATTGCCGAGCAGAGCGGCATTAGCGCGCTCGCCGTGCATGGCCGCACTAGGGCTGACCTGTACACCGGCGAGGCCGAGTACGAGACCATTGCCGCGATCAAACAAGCGGTGTCGATCCCGGTATTCGCCAATGGCGATATCGACTCGCCCGAGAAGGCCCGCCAGGTACTCGCGGCGACCGGGGCCGACGCCTTGCTGATTGGTCGCGCCGCGCAAGGACGACCGTGGTTGTTTCGCGAGATAGCTCATTACTTGGCGACCGGCACACACCTAGCGCCACCCAGCTTGCTGGAGATAGAACAGATTTTGTTACAGCACCTCGCCGCACTGCATGTGTTTTATGGCGAGGTGATGGGCGTGAAAATCGCCCGCAAGCATGTTGGCTGGTACTTGGCCACCCTGCCTGGCGCGCGCGACTTTCGCAGCCAGTTTAATCGCCTAGAGGCGACCGAGGCGCAGCACGCCAGCGTTCGTGAGTTTTTTCGCGAGTGCCATAACCACGCAGAAGGGGCGGCAGCATGAACACTATGAGCGAGCAGTTTCTCGATGAAAAAGGCTTTGATGATGCATGTTTTGATGGGGCAACTGCGGTGAGCGACAGCGTAAATCTTAAGCAGCACCTGAACACCCCAAGCGCCGAGGGCCAGACCTTGCGCGGCAATGTCGAGCGGGCGCTGCACAACTACTTTTCGCGCCTCGAAGGTGCCGATGTCACCGACGTGTACAACCTAGTGCTGTCGGAAGTGGAAGCACCGCTGCTGGAAACCGTGATGAATTACGTCAAGGGCAACCAGACCAAGGCCTCCGAGCTACTGGGCCTGAACCGCGGCACCTTGCGCAAGAAACTCAAGCAGTACGACCTGCTGTAAATCCAGATCCGATAAAAAGGGCGACCGGTAGCGGTCGCCCTTTTTGCTTCAAGCCCTTAATTGCTAACTACGCCTGATGGAAACCACCATGACCGACCAGACCACTCGCCTTCCCGTCCGCCGCGCGCTAATCAGCGTTTCCGACAAGACCGGGATCCTTGAATTTGCCCGTGAACTGGTTGAACTTGGGGTGGAAATCCTCTCCACCGGCGGCACCTTCAAACTGCTGCAAGACAACGGCGTAGCTGCCGTGGAAGTGGCCGACTACACCGGCTTTGCGGAAATGATGGATGGCCGGGTGAAGACCCTGCACCCGAAAATTCACGGTGGCATTCTCGGCCGTCGCGGCATCGACGATGCGATCATGGCCGAGCACGGCATTCGCCCGATTGATCTGGTCGCCGTCAACCTTTACCCATTCGCCGCCACTATCGCCAAGCCGGGTTGCGACCTGCCGACCGCGATCGAAAACATCGACATCGGCGGCCCAACCATGGTTCGCTCGGCCGCCAAGAACCACAAAGACGTGGCCATTGTGGTCAATGCCAGCGACTACGCCGGTGTGCTGGCCAGTCTGAAAAATGGCGGCCTAAGCTACGCCGAGCGCTTCGCCCTGATGCTCAAAGCCTTCGAGCACACCGCCGCCTACGACGGCATGATCGCCAACTATTTCGGCACCATCGAGCAAAGCGCCGAGACGCTGAGCACCGAAGGCCGCAGCGGTTTCCCGCAGACCTTCAACAGCCAGTTCATCAAGGCGCAAGAAATGCGCTACGGCGAGAACCCGCACCAGAGCGCGGCTTTCTACGTTGAGGCGCAAAAAGGCGAAGCCTGCATCGCCACCGCCGTGCAACTGCAAGGCAAAGAGCTGTCGTTCAATAACGTCGCCGACACCGACGCTGCTTTAGAGTGCGTAAAAAGCTTCGTTAAGCCGGCCTGCGTGATCGTCAAGCACGCCAACCCGTGTGGCGTGGCCGTGGCCCTAGACAGCGAAGGCGGGATTCGCCAAGCCTATGAACTGGCCTACGCCACTGATACCGAATCGGCGTTCGGCGGCATCATCGCCTTCAACCGCGAATTGGACGCTGCCACCGCCCAAGCCATCGTCGAGCGCCAATTTGTCGAAGTCATAATCGCGCCAAAAATCAGCTTGGAAGCCCGTGCCGTGGTCGCCGCCAAAGCCAACGTGCGCTTGCTGGAGTGTGGCGAATGGGCCGCCGAACGCAGCGCCGCCTGGGACTTCAAGCGAGTCAACGGTGGTCTGCTGGTACAGAGCCGCGACATCGGCATGATCAAGGCAGAAGACCTGAAGATCGTGACCAAACGTGCGCCGACCGAGCAAGAAATCCACGACCTGATCTTCGCTTGG
>JBILAR010000085.1:0-14983 GCA_044354115.1 Pseudomonas sp. | reverse complement strand
CCTGTACGCCGGGCTGATGATCGACAAGGCCGGCAATCCGAAAGTAATCGAGTTCAACTGCCGCTTTGGCGACCCGGAAACTCAACCGGTGATGTTGCGCCTGCAATCCTCCTTGGTGCTGCTGATCGAAGCGGCTTTCGCCGAGGCTCTGGACAAAGTTGAAGCGCAGTGGGACCCACGACCAAGTTTGGGCGTGGTGTTGGCCGCCGGCGGCTACCCCGCTGATTATGCCAAGGGCGATGTGATCAAGGGCCTTGAACAAGCCGCTGCGCTACCCGGCAAAGTGTTCCACGCCGGCACCGCACTGCAAGACGGTAATATTGTCACCAGCGGCGGCCGTGTACTCTGCGCCACCGGCATGGGCGACAGCGTGTTGGCCGCGCAACAACAAGCCTATGCACTGGCCAAGCAAATCAGCTGGGACGGTTGCTTCTATCGCGACGACATCGGCTATCGGGCGATTGCCCGCGAGCGCGGCGAAGACTAGTCGTCACTTGCGTGCTAGCCCGCGACAAGCTGTCACTTGCGGGCTAGCATCGAAGCGCAGACTGGTTATAATTTGCTCAATCATTTCGAAGGGATTTCGCCCGTGCCTCGGCTCAGGATTGCCATTGCTCTTGTGCTCAGCTTACTGCTGACACTTCTCTCGACTTTGCCCGCCCAAGCTGACAGCCAAGAGCCTGCTTGGCGCCTGCTGCTCGATAGCCAAGGCAGCTTGCAACTGGACGAAGTGCGCTCGCCTGAGCGCGTAACGCAGTTTGTCCCGGCCCAACTCGAACAAATTTTTAGCCCCGGCGGCCAGTCTGCGCTGTGGTTGCACTACCGGTTGCTGCCCCATCAGCAAGAACAAATGCTGCGGGTGTTCTCGCCCTATTTGGAATACCTCGATCTATACCTGCTGCAAGGCAACCAATTACTCAGCCATACCCGCACCGGCAACAAATTACCCCTGAGCAGTCGGCCGCTGGCGAGTCGGAACTTTCTCCTGCCGCTGCCACAGTCCAGCGAGACCATCGATGTTTACCTGCGCCTGAGCTCGGTGCACGCCCTGCGTCCGGACATCAGCCTGCAATCGACTCAATCGCTCGCCGCCGATGACAACCGGGCGCTGTTGTTTGGCAGCCTGCTTGGCTGCATTGTCATGCTGATTCTGTACAACCTGGTGCGCTTTGCCTATGTGCGCACCCCCAGCACCCTATGGCTGGCCGCCACTCAACTGAGCCTGCTCGTGGCGGCGGCAACTATGCAGAGCGTGACCACGCCCTGGCTGGGAGAATGGCAAACGGCGCAGCCGAACATTTTAAATTTATCGATTTTGCTCAGTCTGCTGTGTACCTTGGCATTTACCGCGAGCTTTTTCCGGCAAGTCTGCCCAACCACACCACTGACCAAGTTGCTGCTGGCCGAGATGGCTCTACTGGGGTTGAGTGGCCTGCTACTGCTGCTCATCACCGACCTGCAATTTAACCAATTGATGTACGTGCTGATCGCCATCGGCGGCCTTAGCATGTTGATAGTGGCCGCCTACCATTGGCGCCACAGCTATCGCCCGGCACGTCTATTCACCCTCGCCTTATTGATTCTCAGCCTCGCCTTTGTGGGCGCACTGCCGGTGTACTTTGGCTACTGGCAGGTCGACTCCGAGTGGCTGAACTTCGCCCAACTGAGTGCCGCTATTGTCTGTAATTTTTTACTCAGCATCGCCCTCAGTGAACGCCAGCGACGGATTCTGCATGCCGACTTTAGCGAGCGCCGCGACCGCGCCGCGCATCTGGCCGAGATCAATGCCAAGGCCGAGTTCTTAGCCCGCATCAGCCATGAAATTCGCACGCCCATGAACGGCGTACTAGGCATGAGCGAACTGCTGCTCGGTACGACGCTGTCGACCAAACAGCTCGACTACGTGCAAACCATCCACAGCGCCGGCAATGAACTGCTGTCACTGATTAACGAAATTCTCGATATCTCTAAACTGGAGTCCGGGCAGATTGAACTGGACGATGTGCAGTTCGACCTCAACGCGCTGATCGACGACTGCTTAGCGATTTTCCGCAGCAAGGCCGAGCAGCAAAAAGTCGAACTGATTAGTTTTATCCAGCCGCAAGTACCACGAGTCATCAGCGGCGATCCGACCCGCCTGCGCCAAGCGCTGCTGAGCCTGCTCGACAACGCCTTCAAACTGACCAGCGAGGGCGAAATTTTGTTGGTGGCGGCCATTGAAGGCAACGACCAGCAACCGCGTTTACGCATCGCCATTCAAGACAGCGGCGAGCCACTGCAAGCCGACGAACGCGACGCGCTGCTTAACGCCGCCCTACAGAGCAAAGACTTTCTCGCCAACAGTAAGCTCGGCGGCCGCTTAGGTTTAATTATCGCCCGCCAGTTAATCCATATGATGGACGGTCAGTTTGGCGTGCAAAGCGGCCAGCAACGCGGCAATACCCTGTGGCTAAGCTTGCCGTTGGACAGCGCTCGTTTGCAGCAATCGACCAGCAACTTTGACCAACAACTGCAAGGCAAGCGCGTGCTGGTGGTCGACGACAACGAAACCTGCCGCAAAGTATTGCAACAGCAGTGCAACAGTTGGGGCATGCACGCCAGTGAAGCCTCCAGCGGTAAAGAGGCGCTGGCGATACTGCGCACCCAAGCCAACCTGCGCGAACACTTTGACGTGGTGCTGCTCGACCAAGACATGCCCGGCATGACCGGCATGCAGTTGTCGGCCAAGATCAAAGAAGACCCCAGCCTGCACAACGACATCTTGGTCATCATGCTCACCGGCATCAGCCATGCGCCGAGCAAGATCATCGCCCGTAACGCCGGGGTCAAACGCATATTGGCCAAGCCCGTGGCCGGTTACGCCCTGAAAACCACCCTGGCCGACGAACTCAGTCAGCTACAACGCGGCGAGCCGCTGCGCAGCATGCGCGTCACCGAGTTGCCGCCCGCCGTAGTCATCCCCAGCGATTTCAAAATTCTGGTCGCCGAAGACAACAGCATCTCCACCAAGGTAATTCGCGGCATGCTGGCCAAGCTCAACCTGCAACCGGACACCGCCAGCAACGGCGAAGAAGCCTTGCGCGCGATCCAGACGCAGCGTTACGACTTAGTACTGATGGACTGCGAAATGCCGGTGCTGGACGGCTTTACCGCCACCGAAATGCTCCGTGCTTGGGAGCTGGAAAACCATCAGCCGCGCACCCCGGTGGTGGCCTTAACCGCGCATATTATGTCTGAGCACAAGGAGCGCGCCCGACAGGTCGGCATGGACGGCCATATGGCCAAACCGATAGAGCTGTCGCACTTGCGCGAGCTGATTGAGCGCTGGGTGTACGAGCGCGAACTGCGCCGTCAGCGTGAAGCCGACTCAGCGCTATCGTCCTAAACGCCACCCACCTCACTCAGAGCCGCGCACATGCTCACCGAGTTGTTCAGCCTGTACCTAAAGATGCTGGTGCTCTACAGCCCGTTTTTCGTGCTGTCGTGCTTTATCAGCCTGACCCTGGGTTACACCCGTAAAGAACGCAAAGTGCTGGCCTGCAAGGTGGCGCTGGGCACAGTGATCGCCAGTGGCCTGCTGTATCTTTTCGGCCAACACATCTTCAGCCTGTTCGGCATCACCATCGACGCCTTTCGCATCGGTGCCGGCAGTGTGCTGTTTATCTCGGCGCTGGGCATGGCACAAGGCAAGCCGGTGGTGCAGACCGACAATCAACAGCAAGACGTAACCATAGTTCCGCTGACCATTCCGCTGACCGTCGGCCCCGGCACCATAGGCGCACTGCTGGTGATGAGCGCCGGTCAGCCGCACTGGGAGGAACGGTTCTTGGCCCTTGGCGCGATCGTTATCGCCAGCCTGACGGTCGGCGCGGTGCTGTATTTGTCAGACCTGTTTGGGCGCCTGCTCGGCGACCAAGGCCTGCAAATCGTCAGCCGGTTAATGGGCTTGTTCGTTTGCGCGTTGGCCGCCCAGATTATTTTTACTGGGGTGAAAAATTATCTGGGGCTTTAGCCGGGCGATGTAGCCCTTATGCGCTGCAGGCAGATTGTAGGATGTGCTTGAACGCAGCGATACCCATCACAAAAAGCTGCAACCGATTCAAGACATAACGGCCACATAGCCAAAAGATATCGCAACCCTACTTGGGCAATAACGGCAATGATTGCGGCTGGTCGATATTAGCCCGATCAAGGTAGTGCGCCGCCAAGCGAACTTGCCGTGGCCCGATGGCCTCACCACGCATCAGTCGCGCCGCCTGCTGCACGCCCTGATAGCCCATTTGATAGGGCTGCTGCAGGACTAATCCGGCAAGCTCACCGCGACGTAGCGCTTCGACTAACACCGAGTCACCATCGAAGCCGATATGGGCAATTCGCCCTGCCGCCTTTAATCGGCGTAATGCCCCCAGCGCTAGCAGAGTGCTCGATTGATTAGGGGTAAAAACGCCCTTCAATTGCGGCACAACAGCGGCAAAATCACGCAATGACTGCTGTTTATTAGTGCTCAAATATTGATCGAATATCAGTTGTAAACCACCTGCAGTGGCGCTTTGCACAAAGCCGCGCTCACGCTCAGAGGTGGAGGTAATTCCCGCCTGATAGCGCAGCAGAGCAACCCTACCCTGCCCGCCCAAGGCCTTGACCATCTGCTCACCGGCCAACACCCCGGCATTAAAATTATCAGTACTCAGCACCGCCACTACGGCGGCGCTGTCGCCAGCATCGCGGTCGATAAACCAGGTGCTGACCCCGCGCAATTTAAGCTCGCGGGCCTTGTCCGACAGTTGCGCGCCCGCCGGGGCGATAACCAGCGTTTTACAGTCGTGCTGCAAGAGTTTGTCGATAATCAACAATTGCCCGGCGACATCGCCCTCACGGTTCGGCCCACGCACATACACCGCCACATTCTCCGCCACACCCGCATGCTGCGCGCCAGCGGCTACCTGCTGCCAAAAACTCGAGCCGCCGCCGCTGGTCACCACACCAACACAGTCTTGGGCGTAGGCAAACGGTGCCTGCGCGAGCACGCTCAGTAGTAACCAACCACCCGCCATAACCCTATAAACCGACATAGCCGTCACCCCAGCAAACATGCGCACAGGCATTGACTTATGCCGACCGCGCCCTATTACTCTGACTCTAGCAGCTACCCGCACTAGCGATGTGCGGCATGACCCGCGGCGGCCACCGCGCTACTCCTGCACATCCATATATTCGCGTGCCCAGACAAAGTAGTCCTCGGGATGGGTGTATTTGAGGGTCAGTTCCGAGGCGCTTAAATCGCTGGCGCTGGTGATTTGTCGCTGTTGCCGCAAGCAATCATAGGTGGCTTTGATCGCGGCAAAATACGCACCGTGACCATCCACCACGATGCGCACGCCCAGTTCGGCCAAGCGCCGATCGTCATGCAACTGCGGGTTGTTATAGCTCACCAACATCAGCGGCACGCGCAAGTGCTCGGTGACCGCTTGCAGGTGGGCAAAGTCGCGCACCCCAACCAAGCAAATAGCATCGGCACCGGCTTGTTGATAGGCCTGAGTACGCTCAATCACTTCACTCACCGACAGCACCCCAGCATGGGTACGGGCAATGATCGCCAGCTCGGCATCGACCCGTGCCTGCAAGGCCGCGCGAATTTTACCGGTGCCTTCGGCGACGCTAATCAGGTCAGTGGATTTGCGCCCAAACTGGGCCGGCAACAGGGTGTCTTCCAAGGTTAGCGCCGCCACTCCGGCACGCTCCAGTTCGACCACGGTGCGCATCACATTGAGGGCATTGCCGTAACCATGATCGGCGTCGGCAATCACCGGCAAGCGTGCCACGCGGCCGATGCGGGTGGCCTGTTCGACAAATTCGCTGAGGGTAATCAAGGCAAAGTCCGGTGCGGCCAACACCTGCAAGGCCGCCACCGAACCGCCCAAGATGCCGACTTCAAAACCAAGGTCGGCGGCGATGCGGGCCGACATCGGGTCAAACACTGAGGCAGTGTGAAAACAACGCGGGCCAGCGAGCAGGGCGCGAAAATCGCGGCGCAGTTGCTGATGGGAAATGGCTTGCATGCAGGCTTCCAGTAGATCAGGGGTTAATAGTCTGTCGTTCGCCATAGCCGCTAAGGCACATCAGCAGGCGCAATCACCGCAGCGCTTTGCGCTAACGCAACTCGGCCGGCATCTCGCTGATAATACCGCCGCCACTGAGCAAGCCGTAGGCCATCCACAGCGCTACCAGCAGATACGCCAAGCGCGGCAACCAAGCGGCCAATTGCTCTTGGAAACTGGCCAGCGCCGCGCTTTCACGCTGGGCAAAGCTCAAGAGCGCGGCGGCCAAGGTACCACTGGCCTCACCACTGACAATCAGCCCGCTGAGCAATGGCTGGCCGGCAAAGCTCATCGGCCGCAGCGCCAGCGCCAGCGACTCACCCGCCAACACGCGCTGCTGCAAGGCGAAAAAATCCTGCCGTAGCTGCGCATTGGTCAAGGTCGCCAGCGCCTTAGGCATGGCGCTAAACATCGGCAAGCCGGCCTCCAGCAACATGCCGAGGGTTTCCCAGTAATCGCGCACATTGCGCCGTGCATAGGCCTCGCCCAACAGTGGCACGCGCAGCCACCAGCCATCAGTCGCCCGGCCAGCGCTCAACGACGGCGGCCGCTGCCAGCGCCCACGCACCCAGCAATACAGCGCCGCGAGCAACCCCAGCGGTTGCAGCACGCCCCAGACGTAACCCAGCAGGCTCAACTCGCCAGCAACCAAGCGCGGCAACGGTTGCACCAGCAACGCCAGCAGCAAGGTCGCGGCCGGCAACAACAGCCGCGAGCGCAGGCTTTTGGCATGCTGCGCCTGCTGGGCATAATGCTTGGCCAGGCGTTGATACAGGTTCGCCGGGCTGCCGGCGCTTTGCGCGGCCTGCAGCAGGCTCACCTCCAGCGCGGTAAATAAGCCACTGCATTCACCGGCGCTGGCCAGATCCCGGCCCTTGGCAATGTGCGCGCCGGCGAGGTTAATCCGCGTTTGCGTGCTGGGTAACAGCTGCAACATGCTGAAGGCGCGATCGACCGGCACCCCGGCCTGTTCGAGCGCCGCCAACTGACTAAACAAGGCGGCGCGCTCAGCCAACGGCAAGGGCGCAAAGGTGCTGGATGACATGCGCAGGACTTCCAAAATGAGGGTTAGCTGACATCCGGCAGCCAACGCTGAATGATCGCCGCAAGGCTACCGTCATTGCGCATAGCGTCAAGCACGAACTGTCATCGGGCAACCACTGCTATCTGCGTTGACAGCCGCAGATAGACCATCTGCAGCCCAAGTTGTTACGCGTCCATCCACAGCACCCGCATTAACAGCGCCAACCGATGCGCGGCGCGGATTTTACGCGCATCCAAGCGCGCACTCGCATACACTGCGCGGCCGTTTTTTCCCGGAACCCGCGCCGCATGAGTCTTAGTCTTCCCGCCAACGCCCTCGGTATCGATTTTGGCACCTCCAACTCAACAGTGGGTTGGTTGCAGCCAGACGCCAGCACCTTACTGGCCCTCGAAGACGGCAAGATCACCCTGCCCTCGGTGCTGTTCTTCAACTTTGAAGAGCGCCGCCCGGTGTACGGCCGTTTGGCCCTGCACGAATACCTAGAGGGCTACGAAGGCCGGCTGATGCGCTCGCTGAAAAGCCTGCTGGGTTCCAAGCTGCTCAAAAGCGAAACCACAGTGCTCGGCAGCGCCATGCCGTTTAAGCAAATTCTAGGACTGTTTCTGGCCGAACTTAAGCACCGCGCCGAAGCGATTGCCGAGCGCCCGTTTGAACAGGTGGTGCTGGGCCGCCCGGTGTTTTTTGTCGATGACGACGAAAAAGCCGACGCCGAGGCCGCCGACACCCTGAGTACCGTGGCCAAGACCATCGGTTTCAAAGAGGTGTCCTTCCAGTTCGAGCCGATCGCCGCGGCCTTTGACTACGAAAGCACCATCAGCCGCGAGGAGTTGGTACTGATTGTCGATATCGGCGGTGGTACCTCGGACTTTTCCTTGATTCGCCTCGCGCCCGAGCGGCATATGCAGGCCGATCGGCACGCCGACATCTTGGCCACCGGCGGCGTGCATATCGGTGGTACCGACTTCGACAAACAACTGAGCCTGCACACGGTGATGCCGTTGTTCGGCTACGGCAGCCGAATGAAAAGCGCCGCACCTATGCCGACCAGCACCCATTTGAATTTGGCCACCTGGCACACGATTAACGCGGTGTACGCGCAAAAATCCCAGCTGGCGCTAAAAAGCATGCGCTACGACTGCCAAGACACCACCGGCGTCGACCGCCTGTTGAAACTCATCGACCTGCGTGCCGGGCACTGGCTGGCGATGCAGATGGAGGAGAGCAAAATCGCCCTGAGCAGCGTCGAACAGCATCATTTGTCGCTGCAACGGATCGAAGCCGAACTGGCCGTGACCCTGACCCGCGCCGACCTGAATAGCGCCATCGACGGTCTGCTCGAACGGGTGCGTGACAGCGTCGCGCTATTGCTCAATAAGGCCGGAGTGGGCGTGGCGCAAGTCGATACGGTGTTCTTCACCGGCGGCTCCAGCGGCATCCCGGCGCTACGCGCACAAATCGCCGCCCTACTGCCGAATGCCCAGCATGTGGAAGGCAACGTGTTTGGCAGCATCGGCAGCGGCTTGGCGATTGAAGCGAAAAAACGTTACGGCTAGCAACGGGTCAAGCGGTATGGCGGATTAACTCGTATCGCGGTATGAAAAACTCGTAGGGTGGAATCGCCTACGGCGCCTCCACCGTTACCGCGACCCGCTCGTTGCCACCTGCGGCATGCCAACCAACGCTGCGCCCTGTGCGGGTGTTTTTTTGGGTGCGAAGGGGTGACGGATTACACCGCTGCGCGGCTAATCCATCCTACAGCCCGGCAAAACCAATCGGTTGATCCAGACATCAGAATGCTAAAGTGCGCGGATCAACCACGGATCGTCCGATGAGCGCACCTAGCCCCTCTCCTCTCTGGCAGCACCCCGCCCTGCGCGCGCTCTTCACGCAGTTGGCGGCGGCGCTGTTGGTGTTGTCTTTGGTTATCGCCGCTAGCAGTTTGCTGGCCTATCGCCCGAGCCAAATGGCCGCCGGTTTGCTGCAAGGGCTGCTGGCCGCGCTGCTGGGGCGGCGTTTAGGCTTGCCGAGCTGGTGGCTGCCGATCAACCTGCTGTTCGTGCCAGCGCTGTTGCTGCTCAACGGCCAACAACTACCACCCAGCGCCCTGTTCGGTGCCTTTGCGTTGTTACTGCTGCTGAACTGGAACAGCTTTCGCGAGCGGGTGCCGCTGTACCTGAGCGGGCAGAAAACCATCGCTGCGCTGGCTCAACGGCTGCAAAGCCTGCCGGCGGAGTTCCGCTATATCGACCTAGGCAGCGGCTTGGCCGGTGGCCTGTATCAACTCTCGCGGCGCTTTCCTAAGGCCCAGTTTGTCGGGGTCGAGACCGCACCACTGGTGTTCGTGTTGGCTTGGTTACGCTGCCTGCCGCGGCCTAACTGCCAGATCCGTTACCGCAATCTCTGGCAAGAGCCGCTGGCCGACTACGAGGTGGTGTATTGCTTTTTATCGCCCGCACCTATGGTCAAGCTCTGGGCTAAAGCCCGCGCTGAGATGCAGCCAAACGCTCTGCTGATCAGCAACAGCTTCGCCATTCCCGGCGTCACGCCGAGCGAGCAAATCGAGCTGCATGACTGGCGCGCGTCGCAACTGCTAATCTGGCGCTTATAGCTGCCAACTGCGGCCCACCCCTGGTTGCAATCGCTTGCTGGAGCCCCTTATGCACAACCTACGCCTTGCCCTTGGCCTATTAACCATCACCAGCCTCAGCGCCTGCGGCTTGGGCGAAACCGCTGCGGTAGCCAGCCTCGAAGCCAAGCAGGCAGAGCAACTGCAGCAACAGGCCGCGCAGCTTAAACAGCAAATCGAACAAGCCAACGCTGTCAGCCAGCAACGTTTGCAGAACCTTGAAAGCCAACAGCAATAAGCTCGCTACAGCGCTTGCGCGGCGTTGGGCAGGCGGTAAATCCAAATACGTTTAAGCACCGAACCGAACTGCGCGGCGAAGCTGCCGCTGTTGTAGGTCTGACCATAACGCTGGGCGATTTCGCGCACCTGCACCGCCAACTGGGCATAACGGCGCGCCGGTAAGTCGGGAAACAGGTGGTGTTCGATCTGGTGGCTGAGATTGCCGGTCAGAATATGAAATATGCGCCCGCCTTCTAGGTTGCTGGAGCCGCGCATCTGCCGCAGGTACCAATGGCCACGGCTTTCGCCCTCGAGCTCCGTGCGATCAAACACCGCCGCCTGCTCGGTAAAATGCCCACAGAAGATGATGGCGAAGGTCCACAGATTGCGCAGCAAATTGGCCACCACGTTACCAGCCAACACTGCCAACGCATTCGCCCCCAGCAACAAAGCCAACAGCGGGAAGAACAGATAATCCTTGACCCATTGGCGGGCGATTTTGCCGTTGAACTGCTTGAGTCGCGGGCGCAGTTCTTCCCGGCTCATGCGGCCCTTGAAGTACTGGTCCAGCTGCACATGCTGCACGGCCACCGAGTATTGAAACAACACGGCCTGAATCGCTACCCACAACGGCTGCCAACGGTAGTAAGGCTTCCAGCGCTGCTCAGGAAACAGCCGCACCACGCCGTAGCCGATGTCGTCGTCCATGCCCAGCACGTTGGTGTAGGTGTGATGGATATGGTTGTGGGTGTGCCGCCAAGAATCCCCCGGCCCGGCGATGTCCCACTCGTAGGTACGCCCAGCTAATTCTGGGTCATTCATCCAGTCGTACTGGCCGTGCATGACGTTGTGGCCCAACTCCATGTTCTCGAGAATTTTCGCCAGCCCCAATAGCAAGGTGCCCAGCAGCCAAGTCGGCGGCAACCAACCGGCCAATAGCAGCAGCCGCCCAGCCAAGGCACAGCCCCGAGCAATGCTGCGAATACAGCGAATATAGCGTGCGTCGGCCTCGCCTAAGTCGGCCAAGGTGGCCGCACGCAAGGCGTCCAGTTCGGCGCCAAAAGCATCCTGCTCGGCGGCGGATAATGGCCGATCTTGACGCATCAGTAAGGCTTTCATAGGTCCACCACCACATCGCCCTGGGGCACGCTGACGCAAATTCGAATGGGCTGCCCCGGCTCGTTAAACACGGCGCCGCTGCGCACATCACGCACCGCACCGCTGACCAAGGTGCAGGTGCAACTGGCGCAAATACCTTGGCGACAGCCGTGCGCGGGCCGCAGCCCGTGCTGCTCGGCTTGCACCAATAGGCTGCTGCGGTTGTCACCGGTGGCCTGCAACTGGCTGCGCCTAAACTGCAACTGCAACGTCGCGGTGCTGGCACTCGGCTCGGCAAGCGGTACGCTGAAGGCTTCGCTTTGTAACGCGCCGGCCCACTGCTCACGCACGCTGGCGACGAAACCGTGCGGCCCACAGACCAGTAAGTTACAGCCCGACAAGCCGCTGAGATGACTGGCCTGAAACCGCCCGCTGAGTTCATCGGCCGCCGCCGGTTCACCGCTAATGGCCCAGCGCACCTGCAGGTTCGGGTATTGCAACTGCAGCCCTTGCAACTCATGACTAAACGCCCGCTGGCTGCGCTTGCGCACGTAATGCAACAGGGTTACCGGCGCACTAAAACCCTCGGCCAAGGCTTGCCGCAGTAAACCCAAGAGTGGTGTCAGGCCGCTGCCGGCCGCCAGCAACAACACTCCGGCGCGGGCATCTTGCGGCCAGTGCAAGGTGCCACTGGCGTGGCCCAGTTCGAGCACCTGCCCCACCGCCAAATGATCGAGTAACTGATTGGATAACCGACCACCGGCGTGGCGCTTAATCGCCAGTTCGATACGGCCATCGGCATGCACGGCGGTCAGGCTATAGCTGCGACTTAGGCGTACCCCGGCCAATTCGACAAACACTTGCACATGCTGACCGGGCTGCCAGTCGCGCGCATTGCCGTTGCAGCGCAAGGTCAATGCCAGCATGTCTTCGGCCACCCATTCCAGCGCGCACACCTGCGCCAACACGCGATTGAGCCGCCACGCCGGATGCAGCCATTGCAGCACTTGGTCGACATCCGCCTCGCGCAACCAAGCGTGCCGCACCAAGACGCGCAACGGCTGTAACAGGGGCGCCGCCACACGCAACCAAGCAAACGGAATAAGAGTCATCTATAGATATCCAGTGAACAACTGTTCACCAAGGTGCCAGAAGCACTCCATTCAGTCAACGACTGTACACTCAAACCGCCGAACGGCTGCGTATCGGTTCGACGCTACGGACAGGGTTTTGTTAGAGTGGCCAGCTCGTTAAAAAGGCTCTAAGGAAGTTCGCCAACCATGTCGTCACCCCGCGCCGAACAAAAACTGCAAACCCGCCAAGCCTTAATGTCCGCCGCGCGTAGCCTGATGGATGGCGGCCGCGGGTTTGGCAGCCTGAGCCTGCGCGAAGTCACCCGCGTAGCCGGGATAGTGCCCACCGGCTTTTACCGACACTTCCATGACATGGACGAACTGGGCTTGGCGCTAGTGGCCGAGGTGGGCGAAACCTTCCGCGATACGCTGCGCGCGATCCGCCGTAACGAATTTGAACTGGGCGGGATGATCGAGGCCAGTGCGCGGATTTTTATCGACTCTGTAACCGCCAATCGCGCCCAGTTTTTGTTTCTCGCCCGTGAGCAATACGGCGGTTCACAGGCGGTAAGGCAAGTGCTCACCAACCTGCGCCAGCGCATCATCGACGACCTTGCCAGCGACCTCAAATTGATGAGCAAAATGCCACATTTAGATGATGCGGCCATGGATGTGCTCGCCGACTTGGTGGTGAAAACCGTGTTCGCCACCCTGCCCGAACTGATCGACCCGCCACCCGCCTCGCTGCCGGTGCATTTAACCGCTGAGGCGAAAATCACCGAGCAGTTGCGCTTTATCATGATCGGCGGCAAGCACTGGCAAGGCTTGGGCAAACCGGTCAGTTAAGCGCAAAAACCTGCCGCGCAGGCCACAGACAGCTAATCGCGCCGCAGGCGATACCTTGACGTTACCCCCAGGCAGCGTCAGCAAACCCGCATGGCATTGCTTGGGGTCAATACTTGCGCGCTCAGCCTGTTGCCTACTCGTCCAATGGCTGAGCATCGCGCTATGCTGCAAAGCACTCACAACCGCCGAGCAGCGCCCAGAAGCCACGCCCGGCTGACGTCCCTAGGAGCCCCTATGAGCAAAGACAAAAAAAACACCGCTAAAGCCAGCAACGAGCCGGGCAAACTTAGCCGCAAGGAATACGACACTCAGCTCGAAAAACTGCACATTGAACTGGTCAAGTTGCAGCAATGGGTGGTGGCTAAGGGCCTGAAAGTCATAGTGGTGTTTGAAGGTCGCGACGGTGCGGGCAAAGGCGGCACCATCAAGGCGCTCACCGAGCGAGTCAGCCCGCGGGTGTTTCGCGTGGTAGCCCTGCCGGCGCCAACCGATCGGGAAAAAACCCAGATGTACATGCAACGCTATGTACGCCACCTGCCAGCAGCCGGCGAAGTGGTGATCTTCGATCGCAGTTGGTACAACCGCGCAGGCGTTGAGCGAGTGATGGGCTTTTGCACCCCAGAGCAAAGCCATAAGTTCTTAGAAGCCGCGCCGATGTTCGAACGCAGCATCGTCGAATCCGGGATTATCTTGCTCAAATACTGGCTGGAAGTTAGCCCTGAGGAGCAAAGTCGACGTCTTGCGGGACGCATCAGCGACGGTCGTAAAACCTGGAAGCTGTCGCCTATGGACATCAAGTCGTACAACCGCTGGGACGACTACACCGTGGCCCGCGACGATATGTTCGCCGCCTCGGACACCTCGTGGGCGCCGTGGTACATGGCCCACTCGGAAGACAAAAAGCGCGTGCGCTTGAACCTTATCAGCCATTTGCTTGAGCACATCCCCTACGAGGAGTTGCCCGCGCAAAAACCGATCAAGCTGCCCAAGCGCACCGTCAAAAAAAGCACCAGCAATTACCCATTCAGGATCATTGCCGAGAAGTTTTAGCCGCCAACACTTGGGCTGCTTAGCAGCCCAAGCTGGCCAATGGCTGGCCGTTGATAATGTCGCCGAGGCAGGTCGTTTTCAACGCCCAGCTAGGCTTATGCCTGCTGCTGCATGATCACCGTTTGAGTCGGCATTGGCGCCGGGAAAGCGGCATCCGCCAAGACATCTTTAATCACCTTATTACTGGCAAACATGACCTGTCCGTAATTGCTCGGATGACAGTACGGGCGCACCGCCAATACCGGGCCGAGCACGGTGAAACTAAGAATTTCTACATCCACCGCCGGTACTGCCAGTACATTCGGCACCAGGGCCAAACGTGCTTTGAGTTGGTCGATGGCCGCCTGATAGTCAGCCGCGCCAGACAATTGCGCCTGTAAATCAACGCGGCGGAAAGGGTTATGACTGAGGTTTTGGATATTGTCGGCGAATATCTTGTTGTTACCGACCAAGGTCAGGATGTTATCCGGGGTGTTAATCGCGGTCACAAACAGGCCAATTTCCATCACTGTGCCCGTCACGCCACCGGCGCTAATTACATCGCCAACTTTGAACGGGCGCAGCGCGATAATAAAACCGCCGGCCGCCAAGTTCGCCAATAAGCCCGACCACGCCATACCAATCGCCAAACCTACCGCAGCCAATAACGCGGCAAAGGTGGTGGTCTGCACGCCGAGATAACCTAGCACGCCAATAACCAACAGAATGTTCAGGGTCACGCTAATCACCGAACCGATATACCGCAGCACGGTTGGGTCAATGCTTTGCCGACTCAGCGAGGCTTGCGCCAAGCCCACCGAAAAACGGATCAGCCAACGGCCAATCAGCAGAAAAGCAATCGCAGCCAATACTTTTAAGCCAAATTGAGTGGCGTACTGAACGATTAATGCCATCAAGGCGTTAGCCTTTTCAGTTCCTTCCGTAAGCA
>JBILAR010000182.1:0-3525 GCA_044354115.1 Pseudomonas sp. | reverse complement strand
CGACCTTCGCTCAACTGCTCGGTGTAAGTTACCCGAGTGCCTCGACGAATCGACTGAAAGCGCCCGGCTTCAAGGGTATCGAACTCGGTCATGGCCGCTTGTTTGTTAAGAATCCGCGCCACTTGCGTTGAGCCTTGCGGCGCTAAACCCAAACTCATCCAGGCCACCAACAAGGCAACGCCGGTGGCCGACACCAAGGTATAACCGGCCAAGCGCTGCTGGCTCATGCCGGCAGACGACAGCACGGTCATTTCGCTGTCCAAATACAGCCGCCCGTAAGCCAGTAGCACGCCGAGAAACAACCCCAAGGGCAAAATCAGCTGCAAAAAACTCGGCAACTTGTAGCCCATGATCAAAAACAGCACCGTATGGTCGAGGCGCCCTTCGGCGGCCTGAGCTAGGTACTTAATAAAGCGCCCGCTCATAATAATCACCAGCAGCACCGCACTTACGGCGCTGGAAGTCATTAGCAGTTCACGGGATAAGTAACGGAAGACGATCAAACCAGACACTCCAGGGTTGTCAGGCTCAGGTGGCTACGCTCAAACTAGCCACATTGTTGCCGGCTCGCCATAAGGCGCAGCACCAAAAATCAGCCGGCATTATCCTGCAATCACGACTCTTTGTCTTGGGGACACCTCGATATGCAATTTTTGGTCAAAAACAGCCCGGTCGCCAGCCTAAAAACCGCCACCCTAGTGGTCACTGTGGCCGAAGGCGGCCAACTAAGCGCCGCTGCCAGCGCGCTCGATAGCGCTTGCGACGGGGCCATCAGCAGCCTGCTAAAACGCGGCGACCTAACAGGCAAACTCGGCCAAAGCCTGCTGTTGCATAACCTGCCCAAGCTTAAAGCCGAGCGCGTTTTGCTGATCGGCAGCGGTAAAGAGCCCGAGTTAACTGACCGCCAGTTGCGCAAATTAGTCGCCGCCACGCTGAACGTATTAAAGGGCTTGGCCGGCAGCGATGCCGCGCTGGCCTTCTCCGACTTGAGCGTTAAAGGCCGCGACAGCTACAGCACCAGCCGCTTAATCGTCGAAACCCTGGCCGATGGCGGCTATTTGTTTGAGCAGTTTAAGAGCAACAAAACGGCGCCCAGCGCCTTGAAAAAAATCACCTTACTGGCCGACCAAGCCCAGCTCGCCGATGTTCAGCGCGCCAGCCTGCACGCCCAAGCCATTGCCAACGGCATGGCCCTGACCCGCGATCTGGGCAATTTGCCGCCCAACCTGTGCCACCCGAGCTACCTGGCCGAGCAGGCCAAGGCCATGGGCAAAGCGCATAAGTCGTTAAAGGTCGAGATTCTCGACCACAAGCAACTCAAAGAGCTGGGCATGGGCGCGTTCTTGGCCGTGGCCCAAGGCAGCGATCAGCCGCCTAAGCTGATCGTGCTCAACTACCAAGGCGGCAAGAAGGCCGATAAGCCTTTCGCGCTGGTCGGCAAAGGCATCACCTTCGACACTGGCGGCATCAGCCTCAAGCCGGGCTTGGGCATGGATGAGATGAAGTACGACATGTGCGGCGCCGCCAGCGTGTTCGGCACCTTGCATGCGGTACTGGAGTTGCAACTGCCAATCAATCTGGTCTGTGTGCTGGCTTGCGCCGAGAATATGCCGAGCGGTGGCGCCACTCGCCCCGGCGACATCGTCACGACCATGAGTGGGCAAACCGTGGAAATCCTCAACACCGACGCCGAAGGCCGTTTGGTGTTGTGCGACGCCCTGACCTACGTTGAGCGCTTCAAGCCGCAAGCCGTTATCGACATCGCCACCCTGACCGGCGCTTGCATAGTCGCGCTGGGCAGCAACACCTCGGCCGTGATGGGCAATAACGAGGCGCTGATTGAACAATTGCTCAGCGCCGGCAAGCTTGCCGACGACCGCGCCTGGCAATTGCCGCTGTTTGATGAATATCAAGAGCAACTCGACAGCCCGTTTGCCGACATCGCCAACATTGGCGGGCCAAAAGCTGGCTCGATTACGGCCGGCTGCTTCCTCTCGCGCTTTGCCAAAAAGTACCACTGGGCGCATTTGGATATCGCCGGCACCGCGTGGATCAGCGGCGGTAAAGACAAAGGTGCCACCGGCCGCCCTGTACCGCTGCTGACCCAATATTTGCTGGACCGTCTGGCGTGAAAGTTGAGTTTTACGTGCGCCCCGACAGCCAGCCCGCCGGCCGGCTTAAATTAGCCTGCCAGTTGGCAGCTAAGGCTTGGCGCGCAGGGCTACCGGTATTTGTGCGCGGTGCCGATGCCGCGCAGTGCGACGAGCTGGACGAATTATTGTGGCGATTTAAAGGTGAAACCTTTATCCCGCATAATTTGCACAGCGACTCGCCAGACGCGCCGGTGGTGATTGGCATCGACCCGCCGCCCGCCGCGAGCCAAGGCGTATTGATTAACCTGCATCCGCAGATAGTCGAGCACTGCGAGCAGTTCAGTCGGATTATCGAGATCGTTAATCAGCAGCCTGAACAGCTGGAACTGGCCCGCGACAACTTCCGCCTGTATCGGCAACGGGGTTACGCCCCGCAACGAGTAGAACTGTAGCCCTACCCTATGGATAGCGAAAAACCCGGCAAACCCAGCAACCTGCTGAGCGACCTTGAGTCGATCCGCCAATTGCTCGAACAAAGCCCGCTGGAACCACCACTGCTGACCGAATTATTCGACCCCAACTCGATCCCGTTGCTGTCCGACATCGTCCATCCGGCCGAACTCGGCGCACCTATAGGCAAACCAACTGCGCCCGCCAGCTTGCCCGTAGCCAGCGCACCGGCCGCCGCACCCGTGGTTAGACCACCGCCCACCGCAGCACCAGCACCAGCACCAGCAACACCCAGCGTGCGGGTGACGCCAAACAGTGCAGCCGCCGCACACGCCGCCATGGGTGAGCATCTGCAGCTCAATTTGCATCCAGCGGCGCTGGAGCTCAACCGGCTCGACCGCGAACTGCGCACGGCCGCGCAACTGATGCTGCAAGACGTGATCGACGACTTCGTGCCGCAAATCGAAGCCGAACTCAAGCGCCGCCTCGACCTGCAACTGACCCTGCTGCTGAACCAACGCAAGCGCTAGTAGGCCACGCTGGCCTCTTCGCAGCTCACGCCGGCCTCTTCGCTGCGTTCAGGAGACCGGCCTACACCCGCCCGCACCTATCAGTCCCCGCTCGCCATTTCCTACTTCAGCGCTGCAGCTTCTGCCGCCGTGTCGCGCTCAAGGCAGTGCTTTGCCGTTATACTGCTCGGCTTTTCCGAACACCGACAGGGGCTCCAGCGCATGGACAAGACCTACCAGCCGCACGCCATTGAAACCACCCTGTACCAGAACTGGGAGGCGAATAACTATTTCGCCCCGCAGGGTGCGGGCGAGCCTTACACCATCATGATCCCGCCGCCGAACGTCACCGGCAGCCTGCACATGGGTCACGGCTTCAACAACTCGATCATGGATTGCCTGATCCGCCTGCGCCGCATGCAGGGCCGCAACACCCTGTGGCAGCCGGGCACCGACCACGCGGGCATCGCCAC
>JBILAR010000110.1:0-11061 GCA_044354115.1 Pseudomonas sp. | reverse complement strand
CCAGTTTGTCCGGGTTCATCGCCAAGCACATCGAGCAACCCGGCTCGCGCCACTCAAAACCAGCCTCGATAAAAATCTTGTCCAGCCCTTCCAGCTCGGCTTGCGCCTTGACCAGTCCGGAGCCCGGCACCACCAGCGCTTGCTTGATGGTGCTGGCCACTTTACGACCCTTGGCCACCACGGCGGCGGCGCGTAAGTCTTCGATCCGCGAGTTGGTGCAGGAGCCGATAAACACCCGATCCAACTGGATCGAGGTGATCGCCTGATTAGCGCTCAGGCCCATGTACTTAAGCGCCCGCTCGATCGAATCGCGTTTGACCGGATCGGCCTCGGCCGCAGGGTCCGGCACTTGCGCATCGACCGGCAAAACCATCTCAGGCGAAGTACCCCAGGTGACTTGCGGTTTGATCAGCGCGGCGTCCAGCTCAACCACGGTATCGAACTGCGCATCGGCATCCGAGACTAAATCGGCCCAAGCGACCACTGCGGCATCCCAGTCGGCGCCTTTCGGTGCGTACGGGCGGCCTTTTACGTAGGCGATGGTTTTCTCATCCGCCGCCACCACGCCAACCCGCGCACCGGCTTCAATGGCCATGTTGCAGATGGTCATACGGCCTTCCATCGACAGCTCGCGAATCGCGCTGCCGGCGAATTCCAGCGCATGGCCGTTGCCACCGGCGGTGCCAATTTTGCCGATAATCGCCAGCACTATGTCTTTGGCGGTGACGCCGAACGGCACTTGGCCCTCGACCAACACCTGCATGTTCTTCATTTTCTTGGCCACTAAGCACTGGGTCGCGAGCACATGCTCAACTTCCGAGGTGCCGATGCCGTGGGCCAGCGCGCCGAACGCGCCGTGGGTCGAGGTGTGCGAGTCGCCGCAAACCACGGTCATACCCGGCAGAGTAGCGCCCTGCTCCGGGCCAACCACATGCACGATACCCTGACGGTGATCGTTCATCTTGAATTCGAGAATGCCGAAATCGTCGCAGTTCTCGTCCAGCGTCTGCACCTGCAGGCGCGACACTTCGTCAGTGATCGACTCAAGTCCGCCTTGGCGCTCGGCTTTAGTAGTCGGCACGTTATGGTCGGGGGTGGCGATGTTAGCGTCGATGCGCCACGGCTTACGGCCAGCCAAACGCAGCCCTTCGAAGGCCTGCGGCGAGGTCACTTCGTGGAGGATATGCCGGTCGATATAGATCAGCGACGAACCATCATCGCGACGCTTAACTTCGTGCGCATCCCAGAGCTTGTCGTACAGCGTTTTGCCGGCCATCGGTCAGTCCTCATCAGGCGTGGTGCTGCAAATCGCTCGCAGTGGCGACTTAACAGCAGGTGCAGCAATGCTAGGGCTTGCGTATAAATAACTCAAATTCACATTTTTTATCCAAAGCATTCCTAAAGGGAATACATTGAGTTTAAACGATCGTAAGATTTGCGCCGCCGCCATGACGGCTAACCCTTCGCGGCTCGCCATACAGGCGCTTGCCATTTGCAACCAGGAGCAGCCATGGATTTAGCCAGCCTTAACGCCTTTATCGCGATTGCCGAAACCGGTAGTTTTTCCTTGGCCGGCGAGCGCCTGTTTCTCACTCAACCGGCCATCAGCAAGCGTATCGCAGGGCTGGAGCAGCAACTCAAGGTGCGTTTATTTGACCGTTTAGGCCGCGCTGTCAGCCTCACCGAAGCCGGTCGCGCACTGTTGCCACGGGCCTATCAAATTCACGGGGTATTGGATGATACCCGCCGCGCCCTGAGCAATCTGAATGGCGAGATCAGCGGCCGACTAACCTTGGCCACCAGCCACCACATTGGCCTGCATCGCCTGCCGCCATTGCTGCGCGCCTTCACCCGCGCCTATCCGCAGGTGGCCTTAGATATTCAGTTTCTCGATTCAGAAGTGGCCTATGAGGAAGTGCTGCATAGCCGCGCCGAATTGGCCGTGATCACCTTGGCACCGCAAACCCGTGAGCCGGTGCGCGCAGTGGCCGTGTGGGACGACCTGCTGGATTTCGTCGCCGCCCCCGAGCACCCGCTGGCCGCTAACGGGCCTATTACCCTTGACGATGTAGCCAAGCATCCTGCGGTATTTCCCGGCGGCAATACCTTTACCCATCACATCGTACGGCGGCTGTTTGAGGCCCAAGGGCTGACGCCGAATATCGCCATGAGCACCAACTATCTGGAAACCATCAAGATGATGGTGTCGATCGGCCTGGCCTGGAGCGTATTGCCACGCACCATGCTCGATGAACAGGTGGCGCGCCTGCCACTGGCCGGCATTCAACTGCATCGTCAGCTAGGCTATATCGTGCACAGCGAACGCACCCTGTCCAACGCCGCCAAGGCCTTTATGGCATTGCTTGAGGCGCACGCTGACCTTGCATCGAGCAGTGGCCAACAGCTACCTTGAAGCGCAGTAGACAATAATAATAGTTGGCGCAAAATCGCCGTGACACAGCCTAGCGTCCGCCGTTCGCCGCCATCGTCACTTTAGGCATTTTAGATGTTCAATTTGCAGTCTTTGCGCTCCGCCCTGATTCACCCCGATGCGGGCGAGGATGACCTGCAACTGCAACCCTTGGCCGCTAGTCTGTTTGGCTTGCTTGAGCAAGAGCAATTGGGGCTGTGGTGCTGGCCGCTGGGACAAAATCGCCTGTATCTCTCCAGCGCCGCCCGCCAATTACTTGGCCTGCAAAGCAGCGCCGCATTGTCTTACCTCGATTTAGTCCATGTTGATGACCAAGCGCGCGTCGAACTGGCGATCAATCAGTTAATCTCGGGCGAAGCCCTGCACGACCCGGTGCAGCACCGGGTCACGCAAGCGGACGGCTCCGTGCGCTGGCTGCAACTAAGCGGGCAACGCCAACAGTTGGCCAGCGGCGCCGTGCAACTGACTGGGCTACTGCGCGCAAGCCCCAGCACAGCAGCCAACGCCACAGCACCACAGGCTAACGAACACGACCTAGCAGATTTACCCAGCCAAGCCGAGTCACGCGCCAACGAGTTGAGGTTTGCCGCCTCGTTTCGCAGCACTCCCGACAGCATGATTATTACCCAGCGTGACACTGGCATTTTTATTCAGGTCAATCCTGCCTTTGAACGCCAGTTTGGCTGGACCTCAGCGCAAGTCATTGGCCGCAGTACGCTGGAAGTTGGGCTGTGGCGCAACCCAGCTGAGCGCTTAACAATGCTCGCAGCCCTGGCTGACGACGGTCGCCTAGAGCACCTCGAAGTCGTGTTTGGGCATCGCGATGGCAGTAGCAGCATTAATTTATTGTATGGCGCCGAATGCGTGATCGATGGACACGTTTGCCTAGCTTTGACCCTGCGTGACATCAGCCAGCAACGCCAGCAAGAGCAAGCCCTGCGCGACAGCCAAGAACGCCTGCAACTGGCACTCGAAGGTGCCGATCTAGGCCTCTGGGACTGGCATCTGCCCAGCGCAAAAATCTTCGCCTCCGCTCGCGCCGCCAGCCTGCACGGCCTGCACGAGAGCACTTATAACGGCCCGCTTGAGCAGTTTTTCACCTATATCCCACTCGACGACCAACAGATCGCATTGGCCGCTTACAAGCAGTTGCGCGACGGTCACCCGGGCAGCACTCGCGCCACCTATTGCGCCGTGCATGCCGATGGCAGCCGGCACTATCTGGAAGGCAGCGCCAAGCTCTATCGTAATGCCCAAGGCCAGCCGGAGCGCATGGTCGGCGTACTGCGCGACATTACCGCGCGCACCTTGCGCGAACAAAGCTTGGCCGCCTCAGAAGAAAAGTTCGCCACTTTGTTTCAAAGCAACCCTGAGCCGGCATGTGTGACCCGCTTAAGCGATGGGGTGTTTATCGAAATAAACCCAAGTTTCTCTCAGACCTTTGGCTGGAACGCCGACGAGATCATTGGCAAAACACCTTTGGAGATTAATTTCTGGGCCGATTTAGAACTTCGCCAAGAACTGATCGCACTGATAATCCGCGATCGCCAAGCCGACAACTTAACCGCCCAGTTGCGAGCCAAAAACGGCCAAATCATTACCTGCCTAGGCGGTGGCCGACTGATCCAAATAGACCAGCAAGCCTGCCTGATTATCACCCTTCGTGACATCAGCGCACGCGATGCAGCCGAACGAGCACGGCAGCTCAGCGAAGAGAAATTCACCAAGGCTTTTCACGCCTCCCCCGATGGCATCAGTATTACCGAGCAAAGCAGCGGGCGTTTTTTAGAGGTCAACCAAGGATTTTGCCGCATCACTGGCTACACACTCGAGGAAGTCATTGGCCGCACTTCGGCAGAGCTCAACCTGTGGGACCCTGGCCAGCGCCAATTACTGCTGGAAACCCTCGCGCGTGACGGTTATGCCCGCAACCTTGAATTGCATATTCATGACCGCAAGGGGCAATTGCTGACCGCACAGGTTTCCGTGCAACCGATCACCATCGACGGCACCGCCTGCCTGCTACTGATTGCCCGCGACATCAGCGACCTCAAGCAAGCCCAAGCGCAAATCCAGCATCTGGCCTATCACGATGCATTAACGAACCTGCCCAATCGCACCTTATTGATGGACCGCTTAAGCCAGCAAATCGCCCTGCTTAAGCGCCATCATTTACGCGGCGCACTGCTGTTTCTTGACCTTGACCACTTCAAACACATCAATGACTCGCTCGGCCACCCACTCGGCGATGCGGTGTTAAAGCTGGTCGCGGCGCGCCTAGAAATCAGCATCCGCCAGGAAGACACGGTGGCCCGTTTAGGTGGCGATGAGTTCGTGGTGCTGATCTCCGGCCTTGAAGGTTCGCGCGCGGACGTCGCCCGTCAAG
The DNA here is from genome assembly GCA_044354115.1 of Pseudomonas sp. GTDB lineage: Bacteria > Pseudomonadota > Gammaproteobacteria > Pseudomonadales > Pseudomonadaceae > Aquipseudomonas. Next base: position 6,244 of record JBILAR010000110.1, on the reverse strand, counting down.
TGCGTGAACTGGCCAATAAGCTGCGGCAATTGCTCAGCGAACCGATGATGCTCGACGGCCATCGCCTGCAAGTCACCCCCAGCATCGGCATCGTATTAATTCCCGATCACGGCGACACCCCAACGGACTTACTCAAACGTGCCGACATCGCCCTTTACCGGGCCAAAGCCAGCGGGCGCAACACCCAGCAGATGTTTCGTAAAAACATGCAGGAAGCCGCCAGCGTGCGTTTACGGCTAGAAAACGATCTGCGCTTGGCCTTGGCCCGCGGCGAATTTGAACTGTATTTACAACCGCAAGTGGACGCCCGCAGCGGCCAAATTGTCGGTGCCGAAGCGCTGCTACGCTGGATTCACCCGCAACTCGGCGCGCAGTCGCCGGCGCTGTTTATTGCCGTACTGGAAGAAAGCGGGTTGATCATTGAAATCGGTGACTGGGTACTGACCGAAGCCTGCTACCTATGCGCCGAACTGCTTGGGCAAGGTTTAGTAAGCGCCGGGCAATTTAGTTTGTGCGTCAATATCAGTCCACGGCAATTTCGCCAACCAGGCTTCATTGAACGAGTCGCCGACAGCTTGCGGATCAGCGGCTTGCCACGCGCCACCCTGACGCTGGAGATTACCGAAGGCATCGTCATTCAAAATATCGACGACACCATCAGCAAAATGCTGCAGCTGAAAAAACTCGGGGTCGGCTTTGCCATGGACGACTTTGGCACCGGCTACTCATCGCTCACTTACCTCAAGCGTTTGCCGGTCGACATTCTCAAGATTGACCAGTCGTTTATTCGCGACGCCACGCAAAACCCCAATGATGCCGAGATCATCCGCGCCATTGTCGCCATGGCCCTGAGCTTAGGTCTGGAAGTAATCGCCGAAGGGGTTGAGCACCAAGAGCAACTTGAGTTGCTGCAGTTGCAGGGCTGCCATCTGTATCAGGGCTATCTGTACAGCCAAGCCTTACCGATACCGGCGTTTCGCGCCATGCTCGAGCACGCCAAGCAACGGCCCAGCCCCCACTAACGCTTACGCCCGGATCGGCTCAGCGCTATAGCCCAGCAACAGATCGACGCGCACGCAGTCATGCTCGCGACGCACCTCATTGAACAACAGCATGGCTTCTGGATAGTTGCGGCTGAGCATCGCCAGCCACTGCTTCAAGCGCCCGGTCGCACAACGCCCGGTCATTTTCACCCGCACTTGCCGCCAAAACTCGCGCAACATGGGTTGCAGCGCTAACCAGCTCATGGGTTCGACCGCACGACCGGCCCGGGCGGCGGCAATTTGCACGGCCAAATCGGGGCGTGAGACCAAGCCACGGCCGAGCATGATGTCTTCCACCCCGCTAATTTCCCGGCAGCGACGCCAATCGTCTAAGTCCCAGACTTCACCATTGGCAAACACCGGCACCTTGACCACCTCTTGCACCCGCGCCACCCACTCCCAATGCGCCGGTGGTTTATAGCCATCGGCCTTGGTCCGGGCATGCACCACCAACTGCGCCGCGCCGCCCTCAGCCAACGCCTGCGCGCACTCGAGGGCGCCATCGGGCGCATCAAAGCCCAGACGCATCTTGGCGGTGACCGGAATATGCGCAGGCGTCGATTGCCGCACCTCGCGGACAATCCGATAGAGCAACTCCGGCTCTTTGAGTAGCACCGCACCACCGCGCGAACGGTTGACGGTTTTCGCCGGACAGCCAAAATTCAAATCAATCACCGGCGCGCCTAAGGTGCAGGCAAAGGCGGCGTTATCACCTAGGCACGCAGGGTCGGAGCCGAGCAATTGCACCCGCAGCGGCGTGCCGGCCGAGGTGCAGGCACCGCGGGCCAACTCAGGGGCGAGTTTTTCAAAGGTACTGAGCGGCAATAAGCGCTCACTGACGCGGATAAATTCGGTCACACACCAGTCGATAGCGCCGACTTGAGTTAATACATCACGGAGGATTTCATCGACTAAACCCTCCATCGGCGCCAAGGCAATTTGCACTCAGGAATATCCACAGGCTGAAATAAGGGCGGCGATTGTACTGCAAGAGCGGGCAAGCCCGCTCTTGCAAAAAACGGCCTTAGACAGGCTCTGAGAAAACGTAACGAGCGAAGGTTAGGCAAGGCAAAAACAGGCGAAGACGCGGAGTTTACGAGTTGTAAATGAGCAGTACTCGCTTCGCTCGCCCTCCGGGCCGCACTAAAGTGCGTTCAGCGGGCAAGCCCGCTGTCCGAGCCTGTTTTTAACGCCGCATAACCGAGCGCAGTAGTTTTCACCCAGATCATTTACAGCTGCATTGGATAGGCTTCGACCACTGCCGCCCCATAACCCTCGAGAAACTCCACCGGCATACGCTTGGGTTTGCCGCTGGAAATTTCGATGCAGACAAAGGTGGTCTGCGCGCGCAGCAAGGTGCTGGCGTCTTCCGGGCGCCACAGCTGAAAGTGCCGGGTCATCTTCAGGCGCTGGTCGGACTCGACTATCCAAGTGGCCATCTGCAACTGCTGGCCCTCATAGGCGCTGGCCAAGTAGTCGATTTCATGGCGCAGCACGGCCATGGCGCGATCTAGGCGGCGGTACTCGACCAAATCCAGCCCGAGAAATTGCGAATGCCGCCACGCACAGCGCTCCAGCCAACTGACATACACGGCATTGTTAGCGTGTCCGAGGCCGTCGATATCGTCGCTGCTCACCGTCAGGTCGATGACAAAGGGGCTGGGCAAATCCCAACTCATGGTTGCTGATCCAAACGCGCCGCGCTTTCCCGGGCCTCGCAGGCCAACTGGGTGATTTGATCCCAGGCCCGCGCACGCACCAAGTTACTCGGCGCCAGCCAGGTGCCGCCGACGCAAGCAACATTCGGCAAGCGCAAGAAACTCAGCAAGTTGTCCGGCGTCACCCCGCCAGTGGGGCAAAAACTAATCCCAGTAAACGGGCCTTTAAAACTCTTGAGCATTTTCACGCTGGTGCTGCCGTCCGCCGGAAACAACTTCAACGAGCGATAGCCGTATTCCAGCGCCAGCAAGATCTCCGACGGCGTCATCACCCCCGGCAAGTACGGCAGGCCGGAGTCTTCCGCCGCCGCCGCCAAGCGCTCGGTGCAGCCGGGGCTGACGGCAAACTGGGCGCCGGCATCGCGGGCCTCCAAGAACTGCTCGCTGTGGATCAGGGTGCCGGCACCCACCAACAATTGCGGCAACTCTTTACGAATCGCCGCCACTGCATCCAGCGCGCGCGGGGTGCGCAGGGTCACCTCCAGCACCTCAACGCCACCGGCGTGCAGCGCCCGCGCTAGATCCAGCGCAAGACTGACATCCTCAATCACCAGCACCGGCAATACCGGGCGGGCGCGTTTCAGCACCTGTTCAATGGTCAACTGCATCGTCCTAGCTCCCACGTTATGACTCCCAGTCCAAACTCGTTGCGCCCTGATCCGCCGGGCCGACCAAGCGACGCTGCGCACTAAACAGGCCCAGGCCAAAACCTGCGGCCTGCTCAGTTGGCGTTTGCGCCGGCACTCGGGCGGCCAACTCAGCGGCACTTAACTCAAGGTGTAACAGCCCGCCCAGCGCATCCACTTCGATCCAGTCGCCATTCTGCACACAGGCCAGCGCGCCGCCGTCGGCCGCCTCCGGAGTGACATGCAGCGCCGCCGGCACCTGACCGGACGCGCCAGAGAGGCGTCCGTCGGTGAGCAACGCCACCTGCTGTCCAGCGTTCTGCAGGTTAGCCAGCAAAGGGATCAACTTGTGCAACTCCGGCATGCCGTTAGCCCGTGGACCTTGGAAGCGCACCACCAGCACCAGGTCACCGACCAGCTCGCCGCGCGCATAGGCGGCCTGCACCTGCTCCTGACTGGCGAACACCAAAGCCCGCGCCCGCACCCGCCAGTGAGCAGGCTCTACCGCAGAGGTTTTCAGTATCGCCCGGCCCAAGTTACCACTTAATAACTGCAGCCCGGCCTCTGGCGCAAAGGGCTCAGAGACAGGCCGAACAATTTCCAGCGCCGGGCTCTGCGCCGGCAAGTCGCGCCAGGCCAATTGCCCGGCGTCCAACCATGGCTCACGGCTATAAGCGGCCAAGCCCTCACCCGCCACGGTCGCGACCTCGGCGTGCAGCAAGCCGGCGCCGAGCAGTTCGCGAATAATCCACGCCGGCCCACCAGCCGCCTGAAACTGATTAACGTCCGCCGCGCCATTGGGATAGACCCGCGCCAATAACGGCACCACTTTCGACAGCGCGGCAAAATCTTCCCAGAGCAACTGGTAACCGGCCGCACGGGCAATGGCCGGCAAGTGCAGGGTCAGATTGGTCGAGCCACCCGAGGCCAGCAAACCGACCATGGCATTCACCAACACCCGCCCATCAATTTGCTTGCCCAAGGGCAAATGCCGCGAGCCGTGACGACTGTTGCGCACCACCAAGCGCGCTGCCTCAGCGGTCATGGCCGCACGCAATGGCGTATGCGGATGCACGAACGCGCTGCCCGGCACATGCAGGCCCATCACTTCCATCAACAACTGATTGGTATTGGCGGTACCGTAAAAGGTGCAGGTGCCCTCTTGGTGATAGGCGGCCAACTCGGCGGCCAGTAACTCATCGCGACTGGCCTCGCCACGGGCAAAGCGCTCACGCACTGCGGCCTTGTCTTTATTGGCCAAGCCCGACTGCATCGGCCCGGCCGGCACCAGCAGCGCCGGCAGATGACCAAAATGCAAAGCGCCGATCAGCAGCCCCGGAACAATTTTGTCGCACACCCCCAGATACAAGCCACCATCAAACACCCCGTGGGTCAGGCCGATGGCCGTGGCTTGAGCGATTAAGTCGCGCGAGAACAGCGACAACTGCATGCCCGCCTCGCCCTGAGTGATGCCATCGCACATGGCCGGCACGCCGGCGGCAAACTGCCCAGTAGCACCGGCTTTAGCCAGCGCCACTTTGAGCTGCGCGGGATATTCGTGAAAAGGCGCGTGGGCCGAGAGCATCTCGTTGTAGCTGGAGACGATGGCGATATTGGCCGCCCCGCCCTGCTTGATAATCAACCGCGCATCATCCGGTTGCGCGGCCAACACATGGGCCAAATTCGAGCAGCCGAGGTGCTGGCGCGGGGCACGCTGCAAGGCCTCATCGAGGCGCGCCAGATAACGCTGACGATGGAATGCCGAACGCAGTTCAAGCGCCGCAGTAATCTGCTCGACAACGATATTTAGCATGGCCAATCCTGTTTATTAACACGGCAAGTAATAGCCAGTGTAACGGCTCAGGGCGCGCAATAAACCTGCACCGGCTGCTCTGTACGCCAGATCAGCGCATGCACCGGCAAGGCGCGACTGGCCGGCGTGTCTGCCAGCACCGCCTCGAGCAGTTCGCGCTTGGCCGCACCGAACACCAGCAAGCCCAGCCACTGAGTCGCGGCCAATAAGGCCAGATTAGCCGACAGTCGCACACGCGGCTCGCTCGGCGCCTGCGCCAACAGGCAGGCAGGCTCGGCGCAAGGGTCAAGCGCTGCCGGCAAACCCGGCATCTGGGCAAACAACGAGGCAAAGTGACCGTCTTCGCCCATACCCAAGAGCACCGCGTCCAGCGGTAGCCAAGCACTTAGCTGGGCCTGCCAGCCTTGCACCGCCAACTCAGGCGTGCTGCCCTGACGCGGATCTAAACAGCTCGCCTGCAACAAACCTTGCTGCAACAAACGCCAATTACTGGCGTCGTCGTTCGCCGGCACCCAACGCTCATCAGTGGCGCTGAGATCAACTCGCGACCAATCCAGAGCAGCACTCGCCAACTCCGGCAGCAACAATTGCGGGCCGCTACCACCGGGCAACAACAACCGAGCCCGCGGCCTAGCCTGCAAGGCCGCCTGCAACTGCGCGGCCAGCTCGCAACTGAGCGCCTGCACGCAGGCTTGGCGATCGCTAAAGGTATGAAAAATGAGCGGCAATTGGCGCACAGCAGCCTCGGCAAAAAATGACTTGATGGCGACATCATGCGCCAAGCCTTGCAGTCACCCAATCCCCAATAAAATCCATGCGGCAATTTAAACTGGAACGCCTAACCCGCAAGACCAGAGCAAGCACTGCGCGACTTTATTGCTGCAAATGAAAGGGGGGCGCTCGACTAAAAAATCGAGACAAACAAAAAGGGCCATCCAATGGATGACCCCTGAACCCGAAAACCGGGAAAACTTAAAATGGCGTCCCCTAGGGGACTCGAACCCCTGTTACCGCCGTGAAAGGGCGGTGTCCTAGGCCACTAGA
>JBILAR010000028.1:0-33171 GCA_044354115.1 Pseudomonas sp. | reverse complement strand
TCTTGGACCGGGATGTCGAAACGGTCGCGGAACTGCTTGAGGCTGTCGATATCGACTTTCTTGGTGTTGTGCGCGGTGTTTTTTGCCTCGCCCGCGCCAGTGCCATAACCCTTGACGGTTTTTGCCAAGATTACCGTCGGCTGTTCTTTGTGATTGACCGCCTGATGATAGGCCGCGTACATCTTGTACGGGTCGTGGCCGCCACGGTTGAGTTTCCAGATTTCGTCGTCGGACAGATCGGCAACCATCGCCTTGAGTTCCGGCGAGTTGAAAAAGTGGTCACGCACGAACGCGCCGTCTTTGGCCAGTAGCGGGTCCCAGAAACGGCCCCAGACCACCTTGTTGACGTTCCAGCCGCCGCCACGAAACACTCCTTCCAGCTCTTGGATGATCTTGCCGTTGCCGCGTACCGGGCCGTCGAGACGCTGCAGGTTGCAGTTGATGACGAAGATCAGGTTGTCCAGCTTCTCGCGCCCAGCCAGTGAAATCGCCCCGAGGGATTCCGGTTCGTCGCACTCGCCGTCGCCCATAAAGCACCAGACCTTCTGCTTGCCGGCCGGGATAAAGCCGCGCGCTTCTAAGTACTTCATGGCCATCGACTTCCTGACGAAAGTTGTTCATCTGCTCTTCAGTGATACGGCCTTCCATAAAGGCGCGGGCGTAAATACCGGGCGATGCGTGACCCTGGAAGAAGATCAGGTCGCCGCCGTGTTCATCGGTCGGCGCTTGGAAAAAGTAGTTGAAGCCGATGTCATAAAGGGTCGCCGAGGAGGCGAAGCTGGAGATATGTCCGCCCAAGTCGGAGTCTTTCAGGTTGGTACGCATCACCATGGCCAGCGCATTCCAACGCACCAGCGAACGAATGCGGCGTTCCATAAACAGGTCGCCAGGCATGCGTGCTTCGTGGGTCAGCGGAATGGTGTTGCGATACGGCGTGGTGATCGCATACGGCAGCTGTGAACCACTGCGGGTGGCCAGCTCGCCCATGCGGGTCATCAGGTAGTGCGCGCGGTCTTCACCCTCGTTATCGAGGACGGACTCAAGGGCGTCCAGCCATTCCTGGGTTTCGACGGGATCGAGGTCTTGCATGGCTTGCTCCAGGGCGTAAAGGCTTCCAGAATCGGTAGCCTAGGTGCGCGGCAGGCCTTGTGGGCCGGCTGCGGTAATTATTGGTTTTACCGGGGTTAATCCGGACTTCTGTAGTTTTACTACATATTGACGTTAAAATCAGCTTTTTGGTTACATTTTAAGTAGTAAAACTACAGTTTGCGGCCGAGTTGCAGGTTTTAGGCCGCGTATTTATGTTTATTTTTGCCGACTGTTTTAGAGGATAGACCATGAGTTTGCCGCTGCTGACCCGCTTGCCTGAGGCGCTCAATGCCACCTTGGCGCTGGCCGAAACCACTTGGCTGGCCGCAGTTACCGCGCTGGCGGATAGCGCTTTAGCACGCTGGCAAGCGTGGCCGGCGCCACGTCAGCAGGCCTTTGCGCAAGTATTAGCGGCCAGTGACTTCGTTAGCGAACAGGCCAGTCGTGACCCGCTAATGTTGCTGGACTTGGCCGACTCGGGCGAGCTAGAGCGCAGCTTGGCGCCCGGCGAGTTGCGCGAGCACATGCAGGCCGCGCTGGCACAGTGCGCCAGCGAAGATGAGTTGGCGCGGTTGCTGCGCCGTCTGCGTAATCGTCAACAACTGCGGATCATCTGGCGCGATGTTAATCGCCTGGCCGAGCTGCGCGAAACCTGCGGCGACCTCACGGCCATGGCCGAGGCCAGCATCGATTTGGCCTATAACTGGCTGTATTCCCGGCACTGCGAACAGTTCGGTACGCCGATCGGTGCGCGCAGTGGCGAGCCGCAGCAGATGGTGGTGTTGGGGATGGGCAAGCTGGGTGCCCATGAGCTGAATCTGTCCTCCGATATTGACCTGATTTTTGCCTACCCCGAGGGCGGCGAAACCCTCGGGGCCAAGCGCCCGCTGGATAACCAAGAGTTCTTTATTCGTCTCGGCCAGCGGCTGATCAAGGCCTTGGATGCGATTACCGTCGACGGTTTTGTGTTTCGTGTCGACATGCGCCTGCGCCCTTACGGCACCGGTGGCGCGCTGGTGCTGAGTTTTAACGCGCTGGAGCAGTATTACCAAGACCAAGGCCGCGACTGGGAACGCTACGCGATGATCAAGGCGCGGGTGGTGGCCGGCGATCAACAGGCCGGCAAACAGTTATTGGAGATGCTGCTGCCGTTTGTTTATCGGCGTTATTTGGATTTTTCCGCGATTGAAGCGCTGCGCGCGATGAAGCAGCTGATCCAGCAGGAAGTGCGGCGCAAAGGCATGGCCGACAACATCAAGCTCGGCTCTGGCGGCATTCGTGAGGTGGAGTTTATTGCCCAAGCGTTTCAGCTGATTCACGGTGGCCGCGACCTTAGCCTGCAGCATCGGCCGCTGCTCAAGGTGCTCAATGTGCTCGAAGGACAGGGCTATTTACCGCCGGCGGTGGTGACTGAGTTACGCGAGGGGTACGAGTTTTTGCGCTACACCGAGCATGCCCTGCAAACCCTCGCCGACCGCCAGACCCAGATGCTTCCGGACGGTGCTCTGGAGCGTGAGCGGGTGGCCTTTATTATGGGTTTTGCCGACTGGCCGAGTTTTCATCAGCAACTGTTGTATTGGCGTGGCCGGGTCGATTGGCATTTCCGTCAGGTGATCGCCGACCCCGATGATGTTGAGGGTGAAGAAGCGCCCGCCTGTGTGGGCGCGGAGTGGTTGCCCTTGTGGGAAAACTCGCTGGATGACGAGGCAGCGTGTCGGCAGTTGCAGGAGGCTGGTTTTGTCGATGCCCGTGCCAGCTTGCAGCGCTTGCTTGGTTTGCGCAGTGGCGGCCAAGTGCGAGCCATGCAGCGTCTCGGGCGCGAGCGCTTAGATGCCTTTATGCCGCGCTTATTGGCGCAGGCGGCGGAGCATGCGCAGCCAGATTTAGTCCTTGAGCGGGTGCTGCCATTGGTGGAAACCGTGGCGCGGCGTTCGGCCTATCTGCTGCTGCTCAGCGAAAACCCTACGGCTATGCAGCGCCTGCTTAGGCTGTGCGCCGCCAGTCCGTGGATTGCCGAGCAGATGACCCGCTTCCCCTCGTTGCTCGACGAATTGCTCAACGAGGCACGCCTGTTTAAACCGCCGCTGGCCCCGGAGTTGGCCGCCGAGTTACGTGAGCGGCTGATGCGCATTCCCGAAGAGGATTTAGAGCAACAAATGGAGGCGCTACGGCACTTTAAGCTGGCCCACCGGCTGCGTGTGGCCGCTTCGGAGATCGCCGGCACCCTACCGTTAATGAAGGTGAGTGACTATTTAACCTGGCTGGCCGAGGCGATTATCGAGCAGGTATTGGCGCTGGCCTGGCGCCAGACGGTGAGCAAGTACGGCACCCCCAAACGCGCCGATGGCAGTCTGTGCGACCCGGATTTCATCATCGTCGGCTACGGCAAGGTTGGCGGGATCGAGTTGGGCCATGGCTCGGATTTGGACTTGGTGTTTATCCATGACGGTGATCCGCAAGCAGAAACCGACGGCGTCAAAGCCATCGACGGAGCACAGTTTTTTACCCGTTTAGGTCAGCGCATCATCCATTTGCTCACCGCGCAAACCAACTCCGGGCAGTTATATGAGGTGGATATGCGCCTGCGCCCGTCGGGTGCCTCGGGCTTGCTGGTCAGCTCGCTGGGCGCCTTTGCTCGCTACCAAGAGAGCGAGGCCTGGACGTGGGAGCATCAGGCCTTAGTCCGCGCCCGAGTCTTGGTTGGTTGCCCGCGTGTCGGAGCGGGTTTTGCGGCCATTCGGGCGCAGGTGCTGGGTCGTCAGCGCGATCTCGATAAACTGCGCAGCGAGGTCAGTGAGATGCGCGCCAAGATGCGCGACAACCTCGGCGTCAAGGAAACCGCTGCTGGCACCGCGGCCAATGCCTTCGAGCCTACGGCGCAGTTCGACCTCAAGCAGGACGCCGGCGGTATCGTTGATATCGAATTTATGGTGCAATACGCGGCCCTGGCGTGGTCGCACGAGCACCCAGAGCTGCTGCAATACACCGATAACATGCGGATTTTGGATGGCTTGCAGCAGGTCGGCAGGCTGCCTGCGGCGGATGTTTTGCTGCTGCAAGAGGCTTACAAAGCGTATCGAGCCGCCGCCCATCGGCAAGCACTGCAAAAGCAGCCGGGGTTGGTCAGCGCCGAACAGTTTTACCCAGAGCGCCACGCGGTAAGGCGTATCTGGCAGGAGTTGGGCCTGAGCTGATGGTCCAATCTGCCAACAATCAAACAATAGGAGCAGGCAACTATGTCGATGGCCGATCGTGATGGCGTTATTTGGTATGACGGTGAACTGGTGCCGTGGCGCGATGCCACCACCCACGTATTAACCCATACCCTGCATTACGGCATGGGCGTGTTTGAGGGCGTGCGCGCTTACAACACCCCAGAAGGCACGGCTATTTTCCGCTTAGAGGCGCACACCGATCGCTTGTTCGATTCGGCGCACATCATGAACATGAAAATTCCTTTCACTAAGGAAGAGCTCAACGAGGCGACCCGCGCCGCCGTGCGTGAGAACAACCTAGAAAGCGCTTATATCCGCCCGATGGTGTTCTACGGATCGGAAGCCATGGGCCTGCGCGCTACCGGCCTGAAGGTACGGGTAATAGTCGCCGCTTGGCATTGGGGCGCCTACATGGGCGAAGAAGCCCTGAAGACCGGGATTAAAGTGCGTACCAGCTCCTTTACCCGCCATCACGTGAACATCTCGATGACTCGCGCCAAGGCCAACGGTAACTACATCAACTCGATGTTGGCGCTGCAAGAAGCCATCTCCGGCGGCGCCGACGAGGCCATGCTGCTGGATACCGAAGGTTATGTAGCCGAAGGCTCGGGCGAGAACATCTTCTTGGTGCGCAATGGCGTGGTCTACACCCCGGAAGTGACCTCGTGCCTGAACGGCATCACCCGTAACACCATTCTGACCTTGGCCGCCGAGCTGGGCATTCAGGTGATCGAGAAGCGCATCACCCGTGACGAGGTGTATATAGCCGACGAAGCCTTCTTCACCGGCACCGCCGCCGAAGTCACGCCGATCCGCGAAGTCGATGGCCGCAGCATTGGCATCGGCAGCCGTGGCCCGGTCACTGAGAAGTTGCAGAAGGCCTACTTCGATTTGGTCACTGGCCAAACGTCTGCCCATCCTGAATGGCGCACGCTGGTTAAGTAAATTCTCCGCTGGCGTAGGGTGGACAACGCGCAGCTTGTCCACCGATTGGCCGCAACCCCATGGGCCTGAATATCTGCGGTGGGCAACGCTTCGCGGTTGCCCACCCTACGGATTCGATATGAATATTTTGATCATTGGCCCCAGCTGGGTCGGCGACATGGTGATGGCGCAAACGCTGTTCGCCTGTCTGCAGCAGCGTCATCCCGGCTGTGCGATTGACGTGTTGGCCCCCGAGTGGAGCCGGCCGATTCTTGAGCGCATGCCGCAGGTGCGTAACACCCTGAGCTTTCCGCTCGGCCATGGCGTGCTGGACATCGCCAGCCGCCGGCGCATCGGCAAGGGCTTGGTCGGTCAGTACGATCAGGCGATTTTGCTGCCCAACTCGCTGAAATCCGCTTTGCTGCCGTGGTTTGCTGGGATCGCCAAACGCACCGGCTGGAAAGGTGAGATGCGCTACGGTCTGCTCAACGACCTGCGCATCCTGGACAAAGATCGTTACCCGCTGATGATCGAACGTTTTATGGCGCTGGCCTTCGAGCCGGGTGCCGAGTTGCCGCAGCCCTATCCGCGCCCGAGCTTGCAAATTGAGCCGCTCAGTCGCGACGCGGCGCTGACCAAGTTCGGCTTAAGCCTCGATCGCCCGGTGCTGGCCCTGTGTCCCGGTGCCGAGTTTGGCGAGGCCAAACGCTGGCCCGCCGAGCATTACTCCAAGGTCGCCGAGCTGAAAATCCGTGCCGGCTGGCAGGTTTGGTTGTTTGGTTCGCAGAACGATCATCCCGGCGGTGAGGACATTCGCATGCGCCTGATTCCGGGTCTGCGCGAAGAGTGCGTGAACCTGTCTGGCGCTACCTCGCTGGCCGAAGCCATCGACTTAATGTCCTGCGCCACTGCGGTGGTGGCCAATGATTCCGGTTTGATGCACGTAGCGGCCGCGCTGAACCGGCCGCTGGTGGCGGTGTACGGCTCAACTTCGCCGCAGTTCACCCCGCCCTTGGCCGATCAGGTTGAAATTGTGCGGCTTGGGATTGAGTGCAGCCCGTGTTTCGAGCGCACTTGCCGCTTCGGCCACTACGACTGCCTGCGTCAACTCAAGCCGCGTCCAGTCATGGAGGCGCTGGAGCGCTTAGTTAGCGACCCGGTTGAGGTGCAATAGTTTTGCGGGTATTGCTAATCAAAACCTCCTCGTTGGGCGATGTGATTCACACGCTGCCGGCGCTAACCGATGCGGCGCGAGCGATCCCCGGCATTCAGTTTGACTGGGTGGTGGAAGAGGGCTTTGCCGAGATTCCGCTTTGGCATCCGGCCGTTTCCCAGGTCATCCCAGTGGCGCTGCGGCGTTGGCGCAAGAACCTCTGGCAGACGGTGCGCAGTGGCGAGTGGGCGGCGTTTAAACAGCGTTTGCAAAGCACCGATTACGACCTAGTAATCGACGCTCAGGGCTTGCTGAAAAGCGCCTTGCTGACCCGCTACGCTAAAGCCCCGGTGGCCGGTTTGGATCGCCAATCCGCCCGCGAACCGCTGGCCAGCCGCTTCTACGATCGTCCGCAAGCGGTGGCTTGGGGTCAACATGCGGTGGAGCGCGTGCGCCAGTTGTTCGCCCAAGCACTCGGCTATCCGCTGCCGGCGGGCGTCGGTGATTACGGCCTGAGTCGTGCGCGCTTGGCGGGTGATGCGGTCGCCGCGCCCTACGTGCTGTTCCTGCATGGCACCACCTGGGCGACCAAGCATTGGGCCGAAGCCTATTGGCGGGAACTGGCCGAACGCCTGAATAGCCAAGGGCAGGCGGTCCAGCTGCCGTGGGGTAATGCCGAGGAACAGGCGCGCGCCGAGCGCTTGGCGCAAGGTCTAGAACATGTGACGGTGTTGCCGAAGTTGAATCTGGCCGGGGTGGCCAAAGTCGTGGCCGGCGCTCGCGCCTGCGTGGCGGTGGACACCGGCCTCGGGCATTTGGCTGCCGCCTTGGATGTGCCAAGCCTGTCGTTATATGGGCCGACTAATCCGGGATTTACCGGCGCTTACGGGCGCTCGCAGGTGCATCTGGCCAGCAACTTTGCCTGTGCGCCCTGCATGAAGAAAACCTGCGCCTATCAACCGACCGCCGCCGAGCAGACGCAGTTTGATCTGTCGCGCGAGTCGCCGCTGTGCTTCACCCGCTTGTCGCCGCCGTATGTGGCTAATCAGTTAGAGGCGCTGCTGTTGGCGCCGGAGAGCCGTTAATGCAGTTGGCCTTTATTCTGTATAAATACTTCCCTTACGGCGGCCTGCAGCGCGACTTTATGCGTATCGCGCTGGAGTGCCAGCAACGCGGCCACGGCATTCGCGTGTATACGCCGATCTGGGAAGGTGAAGTACCGGCCGGTTTCGAGGTGGTGGTGGTGCCGGTCAAGGCGCTGTTCAATCACCGCCGTAACGAGAAGCTGACGGCGTGGATTAAGCTCGATTTGGCCAAGCGGCCGGTCGATCGGGTGATAGGTTTTAACAAGATGCCGGGGCTGGATGTGTACTACGCCGCCGACGGTTGCTTTGAGGATAAAGCGCAAAACCTGCGTAATAGTCTTTATCGCCGCTGGGGCCGCTATAAGCATTTCGCCGACTACGAGCGAGCGGTGTTTGCCCCTGAGTCGAAGACTGAGATTCTGATGATTTCCGAGGTGCAGCAGCCGCTGTTCGTCAAACATTACGCCACTCAGACCGAGCGCTTCCATCTGCTGCCGCCGGGCATTACTCAAGACCGCCGCGCGCCGGCCAATGCCAGTGAGATTCGCGCCGAGTTTCGCCGCGAATTCAACTTAGGCGAGGCTGATTTGCTGCTGGTGCAGATCGGCTCGGGCTTTAAGACTAAAGGTTTGGACCGCAGCCTCAAGGCGCTGGCTGCCTTACCGCCGGCACTCAAGCAGCGCACCCGGTTAATCGCCATCGGTCAGGACGACCCGTCCACGTTCAAGCTGCAGGCCAAGGCGTTAGGCGTGTCTGATCAGGTCAGCATTCTCAAAGGCCGCAGCGATATTCCACGGTTCTTGCTGGGCGCCGATTTATTGATTCATCCGGCCTATAACGAAAACACTGGCACCGTGCTGCTCGAAGCCCTGGTGGCCGGTTTGCCGGTGCTGGTCAGTGCCGTCTGTGGCTACGCCCATTACATTGCCGAGGCCGATTGTGGCCGGGTATTGAGTGAACCGTTCGCGCAGACGCAACTCAACCAGCAGCTGGCGGCGATGCTCAGCGATGAGTCCGCACGCGCCGCGTGGGGGGCGAATGGCTTGGCGTTTGCCGCCACCGCTGACCTGTATTCCATGCCGCAACACGCGGCCGATGTGATTTTGCTGGAGCGGTCATGAAGTTGAATTTGAGTGAGCCGTTCAAAACCCTGTGGCAGGGCCAAGACCCTTTCGCCGCCGTCGAGGCCTTACAGGGTGTGGTCTATCGCGAATTGGAAGGCCGCCGTACGCTGCGCACCGAGGTCGAGGGGCGCGGTTATTTTGTGAAGATTCACCGTGGCATCGGCTGGGGCGAGATCATCAAGAATCTGCTCAGCGCCAAGTTGCCGGTGCTCGGCGCCGAGCAAGAGTTAATCGCCATCCAGCGCCTGCGTGAGGTCGGCGTGCCGAGCATGACGGCCGTGGCCTTTGGCGCGCGCGGGGCTAATCCGGCCACGCAGCATTCGTTTATCGTCACCGAAGAACTGGCCCCCACCGTCAGCCTAGAAGACTTCACTATCGATTGGGTCAAGCAGCCGCCGCCGGCCAAGCTCAAGCACGCGCTGATCGCCGAAGTGGCGAAGATGACCGGCCGCATGCACCGCGCTGGGGTCAATCACCGCGACTGCTATATCTGCCACTTCTTGCTGCACACCGATAAGCCGGTTACCGCCGAAGACTTCAAACTGTCGTTGATCGACCTGCACCGCAGCCAAGTGCGCAGCGCCGTACCACGGCGCTGGCGCGACAAAGATCTGGCCGCGCTGTATTTCTCGATTATGGATATCGGTCTGACCCGTCGCGATAAATTGCGCTTTGTTCAGGCCTATTTCGCCGAGGCGCAAGGCCTGCCCAACTTGCGCCAAGTGCTGCGCGATGAGGCGCCTTTGCTCCGGCGCTTAGAGGCTATGGCGGCAAAACTCTATGCGCGCAAGCTGCGCTATGGCGGGGCGCTCTGATGGCGGGCTGGACCCTGGCCGCCGAGTTCAGTGCCTTGGCCGCCGATTTCGGCAGCCTAGAGGCGGTGTTCGCCCTGCAAGGTGAACCCATTACCCGCGATCCCTTGTCCGAGGTGATCCGCGTTGAGCGGGCGGGCGTGCGCTATTACGTCAAACGTTACTGGGGTGCAGGCAAAGGTTTGCGCCGCTATGTGGGCCGGCCGCGGGTCAAGGCCGAGTGGCAGAACCTCAAGCACTTCGACAAATGGGGGGTCGCCACCCCAGTGATCGCGGCCTATGGCTTGGAACGCAAGCTGGGTGCCTTTGTTCGTGGTGCATTGATTACCCGTGAGTTGCAAGGCACCGAGGACTTGGCGGCGTTGGCGCTGCGCAACGATCCGCGCCTGGCGGACCGCCAGTGGGTCGATGCCATCAGTCAACAATTGGCGCTAGCGACGCGAGCCCTGCATGACCAGCACTTCACCCATAACGATTTGAAGTGGCGCAACTTACTGGTGAATGCTCGGGCAGAGCTGTTTTTTATCGACTGTCCATCGGGTAGTTTTTGGTGGGGGCCGGTGCTTAGTTATCGCATTGTGAAAGATTTGGCCTGCCTAGATAAAGTCGCCAAATTGCAACTGTCGCGCACCCAACGCTTGCGCTTTTATTTGCAGTATTGCCGCCGCGCGCGGCTCAATAGTGCCGATAAAATACGCGTGGGCAAGATCCTAGATTTTTTTGAGGGCCGCGAATGAGCGACTTTATCGCCGCCGAAGACCGGGCCATTTTGGCCGCCCACCAATTGGTTAACTTCGATGCCCTGTGGGCGCTTGAACTGGTGGCGGTGGATGCGCCCAACACGGCGCGCGGCGGTTACAGTTCGGTGGCACGTTTGCAGCTGGGCGAGCACGCCTATTACCTCAAACGCCAGAGCAATTACCTGACGCGCAGCCTGCGCCACCCCTTTGGTGAGCCAACCTTTGCCCGTGAAATGCGCAATATTCAGCGCTATCAACAGCTGGGTATTCCGGCCTTGCAGGCGGCTTTTTTTGCCCAACGGAAAATCGCCGGCAAGCGCTGCGCGATCTTGCTGACGCGTGCGCTGGATGGCTGGCAAGACTTGGAACACTGGTTGCAGCGCTGGGACGAACATCCGCCCGCGCAACGGCTGGCCATTTTGCAAGCCTGCGGCCAGCTCGCTCGGCGCTTGCACGATGCCAAACAGGTGCATGGCTGTTTCTACCCCAAACATATTTTTCTGCGCGAAGAGGCTAGTGGCTTCAGTGCGCAGTTAATCGACCTCGAGAAGACGCGCTCGCTGTGGTTGGGTCAGCGTGACCGGATTAAAGACCTCGAACCGCTATTACGCCGTGCGGGCAATTGGAGTGAGGATGAGGTCGGTCAGTTATTGCTGGCCTACGTTGCCACAGCCGGCGACGTACCCGGTTGGCGGCAACGCTTGGATGCGCGGCAACAGAACAAGCAGGAGCGCCGATGAAACTCAGTGAGTTGACTCGCGCCGGTCGTGCTCCGGCCTTGCCACTGCAGGTGCAGCTGGACGATGCCGCCGGCACGTCCACCTTGACCTTGCTCAGTTTACTGCGGGTGTTGCCCGGTCAGCGCTACGTCGGCGTGGCGCAATGGCGCGGGCGCAAGGTGCTGGCCAAGTTATTGGTGGGCAGTCATGCGGCGCGGCATTTTCAGCGCGAGCATGAGGGTGCCAAGTTGCTCGCCGAGCACGGCCTGAAAACCCCGCAATTGCTCGCCTGCGGGCTTCAAGAGGGTCAAGGTGGCTGGCTGCTGTTTGACTATTTAGAGGGTTCGCAAAGCTTGGCGCAGGCCTGGCGCGAGCTGGGTGCCGACGACCGGCTGAGCGCCGCGCACGAGGCGTTGCTGGCCGCCGCCTTGGTCTGTGTCGCGCAGCTGCATCGCCAAGGCCTCTGGCAAGCCGACTTGCACTTAGACAACCTGCTGCAACATAACGGCCAACTGTGGCTGATCGATGGTGGTGGCGTGTTGGCGCAAACGCCGGGGCAGCCATTGTCCGCGGATAAAGTGCTGGCCAACTTAGGCGTGCTGTTCGCTCAGTTGCCGTGGATGCCAGAAGCCGAGCTGGAACAACTGCTGGTGCATTACCTGCTGGCCAACA
This sequence comes from Pseudomonas sp., assembly GCA_044354115.1. Lineage (GTDB taxonomy): Bacteria > Pseudomonadota > Gammaproteobacteria > Pseudomonadales > Pseudomonadaceae > Aquipseudomonas. The sequence continues at coordinate 21,638 of JBILAR010000028.1, read as the reverse complement.
GCGAGCACGCCCTGCAAGTGCAGTTGCTCCTCAAGGAAGTGGCCAAGGTGCGGCGCTGGCGGTTGCGTGATTATCTGAAAAAAATTGGCCGTGACTGCAGCCTGTTCAGCGCCAAGATCGGCGCTTTTGGCTTACAGGTGGTGCGCCGCGAAGCCGCCGCCGAACTGCAGGCATTACTGGCCGCGCCAGATACCGTCATGGCCCAAGCCCATCGATTAAAAGACGGCGGCGCGGCCACGGTGGCGCGTGTCGAATGGCAGGGCCAGACGCTGCTGCTCAAGCGTTACAACATCAAGGGCGTAGGGCATTGGTTAAGGCGTTTCTGGCGGCCGAGCCGGGCCTGGCACAGTTGGCGTGAGGGGCATCGGCTGGAATTATTAGGCCTTGCCACGGCGCGACCTTTGGCCGTGCTGGAGCGGCGCTGGTGCTGGCTGCGCGCACGTGCCTACCTGGTTACCGATTATCTCGGCGGACAAGATATAATCAGCCGCTTTCGCCCCTACGTCGATGCCGCCTCGCCGGCCGATGCGCTGCCGGCAAACGAGTTACAGGCGGTGGACAACTTATTTGCCGGGCTGCTGCGCGAGCGTATCAGCCATGGCGACCTTAAGGGCACTAACCTGCTCTGGGACGGTAGTCGCTGGGCCTTGATTGATTTAGACAGCATGCGCCAACACACTGGCGATAGTAGTTTTAAGCGTGCCTATGCCCGCGACCGAGCACGATTTCTGCGTAACTGGCCGGCTGATTCAGCCTTGCACCAGTTGCTCGACCAACGTTTACCGCAGGTGCCCGGCACCTGCCCTGAAAGAGGCTAAACCCTGTGGCATTGATCATTCTCGGCCTGTCCGGCGCTTTGAGCCATGACCCGTCTGCGGCCCTGTACATCGACGGCAAACTGGTTGCAGCAGTGGAAGAAGAGCGCTTCGTGCGCGACAAGCATGCCAAGCACCGCATGCCTTACGAGTCGGCCAAGTTCTGTTTAGAGCAGGCCGGGATCAAACCGAGCGATGTGGATGTGGTGGCGATTCCCTTCGCACCGATCAGCATCTTCGACAAGGCCCGCTGGCACTATGCCAAGCGCTACTGGTACGCCCCGGATCGCGCCCTCGATGCGATCCTGATGGGCAACCGCCGCTATAAGCGCTACCGCACCAAAATCAACTGGTGCCTGGAGCAACTGGGTTTCGACCTGAAAAAGGTCAAGATCGAGGCGGTCGAGCACCACCTGGCCCACGCCGCCAGTGCTTATCATTGCTCGGGTTTTAAAGAAAAAACCGCGATTCTCGGCATCGACGGCAAGGGCGAGTACGCCACTACCTTCTTCGGCTACGGCGAGAACGGCAAGATCCACAAGATCAAGGAATTCTTCGATCCAGACTCGCTCGGCGGCCTGTACGGCGCGATCACCGAGTTCCTCGGTTTCGAGATGCTCGATGGTGAGTTCAAAGTCATGGGCATGGCGCCCTACGGCGATGCCAGCAAGTACGATTTCTCCCGTCTGGCCAAGTTTGAAAACGGCGAGTTGGTGATCAACACCGAGTACGCCAACGTGATCGGCCTGCGTCGCTATAAAGAGAAGGGCAAGGGTTTTTACTTCACACCTAAATTAATCGAGTGGCTGGGGCCGAAGCGCGAAGGCGATATCGCTGACGACCCTTACATCCACTACGCCGCCAGCATGCAAGCGCTGTTCGAGAAACTGGCGCTAGAGATGATGGATTACTACCTCGGCGACATCCTTAAAGAAACCGGCAAACTGGTGTTCGCCGGCGGCTGCGCGCTGAACGTTAAGCTCAACCAAAAGATCATCGCCCGTCCGGAAGTCAAAGAACTGTTCGTGCAGCCGGCCTCGGGTGACGCCGGCACTGCCGTCGGCGCGGCGGCCTTTATCTCGCACAAGCGTGGCGTGCCGGTGGAGAAGATGGAGCACGTCTATCTCGGCCCTGAGTACAGCAACGAAGACGTAATCGCCGCCTGCGCCAGCCACGCGCATAAGCCGCAGTGGACGCAGATCGACAACATGCCGCAGCGCATCGCCGAGATCATGGTCGCCGGCAATCCGGTGGCCTGGTTCCAGGGCCGCATGGAGTTCGGTCCACGGGCGCTCGGCGGGCGTTCGATCATCGGCTGCCCAAGCGTACCGGGCGTGGCCGATCGGATTAACGCGCAGATCAAATTTCGCGAGCGCTGGAGGCCTTTCTGCCCGTCGATGCTCGACACAGTCGCGCCGCAGATGTTCAAAGTCGATCACCCGAGCCCGTTTATGACCTTCACCTTCGAGGTGAATGATGAGTGGAAGCAACGGGTCGGCGAAGTCGTGCACGAAGACGGCACCTCGCGCGCCCAGGTGCTCAAGCGCGAATACAACCCGCGTTACTACGACATGATGCTCGAGCTGGAGAAACTCACCGGCAACGGCGTGTCACTCAACACCTCACTGAACCGCCGTGGCGAAGCGATGATCTGCTCACCGACCGACGCCTTAGACATGTTCTTCGGCTCAGACTTGGAGTACTTGATCATGCAGGATATTTTGGTGGTCAAGGACGGCCTGAGCCGCTATGACGACGCCATCTGATGTACTGATCAGCGTCATCATTCCGGCGTACAACTACGCCCATTTGCTGCCGCGGGCACTGGATTCGGTGCTCGCGCAGTGGGCGGAGGATATTGAGCTGCTGGTGATCAACGACGGCTCGCGGGATAACAGCGCCGAGGTGCTGGCTACGTATCAGGTGCGCCATCCGCAACTGCAGGTTGTGCATCAAGCGAATGCCGGCGCGGCCGCCGCGCGCAATCATGGCATCCGCCTGGCTCGCGGGCGCTACGCCTTGCTGCTGGATGCCGATGATGAATTGCTGCCCAAGGCGCTGGATACGCTGCGCGAGGTGGTCGCCAGCAATCCGCAAGCGGGGCTGATTTTAGGTGCCTATATTTCCGTGCATGCCGACGGGCGCGAACGCTTGCGTCTGCCGACACCGGCTAACGGCAGTGCCTTGCAACTGGTAAGGCGTTATCTGCTGGAAAAGGGCATTAGTATCTCCCACTGCTGCACGCTGTTTCGCCGCGACCTATTGCTGCAGCGTCCGTATCCAGAAACGCTGCGCAAAGGCGAAGATATTGCCGTGTTCGCCTACTTATTGGTCAGCGCCCCGGTGGCCCTGACCCAGCAGCCGCTGGCGCGCATTCACAAGCATGCCGATAGTCTGCGGCATAACCGCGACGACGAAGAAGCTGTTGCGCAAGGCGTGTTGCGTGAAGTTTTCGCCAGCTTGCCGGCCGAGTGCCAGCCGCTGCGCAAACGCTATGAGGCGCAGCGCTATTTATCCTTGTTTCGTACCGCCCTGCTGGATGGCGACCGCTCTAGCGCCCAACGCTTTTATTGGCATGCACTGGGCTTGAACCTATGGCAGGCGTTGCGTTGGAGCTATCTGAAAAAAGCCTTGCGCATCTATCTGTAATGGCCGGAAGCCGGCGTATTGAGTTTTTAACGAGGAAGGTTATGCAAGGGATTTTCAAGCAACTACAGCGTTTATCACCCGTGCAGTTAGCCTTCATAGGCAGCTTGCTGTTGTCTTGGATAGCTGTGCTCGGCGCGGTTACGGTTAATCGCGATGCGGCGTTTTACCTCGATATCGGGCAAACCTTCCTCGATTACGGGGTTGCGGCGGCGTACCAACGCTTCAATTGGCCTTGGTTCTCGGTGTTGCTGGGCGCCAGTCATTGGTTGACCGGGCTAGCCATTGAAACCTGCGCCTACCTTTGGTGTGCGCTGTTTATGGCCGGCACCTGTGCCCTAGTGGTTGCTTGCGTACAGCAACGGCTGCCGGCTGCCGGTTATTGGGCGTGTTTGATCGTCTTGGCAATGCCGGCGCTCAATCAGTTTCGCAATGACATCTTGCGCGAATTTGGCTTCTGGTTTTTCTGCCTGCTGGCCCTTTGGTTGGCATTACGCTGGCAGGTACGTGGCGGCTGGTGTCGCGCGGCGCTGGTGTCGCTGGCAGTGCTGCTGGCGGCGCTGTTTCGTCTCGAGGCTTTGTTGCTAATCCCTGCTTTGGCGCTCTGGCAACTGCCACAAGCACGCACCCGGGCCGGATGCTTAGGGCTATTGCAACTCAATGCGCTGCCCTTGCTGGGCGCCAGTTTGGCCGTGGTGTTTCTGTTGCTGTACGGCGAGATATCGCTGTCGCGGGTGCAGTATTATTTCGACCTGGTTGACCCGCGCAAACTGTTCGGTGCATTTCGACAGTTGTCGGAGCAATTTGCCGGCACATTAATCAATAAATACTCTAAAGATGATGCCGGGCAGATAATTTTCTTTGGTCTGCTGGTGACCCTGTTGTTGGCGTTTATTAAGTTATTCGGCCCCTTTGCGCTGCCATTTATGTATCGCGGCAGTTGGCGGGCGTTTAAACATTATTGGCTTGAGTTCTGCCCCTTTGCTTGGGCAGCGTTACTCTATGCCGGCGTATTGATGATGTTTTTTGTGCAGCAACAATTTATCAACTCACGCTATGTAAGCTTTCTTAACTTACTGGTTGTGCCGCTGGTGACGATCGGCGTAATGATTTTTGCCGAGCACTTTCCCCGCTTAACTAAGGCCTTGGTGGCGATTGCATTGCTGGTGATGCTCAGCAATGTGATTTCTTTAGGGGCGAAGAAAACCCACTATGTGGCGGCTGGGGCTTGGGTCGCGCAACATATCGAAGCTGATGCGCCGGTGTATTACGACGATTCGCGGATGGCCTATTACGCTGGCCGTGGTTATCCCGAACAAGCGCTGAGCCGTGACCAGGCAATGAGCCCTGGAGCGGCAGTTAAATACCGTTACTTTTTGATTGAAGCTGAAGCCGATGAAGCTTGGTTGCAGGCTTGGTTAGATAAAAACCAGCGGCGCGTACTAGCACGGTTTGCCAATCGCAAGAAAGACAGCGTGCTGATTATCGGTGAGTGATCGGCGTATGTTGTTTAATCTAAAAATAAATACGCAAATGCGTGGCGAGGTTTGTTGTTGATGATGCAGAACATGCCTTTGGTCACGGTAATCATCGCCTGCTATAACCATGCGGCTTATATAGAGCAATCAATTACCAGTGTCTTGGCACAAACCTACGGCAATATTGAATTGCTGGTAATTGATGATGGTTCAACCGACGACAGCGTGGCTGTGATTAAACGGCTGCTAGCCAGCCATAATTTCAATTTTGTTGCGCAAGCCAATCAGGGTTTGTCGAAAACGCTCAACGAGGCCATTGCCCGTGCGCAAGGCAGCTTAATAGCACCGTTCGGCTCGGACGATGTGATGTTGCCTGATCGGCTCCGCCAGCAGGTCGAATACCTGCTGGATAAACCAAGCGTGGGGATTTGTGCTGGCGACATTCAGTTAATCGACGCAAACGGCCACATAGTTGCGGCGTCTAGCGGTAAACGCACACTCTTTCGGCGCTTGGACTTTGCCGACATCCTCCTTGATCGAGTGCCTTTTCCACCGGCGGCGAGCATGCTGCTGAGAAAAGACGCATTGCAGCAAGCCGGGGGGTTCGATCCGACGATTCGACTAGAAGACCTGCAGATATGGCTGAAAATCACCCACGCCGGCTACTCTATCGACTGCCTGCCACAAGTCGTGGCGCAGTACCGCATTCACCCCAGCAACACCTTCAGAAATCACCGCTTTATGATCGACAACGTATTGCGTAGCTATGCCTTGTTTGCCGATCACCCGCTCTATAATCAAGCACGCCAACGCTTCCTTAACAGCATGTTTCTTAAAACCGCCAAGACCGACCAAGTGCTCGCCCGTGAACTGCTAAAAAGTATTCCGCTGTCGGCTTGGTCGCGTAAAACGCTGCGCGGGCTAATCCGTCTGTGCCTGCCAGAAAAGCGTTGAGGCACGTAGCTTTTTTCGGATTGCCACACAGATGTTAGCTTCTCGCATAGGCGCCGACGGTTCTCGGCTCACCCTCAACAGCTAAGGGCCAGATATTAGCCGTTCATAGAGCGTGAGCGCGCATACGCAATAAAGGCGCTCAAGTCATTGCTGCAGAGCAAATCGACAATCTGTCGAATTTCGCTTTCGGGCCACTCCCACCAAGCGCTTTCCAGTAACGCCGCCCGGGTTTGCTCATCGAAGCGCCAGCGTACTTGCTCAGCCGGATTGCCCACCATCACGGCATAGGGCGCAACATCACGAGTTATAACGGCGCCACTGGCAATCACAGCGCCATGACCGATAGTAACGCCAGAGAGAATGGTGCAATTAGTACATAGCCATACGTCACTGCCGACCACAACATCGCCCCGGCTACTGCCAAAGTTTTTAATGTGTTTTGCTTGCGGCAAAAACGCAGGAAATGGGTAAGTGCTAACCCAATCCGTTCGGTGTTGACCACCTAGAAAAATCTGCACGTTCTCAGCAATCGAGCAATAACTACCGATGCGTAATGTGGTGCCTTCATTCCAATCGCTAACCACTGGCATACCGTAGGTGCCCAAGCCCACCTGATAATGTGGATAACGCTGACGGAAGCGCAGTTGGGCCCGGTAAAAGCGTGGGATTTTCGGTTTGCCGCGCCAACGCTTCCATGTGCGGCTTAAACGCTCTTTAAGCGTTTCAGTCAGTTGCGTCGGTTCATCGTTCGAGGGGGCATTCTTGGCGCGAATAGCGGCTAGCCAAGTGGCCGGCCGGCTATAACGAACAAGCCAAGCAGAGAGTTTTTTACTTAACGAGTGAGGGGTTTTCACGGGCGTAAAGTTGCTCATTAGGTAGCGTTTTGGGTACTTATTAGCCGTTGCTGCAAGCTTGCCAGATTCATTTTTAAACCACTGCTGGATAAATATGACTGGAGAAACTCACTGGAGTTATCACCCAACAACCATTGCCGATCCTGGCTATAGCGCAGCATATGCTGAAAATTGCGCAGCCGTTTGCCCACGCTTAAGGCGCGGCGCTGGCATTTAAGGTCGGCGATGTCGATCAGGCCCAAGCTGTGGTCCGGGGTCAGCACGATATTGCCCAAGTGCAGTGAGCGAAAGTACACACCACGCGCATGCAGTTGCGCGACAAATTCGCCCAGTTGCACGCGTAAGCTGGCCGCCCGCTCTGGGCTGTCGAATAGTTGGCGCAGGGTTTGCCCTTCGAGTGGGGCGTAGTACACCGCATCGCGCTGGATGCTCTTGAGCTGGTACACGGCGATAACCTGCGGGCAGGGAATGGCGCGTTGCTGCAGCGCGCGGGCGTTGTCGGCAAAACGTTGCGCGTAGGGGAATAACGCCGCCGAAGTCAGCAGCCGTTTGCGCCGAAACAATTTAAGGAAGTTGCCATTGCGCAAGCGCAGCACCTTGTCGCCAAAGCCATCGGCTTCCAGCACCTGCGCGCCTTCGCGCAGAGCCAAATAGGCGTTGTGATCAAGTGCTTGCATGCCGGCTCCTCAAATTAATGCCGGCCATCTTACCCGACTACGCCGCTAAAAACGCCCAACAAGCAAGCCGAACGCGGCTGCCGCGCAGGTAAAAGGCCTTGTGATATTATCGCCATCCAAATTTATGTGCGGATTCCCATGAGCAGCCCTGAGCCTCAAGCCTCTTCCACGCTGACGATCTACCTGCGTTTGCTCAGCTATGTGCGGCCTTATATTGGTTTGTTTCTGCTGAGTATCCTCGGCTTTTTGATCTTTGCTTCAACCCAGCCGATGCTGGCGTACATTCTTAAGTACTTTGTCGACGGGTTGAATAACCCTAGCGCTAGCCTGTTTCCACCGAATGACTTCATTCCCGATTTACCCCTGCTGCAAGCGGTGCCCTTGTTAATTGTATTGATCGCAATTTGGCAGGGTGTCGGCTCCTTTTTGGGTAACTTTTTTCTCGCCCGGGTGTCGCTGGGGCTGGTGCATGACCTGCGGGTGGTGCTGTTTAATAAATTGCTGGTGCTGCCCAATCGCTATTTTGACAGCAATAGCTCAGGCCACCTGATTTCGCGTATTACCTTTAACGTCACCATGGTCACCAGTGCGGCCACCGACGCGATAAAAGTGGTGATTCGCGAAGGCATGACCGTGGTGTTCTTGTTCGCCGCCCTGCTGTGGATGAACTGGAAACTAACCTTGGTAATGGTCGGAATCTTGCCGCTGATTGGCTTGATGGTCAGCAGCACCAGCAAAAAATTTCGCAAGCAAAGCAAGAAAATCCAAGTGGCCATGGGCGATGTTACCCACGTGGCTTCTGAGACCATTCAGGGCTATCGAGTGGTGCGCAGTTTTGGTGGCGAGCGCTACGAGGAAACGCGTTTTTTAGCTGCCAGCCAGAGCAATACCGACAAACAATTGCGCATGGTCAAAACCGGCGCGGTGTATACGCCAACCCTGCAGTTGGTGACCTATAGCGCCTTGGCGCTGGTGATGTTTTTGGTCTTGCTGCTGCGCGGTGACGCCTCGGCCGGTGACTTGGTGGCCTATATCACCATGGCCGGTTTGCTGCCTAAACCGATTCGCCAACTCTCGGAAGTGAGTTCCAACATCCAGAAGGGTGTGGCCGGTGCCGAGAGTATTTTTGAGCAGTTGGACGAGCCCTCGGAGGTCGACAACGGCACTGTCGAACTTGAGCGCGTGAGCGGGCGCTTGGAAGTGCGCAACCTCAGCTTCACGTATCCGGGCACCGAACAGCCGGTGTTGCACGACATCAGCTTTGTCGCCGAGCCGGGGCAAATGGTTGCGCTGGTCGGTCGCTCGGGCAGCGGCAAGTCGACATTAGCCAACTTAGTGCCGCGTTTTTATCAGCATGAGCACGGGCAGATTTTGCTCGATGGCGTGGCTGTCGAGGCCTACCGCTTACACAATCTGCGCCGTCACATCGCCCTGGTGACGCAGCAGGTGACGCTGTTTAATGACAGCGTCAGCAATAACATTGCCTATGGTGATTTAGCCGGTGCCCCGCTCGCCGCCGTGCAAGCTGCGGCGGCTGATGCTTACGCTGACGAATTTATTGTGAAGATGCCGCAGTCGTATCAGACCCTAGTTGGCGAGAACGGTGTGCTGCTTTCCGGTGGCCAGCGCCAGCGTTTGGCGATTGCCCGGGCGCTGCTGAAAAACGCTCCGGTGTTGATTCTCGACGAAGCCACGTCGGCCTTGGACACCGAGTCTGAGCAGCATATTCAGGCCGCGCTGGATAAGGTCATGGACGGTCGCACCACGCTGGTGATCGCGCACCGCCTGAGCACCATCGAGAAAGCCGATTTAATTTTGGTCATGGATCAGGGCCGCATCGTCGAGCGCGGCAGTCACGCCGAGTTGTTGGCGCAGGGCGGCTATTACCACCGCTTGCACTCGCGCCAGTTTGCCGAGGTCGATGAGCTAACTGCTGTAAGCGAAGCCCCTTAGGTTTTGCCCATGCCCTAGCCAGAACCGCGCAAGCGGCACTGGCTAGGGCCCGCGTCAGCTCGCGCTATAGCCCATGTTATGCTGCGCGCCTTTTTTGCTGCACCCACATGCCTCACGCTGGAGTCGCCATGAAGTTGTCCATGCCCCGTTTCGATCAGGCCGCCGTGTTAGTGGTTGGTGATGTCATGCTCGACCGTTATTGGCATGGCGGCACCTCGCGCATCTCACCGGAAGCGCCGGTGCCGGTGGTTAAGGTTGAGCAAATTGAAGACCGTCCCGGTGGTGCTGCCAACGTCGCGCTAAACATTGCCGCCCTCGGTGCGCCGGCGCTATTGGTCGGCGTGACCGGTATTGATGAAGCCGCCACCAGCCTAAGCAACAGCTTGGCAGCAGCTGGGGTTACGGCGCATTTTCAGCAAATCGCCAACCAGCCGACCATTGTCAAACTGCGGGTCATTAGTCGTCATCAGCAATTATTGCGGATGGATTTCGAGCAGCCGTTCAACACCGATGCCGCCGCGATTGCCAGCGAGGTCGAGCGCTTGCTCGCCGGGGTCAAGGTGCTGGTGCTGTCGGACTACGGCAAGGGCGCACTGCAAAACCATCAAGTCTTGTTGCAAGCGGCTAAGGCGCGCGGCATTGCGGTATTGGCCGACCCCAAGGGTAAGGATTTCTCCATCTATCGCGGTGCCAGCCTGATCACGCCGAACCTGCATGAGTTCGAGTCGATCGTCGGTGCCTGCGCCGATGAAGCCGAGCTGGTCGCCAAGGGCGCCAAGCTTATGCACGAGCTTGAGCTGGGCGCGCTGTTGGTGACCCGTGGCGAACACGGCATGACCCTGTTGCGCCCAGAGCACCCGGCCCTGCACCTGCCGGCCCGTGCCCGCGAAGTGTTTGACGTGACCGGTGCCGGCGACACGGTAATCTCCACCTTGGCCGCCAGTTTGGCCGCCGGTGAAGAGCTGCCACAAGCCGTGGCCTTGGCTAATTTGGCGGCCGGTATTGTGGTGGGCAAACTCGGCACCGCCGCTATTAGCGCCCCCGAGCTGCGCCGCGCCGTGCAGCGCGAGCAAGGCTCCGAGCGCGGCATATTGAGCCTTGAACAGTTGCTCTGCAGCATCAGTGATGCCCGTGCCCATGGCGAGAAAATCGTCTTCACCAATGGCTGCTTCGACATCCTGCACGCCGGTCATGTCAGCTATTTGGAACAAGCCCGCGCGCAAGGTGATCGGCTGGTGCTGGCGGTAAACGCCGACGCCTCGGTCAGCCGCCTGAAAGGCCCCGGCCGGCCGATTAACTCGGTGGAGCGGCGCATGGCCGTGCTGGCCGGTTTGGGCGCGGTGGATTGGGTGGTGAGCTTTAGCGAAGACACTCCGGAGAACCTGATTCGCGCGGTTAAGCCCGACGTGCTGGTCAAGGGTGGCGACTACGGCATCGAAGGTGTGGTCGGCGGCGATATCGTCCGCGCCTATGGTGGGGAAGTGCGTGTGCTGGGGCTGGTGGCAAACAGCTCGACCACCGCGATCGTTGAGAAAATCCGCGAAGGTTCTTGATCGCCAAGCCAGTGCTCATAGCCCGCATGGGCTATAGCGCCAGTAGTCGAGAAAGTCCACGAAGGTTCCTGAGCCATCAGCGGCTTGCCTGACTGACTAAGCTGCCGCCGTGGGCTGTCGACGCAGTCATAGGCGGCGCGGTGGTGGCGGTGCATGATCGACTCACCTTGATCTTGCAGTGAGCCGCTACCGATGAAACTCGACGTACAAGGCCGCGCATTGGCGGCCCTTAATCGCTTGGCGCAGGCCGATTGGCCCGCGCGGCTGAAGTTGCGCCAACCGTTGGAAAAACTCATCTTTCGTGGCAGCCGGGCGAGCTTTCGGCTGGCGGCGACGCGCGCGACTAAAGTTGCCCGCAGCCCGCGTCCGCTGGACCCAGATGCCTTGTTCGATCTGGCCCTGAGCGACGAGCAGCAGATGTTGGTCGAAATGCTCGGCAGCTTTGCGCAAGAAGTGCTGCGCCCGGCCGCCCATGACGCCGACGCAAATGCCGCAGTGCCGGCCGCTTTGCTCAATCAGGCGCAAGAACTCGGGCTGACGTTTTATGGCGTCAGCGAGCAGCACGGCGGCATGGCCGGCGAGCGTACCACCCTGAGCAATGCCTTAATTGCCGAGGCGTTGGCTAAGGGCGATTTGTCCTTGGCGGCGGCCTTGCTGGTGCCGCTGTCGGCGGCCAACTGCATCCGCCGCTGGGCCAGCGCCGAGCAACAGGCGCGCTGGTTGCCGGCCTTCGTCGGCGAACAGGCCGCGCCGCTGACGGTGATTGCGGTGAATGAACCGACGGTGATGTTCGACCCGCTGCGCCTCACCACCCGGGCCAAACGTAAGGGCGCGCACTATGTGCTGAACGGCGAAAAATGCTTGGTGTTGCGTGGCCTCGAGGCCGAGCAATTAATAGTGGCGGCGCAGACCAAACAAGGCCCGGGCTTGTTTCTGCTGGATGCCAGCAGTGCCGGCATTCAGCGCCGGGCCGAGCCGGCTATGGGTTTAAAGGCCAGCGCTACGGCGCGGATTGTGCTGAAAAACGTCAAGGTGCCAGCCGAGAATCGTCTGGCTGCCGAGCACTTCAACTACCAAAATTTCCTTGATCATGCTGCCCTAGCCTGGTGCGCGCTGGCGGTCGGCACCGCGCAAGCGGCGCTGGACTATGTGATCCCTTACTGCAATGAGCGCTTGGCCTTTGGTGAGCCGATCAGCCATCGCCAAGGCGTGGCTTTTATGGTCGCCGACATGGCGATTGAGGTGGACGCCATGCGCCTGATGGTCTGGCGCGCCTGCGCGCGCGCCGAGCAAGGTTTGCCGTTCCAGCGCGAGGCTTATCTGGCGCGCTTGCTGTGCGCGGAGAAGGCCATGCAAATCGGCACCGATGCGGTGCAGTTGCTCGGTGGTCATGGCTTTACCAAAGAACACCCGGTGGAGCGCTGGTACCGCGATTTGCGCGGCGTGGCGATCATGGCCGGCGGCCTACAGCTTTAAGGGAGCGACACCGATGAATCTGGAAACTCCAAATAAATTCCGTGGCCTGGTCACTCAAGCTCATCAAGTGGCGGTCCATTATTTTCGGCCGATCTCGCGTAAATACGACAAGGCCGAGCATGCCTATCCGCAAGAACTGGACCTGCTGGCGGCCTTGTTAGATGGCATGAATGCTGGCTCGCCGGACGCTATTGGCGCCACCTCGGCGAGCAAGCGTGGCGCGTCTGTCGAGCAGGCGGCGGGCAACAAAAATGGCGGCAACCTCTCGGCCCTGCTTGGGGTGATGGAGCTGTGTTGGGGCGATGTCGGCTTACTGCTGGCCATGCCCCGGCAGGGCTTGGGTAACGCGGCGATTGCCGCGGTGGCCAACGATGAGCAGTTGCAGCGCTTCAATGGCACTTGGTCGGCGATGGCGATTACCGAACCGGGCTGCGGCTCGGACTCGGCGGCAATTCGCACTACCGCGACTAAAGATGGCGATGATTATGTGTTGAATGGCGAGAAAATTTTCGTCACCTCCGGCGAGCGCGCCGATTCGGTGGTGGTTTGGGCCACCCTAGACAAAGCCCTCGGGCGGGCGGCGATCAAGTCTTTCGTGGTCGAACAGGGCACGCCGGGCATGAGCGTTACTCGGCTGGAGAAGAAGCTCGGCATCAAGGCCTCCGACACCGCCGCCATCAGCTTTGTCGATTGCCGGGTGCCGGCCGCCAACTTGCTCGGCAACCCGGAAATCGACGTGCAGAAGGGTTTTGCCGGGGTGATGGAAACCTTCGACAACACCCGGCCGTTGGTCGCCGGCATGGCCATAGGCGTGGCCAAGGCGGCGCTGGATCGCACCCGCGAGTTGCTGAAAAAGCACTGCAAGTTGGACTACAGCAAGCCGCTGTTTTCCGTCACCCATGCCGAGGCGACCCTCTATCGGCTGGAGGCGGAATGGGAAGCGGCGCGGCTGTTGACCATGAAGGCCGCGTGGATGGCCGACAACAAGCTGCCCAATTCCAAGGAGGCTTCGATTGCCAAGGCCAAGGCCGGGCGCATGGCTAACCAGATGACCCTGAAATGCGTCGAGCTGGCGGGGGCGCTAGGTTATGGCGAGGATGAGCTGCTGGAGAAGTGGGCGCGAGATTCGAAGATTCTCGACATCTTCGAGGGCACCCAACAGATTCAACTGCTGATAGTCGCCCGGCGCTTGCTGGGTAAGAGTTCTAGCGAGTTGAAATAAAGGTGCCTAGGCTCGCCGCTAGCTATCTAGCAGGTTGCCTAGGCGGTGTCCGGGGCCAGCAATCCTTTGTAGTGGCTCCGCTGCGGGGAGGGCAGAGCGCGATCAAGGATGGCGGTTAAACCATTCGAGAACTTTCTCTGGGGAGGCTGGGAACCACTCATGGCCACCGAGTTTATCGGTGTACATCCCGGTCTCAATGCCTTGCTCAGCTAGGCGCTTGTGATACATCTCGGCCGTCCACCACGGCACTATCGGGTCAATAAAGCCCTGCAGGAAGTAGGTTGGCGGGTGGTCGGCGGGTAGTTTTTTCGGCACTACGCACAAGGGCCCGCCACAGTTGGCATAGGAACCTGATTGAATGACCAGTGCCTTGAATTGCCCCTGAAATGACACCGCCATCCGGCTGGTGTTATAGCCGCCACTGGAAATTCCGGTAGCGTATTGGCGCTGTTTATTGAGCGTGCCAAAGCGTCCTTGCTGCATGGCTTGCAAAACATTATTGAGGAAGGTGAAATCGTTGCTTTGCTCGTAAGCCAGATCAAAAGGCGGGATGTTGGTTTGCCAGAATAGATCTGCCAAAGCACTAGGCGCGATTACCGCGTAGCCATGATCGAGTAGGGTTTGGATTACCTTGCCTTGGTAGTAACCACCAAACGGCATAAGGCTGTTGTAGGTGAAGTTTTTCAGCGGAAAAAACGAGCCTTGATAAATCACTACGACCGGCCAGCCTTCGGCAGGCGGTGTGCCGAGTGGCGTTTGGTAGATTACTTGGCGTTTGCCGACTGAGCCGGAATCAATTTCAGTTTGCTCATAGGTGCAACTGACGGTGGCTGGTTTTAAGCCGTTTTTTTTCGTGTCGGTGCAGCGTGACTCAGCCCATGCGGGCAAACTGCAAACGCTGCTTGCTAGCAGTAAAGCGGAGACGGTAGTGCGGATGCTCGGCATTGCCAACATAGTTAACCTCGATAGCGCACATTGCGCTGCTGCGTTCTTGGCGTTACTGAACTGCAGCGGGCCTTAAGCCCGTATCAGCAAACTAGGTCTTGTTTTTTTGCAATGCGAGCATAAAACGCTTGTTTGACATTTTAAAGACTACAGCTAGCTGTACTTTTGGGCTGAATACGCGGCCGATAGAGAGGTTAACTGCGCTGCTGTTTGAGCCAGTCGTCCCAGCTAATGCGTTCCGCGTCGATCAGCCAGCCGTCGCGCTCGGCGAACGCCTCGGACAGCCACAGGTTGTCGCTGCTGGCGCGTTGCAGTTGGCCTTGTTGCAAGGTGTACAACTCGCCACTGGCGCGCTCTTTACTCAGTGCGATCAGATACAGATCCGGCTGCTGGCGGTCTAGGCGGGTGATGAGTTCATGGCCATCAAACTGTTCGTCGGCATGCAGCAGGCTGAGGTCGCGGGCCAGGCTGGGTAGCTCAAGGCGCAGGTTGTAAATCAGTTGCAGGGAGGCGGTGGGCAGGTGCACGTAGGCGCTCGGCCGCTCCAGCAGGGGCAAGCCGGCGCACAGCACTGGATGGGTGGAGCCGACTTGGGCGTGCAGCTCAAAATGCGGCTCATCGACGTATGGCAGGCTGCCCGCATAGGGGGTGGCTAGCCAGGTCTGGGCAAAGCGGCCGCCGAGCCAGCCGGCCTCGCTCTCCACCAAACACTCCTCGGCCAGCTCTTGCAGAGCGGTGAGCAGCGGCAGGTTCAGTTCGTGGGCCGGCACGTAACCGGAAATCAGCTTGAGCACGCTGTCGCCACGGTCTTCGCGTTGTTGGCGCACCACCACCCAGTAATCGCGACCATCCAGATGCAGGGTCAGGCGCACCGAAACCCCCAGATTGGCCAGCTCGGCAGTGAAGTGCTGGCTGTCGGCGATTACCAAGGGTTTGCGCCGCGCCTGCATTTGACTGAAATTCAGCGGCTGGCCGACGCCCTGATAACACAGCTGATGGGCACTGGCTTCGACATGCAGGGCCAGCGTCTTGAAATTTTCGGGATGCTTGCGGGCGAGGGTCTGCGGCATGGAAGGCTCCGGTCAATGGCGGGCGGCAAAGCTACGAATAACCGCAGCAGCGGTGGCAACGTTATGGGCTAAATGCGCGGGATTGATGGTGCCAATAATCGCGCTACAGACACCCGGATGGCTAAACAGTAACTCAAAGCTGGCGCGCACCGGGTCAACATCTGGGGCTAAACAGGCATGGCCGCTGGCTAAGGCTTTTTTCACCAAGATGGCTTTGCCGTGCTGGGCCGCGTAATCGAGCACCGGCTTTTCGCCTTGCTCGTTGAGGTTGTAAGTGACCATCGCGCAGTCGCTTTGCTCCAGCGCCAGCAGGCCGCCTTTGACGGTTTTGCCGGACAGGCCGAAGCCGCCGATTTTGCCTTCGCGCTTGAGTTCGGCGAGGGTCGCGTAGACGCCGCTGTGTTGCAGGATAGCTAGGTCATCGCCGTTGGAGTGCACCAGTACCAAGTCGATTTGTTCAGTCTCTAGCCGGCGCAAACTGCGCTCCACCGATAAGCGCGTGTGGGCAGGGGAAAAATCAAAATGCGACTGGCCATCGAGGTACTCCTCGCCGACCTTAGTGACTATCACCCAGTCGTGCCTTTGCCCGCGCAACAGCGGGCCGAGCCGCTCCTCGCTGACGCCATAAGCCGGTGCCGTGTCGATCAGGTTGATGCCCAGCTCACGGGCTTGCGCGAGCAGGGCGCGGGCGGCGGCGTCATCCGGGATGGTAAAGCCGTTAGGGTATTTCACCCCTTGATCGCGACCCAGTTTCACCGTGCCCAGCCCGAGTGGCGAAACCATCAGGCCGGTGCTGCCAAGGGGGCGGTGCAGGTCGTGCAGGCTGTCGTGTGGGTTGGCAATCACGCTCATGGCAGCAACTCATCCCAAGGCGCGCGAGCGAGAGGCGGGCGCGGTAACTCGGGCAGCGGCGCATGTTGGCCCGGCAGGATGTTGTCGCGTTTGAGCGCCGCCAGCACGCGGTCGGCAAAGTCTGGTGTTAGTGCCAGTTTGGTCGGCCAACCGACCAGCAAACGGCCCTGTTCGGCGAGAAAGGCGTTGTCTGGGCGCAACAACCCCGATTGTGCAGGCTCGGCGCGGCTGACCCGCAGCGTCGCCCACTGGCTGGCGGACTGATCGAGCCACGGCAGCAGGTCGGCCAATTCCTTTTGCGCGGCGCGGATTTGCCCGGCTTCGTCGCGGGCCACGCCCTCGGCTTCGGCCAAGTCGCCACCCAAATACCATACCCACTGGCCATCGGCGGCCGGATGAGTGGTGACCGTGACGCGCGGCTTAGGCCCGCCGCCCAAACAATGGGCATACAGCGGCTTAAGCGCCGGGCCTTTGGCCAGCACCATGTGCAGCGGCCGCAGTTGTTGCGCCGGTTGCTGAATATCGAGGCTGGCGAGTAACTCGGCATTGCCGGCACCGGCGCTCAGTACGATGCGTTGGGCGCGCACCTCACGGCCATCAATCAGCAGCCCGGCCAGTTCGCCGTTGTCGTGCAGCGGCGCGATCTGTGTAGCGGCCAGCAAGCTGTCGCCGGCCAGTTCCGCCAAGCGGGCAATCAGGCTCGGCACATCCAGCACCAGTTCGGCCAGGCGATAAACCTTGCCCTTGAATTTGGGATGTTGCAGCGCTGGCGGCAGTTGCTCGCCCTTAACCTGATCGACCCGGCCACGCACCGCCTTACTGGCAAAAAAGCTGGCGAGATTGCCGGTTAGGGTTCCGGGCGACCATAGGTAATGCGCATCGGACAGCAGACGCACGCCGCGCAAATCCAGCTCGCCCGCGCCGCTCAAGGCTTCGCGCCAACGGCGGGGCATATCGGCAATCGCCTCCGAGGCACCGCTTAACGCGCCGTGCAGCGCGTACTTGGCGCCGCCATGGATGATCCCTTGGGATTTCACGCTCTGGCCGCCGCCGAGGCTGGCGTTCTCCACCAGCAGGCTGGTAAAGCCTTGTTGACGCAAGCGCGCGTGCAGCCAGAGGCCGGCGATACCGCCGCCAACGATCAAAACGTCAGTAGAAAGGGCCTGAGTCATACGCGCTGCCTAGTTCGGGAAAACAGGCCGGCAGTATACAGGCAGCGCGAAAGCTACTGCGCTCGGTTATCCGAGGCAGCCGCGTAGGATCGGTGGCGCGCAGCGCTACCCGTCACGCCACAGATGGGCCCTGAGCGGGCGCGGCTCAATGCCCAGCGGTGCTGGAAAACAGCTGAATCACCACCACGCCGGCGACAATCATGCTCATGCCGAGGATGGCCGGTAGATCGAGTTTTTGCTCATAGATAAACAGCGCGGCAATGCTCACCATGACAATCCCCAGGCCCGCCCACACCGCATAGGCGATGCCGATCGGGATGGTTTTCACCACCAATGACAGCAGCCACAGCGACAAGCCGTAACCGACCACCACCAACAGCAGCGGCAGGGGCTTATTAAAACCGTCGAGGGCTTTCATTGAGGTGGTGGCGATAACTTCGGCGGCGATGGCGATGCCGAGAAACAGGTATCCAGACATGCAAGTTGCTCCGGTAAATGTCGGCTGATTCTAAGCGCTCTGCAGATGAGGTAAAGTTGATAGCAATCTGCATTGGAGATGGGTTGTGCGTTGGAGTCTTGAGCAATTAAGCCTGTTTGTGCGGATCGCCGAAGGCCAGTCCTTCTCCGCCGTGGCGCGTCAGTTGAAGCGTGCGCAGTCGGCGGTGAGTACCGCGATCGCGCTGTTTGAAGCCGATTTGGGCATGCCCTTGTTCGAGCGCAGCAGCGGTCGCCAGCCACGCCTAACGGCTGCCGGCGCGGTGTTGCTGGAGGATGCGCGGGAGATTTTGCGCCAGTGCCAGCGCCTCGAAGCACGCGCCCAAGGCTTGCTGCGTGGCGAGGAAGCGACCTTGCGTCTAGCCCAAGACGAAGCCGTACCCTTTCGCCCGGTACACGACAGCCTGGAAACCCTGGCCCGGCAGTTCCCACTGCTGGAGGTGCAGTTGGCCAGCGGCGCGCAAGGCGAGGTGGCGCGCATGCTGCTGGAGCGGCGTGCCGATTTGGGCTTGTTGTTTCAACACGAGCGCATCCCGCAAGCGCTGGAGCGACAACGCTTAGGCAGCATCGAAATGCTCACGGTCTGCGGTATCGGTCATCCGCTGGCCACGGTTAAGCATATCGATAGCCGCGAGCTGGCCCGCCATCGGCAACTGCTGATGGCACCGCACGCCAGTCACTATCCCGGCGGCGAGCAAATCAGCCCGGCGCTGTGGCGCGCCGACAGTTTCTATTCGATGGCCGAATTACTCATGCGTAACCTCGGCTGGGCCTGGTTGCCGCGCCATGTGTTGCACTACCCGGTGTACCAACAGCACCTCTGCGAGCTGGTCAGCGACTGGACGCCGCCGCCCTTGGTGGTGGAGTTGGTCTGGCGGCGCGACGAACCGCTCGGCCCGGCGGCGCGTTGCCTGGCCGAATGCTTGCGCGAACATTTGCAGGCGCTTGGTTGAGGTGCTTCGCCGGCGGGGCTTCATCTGCGCGGCTAACCCAGTAAACTGCGCGTATGAATAGACTCCTCTACAGCCTGTTGTTTCATCTCGGTTTGCCGTTGTTGGCACTGCGGATTATTTGGCGCAGCTGGCAAGCGCCGGCCTATCGGCAGCGCCTCGGCGAGCGTTTCGCCCTTGGCCTGCCGGCGTTGCAGCCCGGTGGCATCTGGTTGCATGCGGTGTCGGTGGGCGAAAGCATCGCCGCCGCGCCGCTGGTGCGCGAGCTGCTCAAACGCTATCCAGAGCTGCCGATCACCATCACCTGCATGACCCCGACCGGCTCCGAGCGGATTCAGGCGCTGTTTTGCCAGGGCGAATTCGCCCATCGGGTGCAGCACTGCTATCTGCCTTACGACCTGCCGTGGGCGGCGTCGCGTTTCATTCGCCGCTTGCAGCCCAAGTTGGCGGTAATTATGGAAACCGAACTGTGGCCCAATCACATTCATCAATGCGCCAAGCGCGGGGTGCCGGTGGTGCTGGCCAATGCGCGGCTGTCCGAGCGTTCGGCCCGTGGCTATGCGCGCTTTGCCAAGTTGACCGCACCGATGCTCGGCGAGCTGAGCTTGATCGCCGCGCAAACCGAGCTTGAGGCGCAGCGCTTTCGCGAGCTCGGCGCACGGCCCGAATGCGTCACGGTAACCGGCTCGATCAAGTTCGATCTGCAGTTGGATCCGCAGTTATTGCCGCGTGCCCGCGCGCTGCGTTCCGACTGGCAGGCCAGCCAGCGCCCCGTATGGATCGCCGCCAGCACCCATGCCGGCGAGGATGAAATCGTCTTGGCGGCGCACCGGCAGTTATTGGCGCAACAGCCACAGGCACTGATGATTCTGGTACCGCGTCATCCCGAACGTTTCGCCAGTGTGTTTGAATTGTGCCAAAAACAGGGTTTTAGCACCCGCCGGCGTTCCTTGGCGCAAGCGCCGGAGGCCACTACTCAGGTGTTGCTCGGCGACACCATGGGCGAGTTGTTATTTTTGTATGCCTTGGCCGATGCCGCCTTGGTCGGTGGCAGCCTAGTCGCCAATGGCGGGCACAATTTACTCGAGCCGGCGGCGCTTGGCGTGCCGGTACTCAGCGGCCCGCACCTGTTTAACTTCACCGAAATCGCCAACCTGCTGCGTGCTGCCGGCGCCCTGCAAGAGATTGCCGATGCACCGGCCTTGGCGGCGGCGCTCGATGATTTATGGCAGCAACCGGCGCACGCCGAAGCGATGGCCACCGCCGGATTGGCCGTGGTGAAAGCCAATCAGGGCGCGCTGCAGCGCTTGCTCGCTGGGGTGCAGGGGTTGCTGCAGCACTAACAGCATTTGCCTAGTTTTAAAGGTCGGTAGCCGTTACGTCTTGCACGCAGCTTTTGTAGGGTGGGTTAGTGGCGCAGGACCGGGTTTTAAATTCAACTGCGCAATGTGTGCGCCACGTAACCCACCATGGCGCTCGACCGGCAAACCGCATGGTGGGTTACGCGGCGCCCAGTTTGCGCGGTGATGCAAGCAACCACCGCGCGCGCCGCTAACCCACCCTACGAATTACCGCGCCCCAGGCATAACCTCACTGGCCCAGACGTTTCAATGCATAACTGCAGCCAATAAAAAACCCGCACTCGGCGGGTTTCTTATTGGCTGCGGATTATCAGTAGTTCGGATTGCCACGCAGTTGCGCTTCGGCGGCTGTGGCCAAGTCAGGCGGCAGGAAGTCTTTGTCCGGGTTGTAGTTTTTGTTTAAGAAGGTCGCTAGCGCGCTTAGGTCGGCCGGGCTGAGGGTGCCGGCGGCTTGCTTGAGGCTGAGGTTGTTGAGGATGTAGTTGTAGCGCGAGTCGTTGTAATTACGCACGGCGGCATACAGTGCACGCTGTGCGTTGAGCACGTCGACCACGTTACGGGTACCCACTTGTTGGCCAATTTGGGTGGCTTCCAGCGAGCTTTGGTTGGATATGACCGATTGCTTACGCGCTTGTATCTGCTGTACGTCTGAGGTCACGGCGCGGTACAGATTGCGAGTGGATTGCACCACTTGGCGGCGCAGTTCTTCGCGTGATTGTTCGCTTTGATTGAGGCGCTCGACCGACTGGCGCACTTGTGAGCTGGTCAGGCCGCCGCTGTAAATCGGCACGCTGAGTTTGAGGCCAATAGTGCTCTGCTCAACATCGCCGCTGTAGTGGCCTGGCGCGCCGGTGGTGTTGGCAAAGCCAAAGTTGTCATTGTCGCCCTTGCCATAGCTGGCCACGGCCGCCAGGGTTGGTGCATGGCCCGACTTGCTTTGGCGCAAGGCTTCACCGGCGGCATCGACGCCGAAGTTACTCGACAGCAAGCGCAAGTTTTGCTGCGAGGCGGTGTCGACCCAGGCCTTAGCATCGCTCGGGGTTGGCGGCAAAATCGGTAGGCTGTGACGCATGCCATCCACTGAGCGGTAATCGCGATTGGTCAGGGTGGTCAGGGCCTGAAAAGCGTCTTCTACCTGTTGCTGGGAAATAATTCGGTTGGCCAC
>JBILAR010000026.1:0-35076 GCA_044354115.1 Pseudomonas sp. | reverse complement strand
TGAGGCTCTTGAACTTGGTGATCAGCTTCTCAGGCTTTTTCTCTTCCTTGGCCAAGGAATACACCAGACGCTCGCCATTCGGCCCGCCACCCAACTCGACGTACTTAAAAATCGGATCGCCCAATTTCATCACGTCGATCATGTCGCCATAACGCTGGAAGATGAAGATCTTGTTGTCTTCACGAATCTCCCCATAAAATTCACTGCTTGGCGGCAAATTCACATCCAGAAAACGCTTGGCCGCAAGGGTATTCACGTCTTTGCCTGCATCTTCAGCGCGCAGGCCCAACACGATATCGCGCCCGGCATAGTCTTTAGTGCCTAGGTTTTTCAGTACCGGCGCTTTGCCGGTTTTCAGGTATTCGGTAAATACCGCGCGGTCATCGAACACCACCGCTTGGTTTTCAGTCCAGACCTGATACCAATCATTGTTATTCAGCGCCATTTCTGCCGATTGAGCGGCGGTTGCTGCAACGGCGTGCACACTGCCAACGGCCATAGCGGCAGCGAGCAAGGCAATCGACAAGGGTTTGATAACGAACGATTTCATAGAATCAGCAACTCCGGCTTTAGAGAACATAGGCGGATAAAGTTGCCTGAGTTTCGTGACAACAGCATGACCAACAGATTACAGATCGATAAAAATCCTGCCGCCGCACCGGCCGCGCACTAGCCCTGCCGGTAGGGCAACAACAACCGCGCCTGTTCGGCATAGGCGCGCACGCCGAGCTGCTCTTGCTGGAGAAACTCGGCCACTGCCGCGCGCAAACCTGGGTGCGTCAGGTAGTGCCATGAGTGCGTCAACACCGGTTCAAAACCACGGATCAGTTTGTGCTCACCTTGAGCACCGGCATCGAAGCGCTGCAAGCCGTGGCGAATGGCGTAATCGATGCCCTGATAAAAACACGTCTCAAAATGCAGCCGATCAAAGTCGCCCAAGCAGCCCCAATAACGGCCATACAGACTGTCGCCCGCCAGCAAACTAAAGGCCATAGCCACTGGCCGCGCACCTTGCCGCGCCAGCACCACGCGAATGTTGTGCGGCATACGCTGCGCCAACAAACTAAAAAACGCACGGGTCAGATACGGCTGGCGGCCGCGCACGCGATAGGTATTGGCGTAACAGGCATACACAAAATCCCACTCTTGCTCTGTCATTTGCTGGCCTTCGCGCCATTCAAACTCGATGCCCTGCCCGGCGACTTGCTCACGTTCTTTACGCAACTGCTTGCGTTTGCGCGAAGCCAGCGCGGCAAGAAAGTCGGCAAAATCGCCATAGCCACGGTTAAACCAATGAAACTGGCAACCCAACCGCTGCAACCAGCCCTCACGCCCGTGCAAAATAGCCTCGGCGGCAGGGTCGGTGAAGTTCACATGCATGCCAGAGCAGCCCTGCTGCTGCATCTCGATCAACAAGGCATCCAGCAATTGCCCACCGGCCTCGGCATCACCGAGCAGGCGCGGGCCACTGACCGGGCTAAAGGGCACCGCCGTGAGTAGTTTGGGGTAGTAATTAATGCCGGCACGCTCACAGGCCTCGGCCCAGGCCATGTCGAACACATATTCGCCGTACGAGTGGTTCTTCAGGTACAGCGGCAAGGCGGCCAAGGGTGTGCCTTGGGCATCCGTCAGCAGCCGATGCACAGGCGTCCAGCCGGTGGCCGGGCAAACACTGCCACTGTCTTCCAGCGCACTGAGAAAGCCATGCTGCAAAAAAGGCTGGGCCGGCGGCACTAAGGCATCCCAGAGCGGCGCAGGCAAATCACTTAAGCGTTCGAGGGTAATAATTGGCATGCGTCAGTCTGGGGTTTTCTGCGGCCGAAAAAAAGCCCCGCACAAGGCGGGGCTAAGAAGGAGCAGCAATGTTTAAGCGATTTTAGAACACGTACTGAGCGCGCAACGCGATGGCTTTGCCGTCGTCGTCAGTGGCATCTTTGGCGCGACCTTGCAACTTAACGGTATCGGTATCTGAGCTGCTCATCAGGTAGTTCAATGACAGCTTCACAGCTTCATTGGCATACCAGTTAACGCCCATGGTGTGAACCTTACCGGTGGTTTCGTCAATGCCGGCAACACCTAGGTTCAGGTCATCCTCAACCGTGAGGTTGTCGTAGCGGTAAAACAGTTCCCAAGCACCGATAGCTTTGTTAGCTGGCTTGATAGAATCAAACTTGCCGCCGTCCAACTTGTAGACACGCGATTCACCGGTCAGGGTGTAAGCCAATTGTGCGTTGTAACCGGTGGCTTCACGATCACCATTGCTACCGGTGCCGCTCAAATCGCGCTTCAGGTATTCGCTCTGCACCGACATTGGGCCGTACATGTAAGCGAACTCAAGACCGAGCACCTTGTCGTCATCAAAGCCCAAGGCGTCAGATTTACCCAGCACGATTTTTTTCGAGTTAACGGTGTTTTCAGAAACACCACGCACACCTAAACGCGTATCGATAGTGCCGGTGAATACACCGCCGCTGCCATAGCTACGCTCGGCATAGTCAAGACCAAAATGCAGCACCTGGGTTTCACTGACGATCGGTGCAAATACACCGCGAGCGAAGAAGCTATTTACATCTTTGCCGCTTTTGCTTTCGAGCGCGTTGCCATCAGTGGTCGGATCTTGTTGTTGAAAACTAGTCGAACCGTAGAACATGCCGGCGGTAGTGCCGTTAACCTGAATACCCAGGCCCTCTTCGCTATCGGTGGTCCACGAAGCTAGGTCGAGTACCGAAGAACGCTCAATGGCGGTAACCCACTTGGAGCTAGTGGCTTTTTCCAAGCTGTAATCTGGGTCAAAACGACCAACTTTGATGTTGATCGGCGCAAAGCCGGTGTAAGTAATGGTGACTTCGTCGTACTTGGTCTTGCTACCGTTTTTATCACCAAAGTCGACGTTCATTTGATAGCGCCAGTCTTGGTAATTACCACCCACCTCTAACTGAGCACGACGGAAGTAGGCTTCGTTGGCGGCGCTATTATTATTGGTGTAAAGGCCATCGAACTGGTCGAAGTCAGCCTGGATACGGCCACCGAGCTTAAAGCTGTACTGCTTGTCGGTAGTCGAAACTTCCAGACCACCTTTGGTCTTGATCATGATGTCAGTGCCGTCTGTAGTTACGGTACCGGCGAAAGCCTGGGCCGAAACGGCCAGTGCCAAGGCGCTGGCGACAAAACCGGCGAAGTGCTTACGAATCATCCAGAATTCCCCTATTGGTCTTAAGAAACACCAGAGCGTCTTGGCTCTTTTGTGTAAGGGAATCTTGCCGGGGGGTTATTTCAGCTCAGTGGCTAACGCATGAAGCTTTTGTGACAGCGGAACTTTCTTAAGCATTTGAACTATAAGCAAAAACTTAACCTCCACTGAGTGAGTACGGCCCTCAGCAGGCGGTGCTTGGCGAACACAACTCAGCCTTAAGAGCGTAACCCAGTAAGTTTTTGGCGAAAAAAATAGCGCGAATCAGGCTGTGTGAAAACGTGGCGAGCGAAGGTTAGGCAAGGCAAAAACAGGCAAAAAAGCGCAGTTTACGAGCTGTAAATGAGCATTTTGAGCCTGTTTTTAACGCCGCATAACCGAGCGCAGTAGTTTTCACACAGCCTGGAATAGCGCCATTGAGTGTCCACGTTCGAGGGGCGATTTACTGCGGCGTAACTGGATTAACGTGGTTTTTAGCCGCTTGCGCCAACTGTAAAGCCACTGCATCCAACTCGGCCACTTCCGGCTCAGGCATTTGTTGCACCACCCGCAGGGTTAAGCGCATTTGCCGAACGAAGCGCCGACAATTACGGCAGATAGCCAAGTGCGTGCGCACCGACAGGCCGTCCGAGAAGCGTAATTGCCCATCTAGGTAATCACTGGTTACCGCGACGATTTCTACACATTTCAACATTGTCCGGTCTCCTCAAAATGTTCTAGGGTGGCGAAAACCTTCAGCCGCGCCCGATGCAAAAGCACTCGAACATTAGAGAGCGAGATGTCTAAAAGATTACAAATTGCTTCCAACTCTAAACCCTGGCGTTCGCGCAGCAGCAAGACGCTGTTTTGCAACTCGGACAGGCTGCTGAGGGTTTTATCCAAACACTCACGCAACTCGCTGGCACTCAGTAGCGCCTCAGGGGTGTCCTCGTGCCACGGTTGCGGCGCATTCAACCAATGCCCATCGCTGCTAAAACGCTCGTCACCGACGCTACCGTGCGGCGCATCCAGTTCAGCCAACTGCACCACGCGACGCTTTTGCCGCAGGCAGGCTTTAGCGGTGTTGGCGGTAATGGTCAGCAACCAGGTTTTCAGACTCGAACGGCCCTCAAACTTAGCAAGGTTGCGCACCACCGCCAGCCAGGCGTCTTGCACCACTTCATCGGCATAACGGCGGCCGACAATGGCGTAGGCCACGGCCATCATCGCGCTCTGATAGGCCGCCACCAACTCACGAAAGGCTTTTTGCTCACCGGCCAATAGACGCGGCAGCAATTGCGCGTCATCGAGCGCACTCATTAGCGTTTACGCAAAATCACGCTACCAATCGAATACCCCGCGCCAAACGAACTAAGCACGCCCAAAGCACCGCTTGGCAGATCATCCTGATACTTGTGCAGGGCGATCACCGAGCCGGCTGAGCTGGTGTTGGCGTAGGTATCGAGAATCACCGGTGCCTCGCTCGGCTCGGCGTCGCGCCCGAGCAACTTACGGGTAATCAGTAGGTTCATATTGAGGTTGGCCTGGTGCAGCCAGAAGCGCTTAACGTCGCTGACATTCAGCTGATTTTCTTGCAGATGGGCGGCGATTAGCTCGGCGACCATTGGGCAGACATCGCGAAACACCTTGCGGCCTTCCTGCACGAAGAGTTTATCCGGCGCGCCGATGCCCTCTTCGGCGGTGCGATTAAGAAAACCGGCGTTGTTGCGGATATTGTTGGAAAACTGGGTAATCAGCTTGGTACCGACAATCTCGAACTGATGTTTGGAGGTGGCGAGATCTGCGCGTTCAACCAAGATGGCGGTGGCAGCGTCGCCGAAAATGAAGTGACTGTCGCGGTCACGGAAATTCAAGTGGCCGGTACAAATTTCCGGACTGATCACCAGCACCGCGCGGGCTTGGCCCAACTGCACGCAGTTAGTCGCCGCCTGCAGACCGAAGGTGGCCGATGAGCAGGCCACATTCATGTCGTAGCCGAAGCCCTTAATGCCTAGCGCCGCTTGGATCTCGATAGAAATAGCCGGATAGGCGCGCTGCAGGTTGGAGCAGGCAACGATGACCATATCGACATCGGCGGCGGTTTTACCGGCACGGGCTAAGGCATCCAATGCGGCGCCAACACCCATCTGACAGAGAATCGACTGTTCATCATTACTGCGTTCGGGGATGCGCGGGGTCATGCGCTGCGGGTCGAGAATCCCGGTTTTATCCATCACGAAGCGGCTTTTAATCCCTGAGGCTTTTTCGATAAAGGCGGCGCTGGACTCGGTTAAGGCCTGCACTTCACCTGCTTCGATAGCGCCGGCATTTTCAGCATTAAACTGCTGTACATAGGCATTGAAGGCCTGCACCAACTCTTCATTGCTGATGCTATTGGTTGGGGTATATAAGCCAGTGCCACTGATAACGACGTTGTGCACGGTCTGTCCTCGGATTGGTCAGGGTCGCTTAAGCGACTCTCATTTGCGCGAAAGCCTGTGATTTAGCGTGTCACAGGCAAAAAAATTAAGCGTGTCGCAGGGCGCCATTGGCTGCTTGCGGCAAAACTAGAGTTTGCCACAGCCGAGCACGGTTTGGGCGCACAACCGCACGACAGCTGACTGCTGGCCAGCTGCCATTAACTAGAGATGGCGGTTGTTTCGCGCAAGGCACATTCGGGTGAGCGCTTAGATGTAGGGGCGGCAAAAACCTGAAAAGGGAAAATCCAACAGATACTAAGCGGCAGACAGCACCCTTGGGTAATACGCGCGCCGCTAATGCGTGCGGCTCACCCGATAACGGCGCGGCGTACTAACGGTAATAGCGGGCGATGAACTGATCGAGTGAAAGCGCTCCCGGCCCGCGCGCCATAATAAACAGCAGCACCGCCGCCCAAGTGCCGTGGGTTGGGTAAGCATCAGGGTAAACAAACAACTGGATGGTCAGAGTCATCAGCAACAGCGCCAAGGCTGAGAAACGTGTGGCCAAGCCCAACACCAGTAACAACGGGAAGAAGTGTTCGGCAAATACCGCCAAGCGTGCGGCCACCTCGGGGGCCAGCAAGGGCAAGTTGTATTCATTGCTGAAGAGAAAAACCGTTGAGTCGGCCAAACGCGGCATGCCGATCGTGAAGGTTCCGGAAATAAGGTCAATGGCAAAACCTTCGACCTTGGTTTGCCCCGACTGCCAAAACACCATGGCGATGGAAAAACGCGCCAACATGGCTAACAGGCTATGCGGGATGGCCGTAAACAGTTCGATGAGCCGTTCGATTGCGCGTACAGGAAATGCCTGTTGCGCTGCAGTGACTGGAGTGTTCATGAAGGGTTCCTTAATTAAGCGCTGCGGCGGGCAGCAAGGCGCAGATCGCCTGCTGCTGGATAAGCAGCGCGAGGCTGGCGCTGAGGTCAAAGTCTGGGTCGGCGGCAAAGCCATTAGCCGCCGCACTGGCAAAGGCTAAATCTTCCTGCAGGGCGCTGATAAAGCTGGCGCAGCCGAGGCTGATCGCCTGCACGTTCACCGCCCATTGCACCCGGGTAATCAGCGCTTGCTGCGGGACTAACGGCTGCACCGTGGCAATGTCTAACTGGCCCTGATGCGCCGCCCACAGCGAAACCACGGCATAGGGCGAGCACAGCACCGCCAAGGCGGGCTGCAACTGCAGCCTTAAGCCTTGCAAGTGTTCCGGGGTCGCCAAGGTTGCGGCCAATTGCTCTATAGCCACAGGGGCTGCGTCGCGGCTGTGATAGGCCTTAACCCGCAGCAACTCCAAGCGCGCCACGTCGGCTAAATACGGCAGGCTTGCGGCTGGGGCAAAGGTTTGCACGAAGTCGGCAAAGTCCGCACCATAGTCCACCAGCAACGGCGAGCGTGGTGGGGATTGCTGCACGTAGAGTTGCGCCATGGCGCGAAAAAACGCTTCACCCACTAACTGGCAGACCACGGGATAGGTGCTGGCCAGCGCATCGACTAAGGAACTTAAAACGTTATTGCGATACACCGCAAAACGCAGCGCTGGGTCGCTGCCGTTGGCGCTAATTAAGCCTGGCGGGCAAGCCAACTGCGGGTCAAGTAAGGCACGGGCAAAGTCTTGTTGTAGATTCATGCGCGCACCTTTTGCGTACCGGCGTAGCGCTGCAGCAATTGCTCGGCTTGCGCGGCTTCGGCCAGCAACACCGCTAGCGCTGGCACTTGGTTATCCCGTTCGAGCAGGGTCGGTTGCGGCCCGATCAGCTCCAGCACTTGGGCATATAACGCCCACACCGCTTGGTCGACCGGCGCACCATGGCTATCAATCAACAAACGCGCACCCAGCGCATCCTGATCTTCAGCAAAGCCAGCCAGATGAATCTGGCCGACGGCCGCCAACGGTAAGGCGTGGATATAGGCCAAGGCATCACGTTGATGATTAATACAGGAGACATACACATTGTTCACATCCAGCAGCAAGCCACAGCCGGTGCGCGCCACCACGGCGCTGATAAACTGCGCCTCATCCATGTTTGAGCAGGCAAACTCGACATAGGTGGCGGGGTTTTCCAGCAGCATTGGCCGCTGCAAACGACTCTGCACACGGTCGATATGCTCACACACCCGCGCCAATGTCGCCGAGTCATAGGCCACCGGTAACAGGTCGTTAAAAAACACCTGGGAGTGACTGGACCACGCCAAGTGTTCAGAGAAACTCTGTGGTTGATAACGCGCCACCAACTGCGCGAGGCGATCCAGATGGGCTTCATCAAGCGGCTCAATGCCGCCAATCGACAGCCCTACCCCATGCAATGACAGCGGATAGTGTTCGCGGATCAAACCGAGAAAATGATGAAAGGCCCCGCCCGCCACCATGTAATTCTCGGCATGCACCTCGAAAAAACCGATATCCGGCGTGTGCTCGACAATCTCGTGGTAATGCTGCGGCTTTAGCCCAATCCCGGCCCGCGCCGGCAGTTGCGTGGCGCGGGCAGCGGCAGTCGTAAACGCAGGGGCAATGGTTGAAGTGGTGTGCATGGTTAACCTTGCCCCGAGCGACAACTAAGCTTTTTCGACAAATGCAGCCAGCTGACCAAACCCGGTTGGCGAGGTTGGGCTGGCGGTTTTTTCACAGCTGCCTTTGGGCACTAACTTCCAGGCGCTGCCCTGATAGTCTTTTTTCGAGCTGCCTGCACACGAAGTACCAGCCCCTGCGGCGCAGTCGTTTTGGCCCTGCATCGCCACGCCAAAACACTTGTCGCCATCGGCGGCCTGAGCGGTGATTGGCGTAACGGCCAAGGTCAGGGCGCCACCCAGTGCCAAAGCTAAGGCGGCGGCAGAAAGACTACGGTTGGTTTGGTTGCTCATCGGTGCGTCTCCAGAAAACTTTATTAGGCCAGCGGTATGCCGGCCCGTTTGCAGCGTAGCTAATCGTACTGCGCATGCTTAGCGCTCTAGCTTGCTTACCTGAATAGAGCACAACAGCGCGTCGGCGTTACAACCGTAAGTAAAAAAGACTGCGCAACTTTGTTCGACAATTCCATAACTGCTCCGGCGCGAGAGCAAAAACTGACTACAATTTTCACATCAGCTGTCTTTTGCCCATCGTCGAACGCTGACTGACAGCGTTAAGGCGGCAGCGCCGGTGTATCAGTGGCCACACCACGGAGTCCGTACATGCATGTAGGCATGGATTATTTGCCCGCCAGCTTAGCCATTTATCTGTTTGGCATCGCGCTTGGCGTGCAGGCTCTAGAGCCACTGCGCAGGGCCATTGCGGCAGCCCTGCAAGAGCAGCCTATTGGCCCGTACGCACTGACAATCGTGACAGCTCAACACAATCCTTTACGGGCCTATTTCGGGCATACGGCCGTGCATTCTGAAGACGATTCTTTGACCCGCTTTAATGCCCAAATAGCCGCCTGCCGATGACCGACAAAAAACCTTTTTGGCCGGCCTTCGTGCGTCTAGCCTCACTGCGTAAAACCCTGTTTCTGGGTGCTGGAATGGGCATTTTGTTGCCCGCCTTGATACTTGGTTATGTGCAACTCACCAGCAAATTTGCCGAAGAGGTGCTTGTACGGGTGCGCGCACCGATGCAGCAATCGGCCGATGTGTTGGCCCAAGGCATGGCGGTGGCCATCTGGAATGTCGACCGAGAGGTCGCCACACAACTGATGGAGGCGGTGCTGCGCAACCCCGACGTCAGCAGCGTGACCGTCACCAATGAATACCGCGATATTTTTGCCCAGCAACAGCAGGCCAGTGTCGACACCAGCAACCTCTTTCGCGAGGAGCGGCAGATCCGCTACAACGATGAGCCTATTGGTCATTTAGTCCTTGAATACAGCACGGCGCGGATCGAACGCGAGCGCTGGAACGACCTCCTTAAGCTGACGTTGGCGCTATTCGCGCAAGTGGCGATTTCCTTTATTTTTATCTGGCGCTTATTCGACCGACGCATGATGCGCCCCTTACAAGAACTGCAACAGGGCGCACAACGTCTGGCCCGTGGCGAGCTTGAGCAACCGCTCACATGGCAACGCGATGACGAAATTGGTCAGCTCGCTCAAGGTCTCGAACATATGCGCAGCGACTTAGCAGCGTTACTGAGCGAGCGCACAGAAAAAAACGCCGAACTGCAAAGCGAACTGGCTGAGCGCCAACGCATCGAAATTGCCCTAGGTTTAAGTCAGGCGAAATTTGCCGCCATCTTCAACGCCTCCCCGGTGGCCATGACGGTTTCACGCATGGATGATGGGCAAACCATTTTGGATGTAAATGCCGCCTGGGTACGTCTGTTTAAACGTGAGCGCGCCTATACCTTGGGCAGCGACACCCATGGCATGTGGCGCACGCTACAAGACCGACAAACAGCAGCCAGCACCTTGCAAGACAGCGGCGAACTCTCCCGTTGCACGGCGTGGATGCTGCGCGGTGGTGGCCACGAGGATATTTTGTGTGAGATCTGGGGCAAGGTGATCAAACTACGCGACGAGTCGCTGCTGATTTTGGCCTATGACGACATCACCGCCAAACACCTGTACGAAGAGAACATCCTCGGCCTAAACGCCAGTTTGGAGCAGCGGGTAGTGGCCCGCACCCGTGAACTCTCCACGGCACTTGAGCAACTAACCGTGACCCAAAACGAATTGCGCCGCAGCGAAAAAATGTCATCGCTCGGCTCGTTAGTGGCCGGCATCGCCCACGAACTCAACACCCCGATTGGCAACAGCCTGACAGTTGCCAGCACCCTGCAACACCACGCCGAGCAATTTGCCAACGCTCTGGACCAAGGCATGACCCGCAGTCGCCTCAACGAGTTTGTCAGCAGCACCCGCGAGGGCGCCGAGATTTTAATGCGAGGCCTGCAACAAGCCGGCAATCTGGTCGCCAGTTTTAAACAGGTGGCGGTCGATCAAACCAGCGAGAAGCGCCGCGTATTTACCCTCAGCGAGACGGTTGCCGAAATCGTCCTAACCCTCGGCCCAACGCTGCGCAAAACCAGCCATAGCGTGCACTGCACTATTGCCGCCGATATTCAGATGGACAGCTACCCCGGTGCGCTGACGCAGATCATCACCAACCTGATCAACAACGCGCTGCTGCATGCCTTTGACGAACGCGAGCATGGCCACATCAACATCAGCGCCAGCCTGCAAGACGACAGGGTCGAACTGAGCATTTGCGATGACGGTGTCGGTATCCCCACAGCCAACTTGAGTCGGGTGTTTGACCCGTTTTTCACCACTCGCCTAGGTCAAGGCGGCAGCGGACTCGGGCTGAGCATTGTCTACAACCTGGTACAGGACATTCTTGGCGGCAGCATTACCGCCAGCAACGCAAGCGAACATGGCGCCTGTTTTACCCTCAATCTGCCACTGGTAGCACCGCAATTACAGGACGAGCAGTAACCGCTAGCCACACACGACTCCAGCATTGGCCGCCCCTAGACTCGCCGTGACTGGCGCACCTGCAGCCAACAGCCTGCTAAGATCGCGACTTTATTGCCTTGAGCCCAACGTCATGCTGCCACTCACGCCCCAGCAGGTGCAGGCCTACTTAGGCCATATCAACAGCCACGCACCGCAACAGGCCGATCGCGCCAACCTCGACCGCCTGATCGCCGCGCACCTAGAGCGCGTGCCGTTTGAGAACCTTGATGTGCTGCTGCAGCGGCCGATTTTACTCGACACTGATGCGGTATTCGCCAAGGTGGTCGAACGCGGTCGTGGCGGCTACTGCTTTGAAATCAATTCGCTGTTTGCCCGTTTGCTCCTCAGCTTTGGCTACCACGTCAGCTTGTTGGGCGCGCGGGTACGCTGGGGCTTAGCCAGCGACGCGCCAACCAGCATGCTCTCGCACCTGCTGCTGCGGGTGGAGTTACACGAGGGTAGTTTTATCATCGACATCGGCTTTGGCGGGCCGACTCCGCCCTGCGCCCTGCCATTACACGGCCGCGCCGGACTGGGCGACTGTCCCTATCAATTACAAGCGCCAAGCGCCGAGCAGTCGCTGTACCAACTGCAAGCGCTGCAAAATGGCCAGTGGCATTGCATGTACCAGTTCGACTTACAACCACAGACGTGGGTCGACCATATCGCCCGCAGTTGGTACACCTCGACCCACCCGCAGAGCATTTTCTTAAACAGCCTAATGTGCGCCCGCAGCCAAGGCGCTGAGCGCCTGAGTTTGGGCAATCGAAATTTTAGCCGGCGCTACCCGGATGGCCGCGTGGAACAGCGAAGCATCGAATCCGCTGCGCAATTGGTCGAGCTGCTGGGCCATGAATTTGGCCTGAACCTTGACCCGGCTAGCGACGCTGAGCCACTGCGCCAGCGCTTGCATAGCCTGCTGCAGTTCGATCAACCGTGAGCGCCGTGCCAGCCATGCAGAAATACCTTTACCTCTGGCTACAGGCCATCGGCGCCGGCCATATAGTGCTCGGGGTTGGATTGGCGCTGGGCGCGCAAACGGCGCTGCTGAACCCCTACTTCGACAGCATACTGAGCCAATTTACGCTGGCCGCCGACGATGCGGCCGCACGCCGCATGGCGCAAAGTTTAATCCAGCTATTTGGCCCAACTGTGGCTAGCTGGGGGCTGTTATTCAGCACCTTGCTGTACCTGTATCGCCGCCACGGCGATAGGTTAATCAAGCTGGCGATCTTTGCCGCACTGCTGCTATGGCTACCACTCGACTGCCTGATTTCAGCGCGCCATGGCCTGTATCCGCAGGTCTACCTGAACCTTGCGGTGGGCCTGCTGATCGCCCTGCCACTGGCGTTTCTCCAGCCGAGCCCGCGACAGCCTGCGCACTAGCAAGCATTACTCCGGCAACGGCCCCCAGCGCGCCAGCAGCTTATCCACTTGGCGCAAACGAGCTTGTTCACTGGCAATCTGCTCGAGAATATCCTCACGTTTAGCTCGCAAGGCGCTCAGTAAATCCTCACAGCGTTCCGGCGGATGGCGCAGATGCGGCAAGGCGGCGCGCACTTGCTCGAGGCTGAAACCGATCTGCTGGGCGCTGCGAATAAAACCCAAGACCACCAAGGTATGCGGCTCATAGGCGCGGTAACCATTACTGGCGCGCGGCGCTGGCGCCAGCAAACCGATGCGCTCGTAATAGCGAATAGTGTCGCGGCCAAGGCCGGACAGGCGTTCAACTTCGGCGATCAACATAGTGCTTGACTGTGGACTAGGCTCCACAGCTTAACGTAGTTGCACCCCATCGCAATGAGCAGGTGCAGAGCATGCAAATCCACTGTAAAGACGGTCGCCAACTGAGCGCCAGCCTCTTCCTCCATCAGACTAAAACCCGCCGCGGTGTGCTGGTGATCAACTCCGCCACCGGCGTGCCGCAAACCTTCTATCGGCACTTCGCCAGCCATTTGGCCAAACAGGGTTTTACTGTGCTGACCTGGGATGCCCGTGGTATCGGCGCCTCACAACAAGGCCCAGCCAAACATGAAAACGCACGCATGCGTGACTGGGGGCAACTCGATTTGGATGCGGTATTGCGCACGGTGGTGGCTGAGTTGCAGGTGCCTTGGGAGCAGATCACCGTTCTCGGGCATAGTTCCGGCGGTAATCTCAGCGGCCTAGCCCCTGCCCTGCAACAGGTACCGCGGCTGATTCTGCTGGCCTCTGGCACCTGTACTTGGCAACTCTATCCACGTAAGCATTGGGCGTATTTTCTGAGTGCTTGGTACCTGATTATTCCAATGCTGCTGCGTGGTTTCGGTTACCTGCCGGGACGTTTAGGCGTCGGCCACGACTTACCCGCAGGGGTCGCAAGGGATTGGCGTAACTGGAGCACATCGAAGGATTATCTATTCTCGGATCCACAGCTGGACACCCAAGGCTACCGTGATTACGCCGGCAAAATTGTTGCGTTGTCGTTTAGCGATGACACCGATTTTGCCCCCGCCGCCACGGTGCGCGACCTGCTCGCGCACTTCCCCGCCGCCGAACGCGAACATCGCGAAGTGCACCCACACAGCCATGGCTTAAAAAGCATCGGCCACTTCAGCTTCTTTAACAGCCGCAACCAAGCGCTGTGGTCGCTGCTGGATGACTGTTTGCCGCACCACTAAAAACGGCGCCAGCCCACCGAAGCAATGCTTCAGCGGGCTGGCGCCGTCAGTCACCAAATTAACAATGCGCACTCGCTGAGTGCGCATTGGCTGTTACTGCTTGGGTGTAACGATCGGGAAGACTAAGTCGGGCTTATCCAACAAGGCAAAGAAACGCCCCAGATCCAGCAAACTACCGTGCACTTTTGTTATCTCTGGAGAGCCAAGCAAGTCGGTAATCTCGGCCTGTTTAGCAAGCATCTTCAGCAACATCGAGCACATGTCGCGGCCGATCATCTTAGGCAATCAATAGGCCCCTTGATCAGGCACGCCGCGCACGATTTACCGGCGTCAAGCGCTACCGCGACCTGCAGGCAGGACGATCTATTTAACCAGCCTCACCTCGCTAGCCACCGAACCCAGCAACACGCCCAACGTCAAACCGGCTCCATGGGAGCCCATGACAATGCCCTGGCACTGCAACTCGTTAGCACAGTCGACAATTTCCATACCGGGCGCACCAACGCGGGTGTGCCGGGTATAAGCAATGCCTGCTTGCTGGAGTAACTCAACCGCTGACTGACAGGCACTGGTGCTATGCGCAGCGGAGAGGTCACTGAGTTCCTGCTCAGCCATATGCCGGGTGATACGGCTGGGCAGGCATAGTGGCACATTAAGCAGGTGCACCTCGGCATCAGCACTGAACAAACCACCCTGCTCAATCAAGCCAATCAGGTGCCCCACCCCGCGCTCAGCATGCTGCGAACCATCTGTTGCCATCAGCACTTTAAGCATGCTTGTTCTCCTCTTCTTGCACGATATCAGTCGCAGCACTCGCCGTTTGCCAGCGCCGCAGCAGCCATTTTTCCAGTTCGACCAATGCGCAGGTGCTCAGCGTCACGCCCAGACACCAGCCCCAGGCCAGCCACGGCAAGTCGGCGGTAGCAAACAGTCCCTGCAACGCCGACCAGTGACTAAAGGCCAGTTGCAAGCCGATCAGCAGCAAGACCATAGCCCAGACCATCGGGTTGTCGCGCCAGCCAAAACGCGCCGGCCCCTCCAGGCTGCGGCTGCTGAATAAATAACCAATTTCGCAGGCGACCATGGCGTTCACCGCCAGGGTTCGGCTGGCCTCCAGGCTCCAGCCCAGTTGCTGGCTGTAGATAAACAGCCCGAGACTGGCGGCCGTCATCAGCAGTGCAATCCAGACAATCCGCCACAGCAGTACGCCACTCAGCAACGGCGCCCGAGGATCGCGCGGTGGCCGGCGCATCAGGCCCGCCTCAGCCGGTTCAAAGGCCAACGCCAGGGCCAGGGTTACCGCGCTGATCATGTTGACCCAGAGAATCTGCAGCGGGGTGATCGGCAGCGTCAGGCCCAAGGCGATCGACGCCAGCAGCAACAACGCCTGGCCGCCATTGGTGGGCAGAATAAACAGGATAGATTTTTTCAGCGTGTCGTACACCGCCCGGCCCTCCTCCACGGCCTGGCTGATGGTGGCGAAGTTGTCGTCGGCCAGCACCATCTGCGCCGCCTCCTTGGCCACTTCGGTGCCCTTAATGCCCATAGCAATGCCGATGTCGGCACGCTTGAGCGCCGGCGCATCGTTAACGCCGTCGCCGGTCATCGCCACCCGCTCGCCCAGCGCTTGCAAGCGCTCGACCAGCCGCAATTTGTGCGCCGGACTGGTGCGGGCAAACACATGGGTATTGGCCAGGCGCGCATCCAGTTCGGCGTCGCTCAGGCTGTCCAGTTCGACACCGGTCAGCGGTGGCTCGCCGCCCAGGCCCAGGCTGACGGCAATGCTGGCGGCGGTGGCGGCATGGTCACCGGTAATCATCTTCACACGGATGCCGGCACTGTGGCAGTCGGCGATGGCGCGTATGGCCTCCTCGCGCGGTGGGTCGAGCATGCCGACCAGGCCGAGCAAGACGAAATCACCTTCCATATCGCTGTAATTCAGTTCGTGCAGCGCCTGCGGCAAGGTGCGCAGGGCAAGACCGATCATCCGCAAGCCTTGGCTGGCGCCCTGCTCCAGGGTGGCGTGCCAATGCTTGAGGTTCAAGGGTTCGTCGCGGCCCGCGCGCCACTGGCGGTTGCACACTTCCAGCAAGCGCTCCGGCGCACCGACCAGGTAGATCAAGCCATGACCGCCATGGTCATGGTGCAGGCTGGCCATGCAACGGCGCTCGGAGCTGAACGGAATGGCGTCGACCTGCGGCAGGTTTTGGCTTTCCAGCGGCTGCTGCAAGCCGAGCTTGCCGGCCAAGGTCAGCAACGCCGCCTCGGTCGGGTCGCCGCTGATGCACCACTGCTCGGCGCTCAGGCACAGGCTGGCGTTGTTGGCCAGCAGCCCGGCGCGGGCCAGTTCGCGCAAATCGTCGGCGCTGTCCAGGGTGCACAACTGGCCGTCATCGCCATGGATGCTGCCGTGGGGGCTATAACCCACACCATCGACACGGTAGTGATGGCCGGCGGTAAACACCTGCTGCACGGTCATCTCGTTACGCGTCAGGGTGCCGGTTTTGTCCGAGCAGATGACCGTCACCGCACCGAGGCTTTCCACCGCCGGCAAGCGCCGGATAATCGCCCGCCGGCGCGCCATGCGCTGCACGCCTAGGGCCAGAATAATCGTCAATACGGTCGGCAATCCCTCGGGAATCGCCGCCACGGCCAAGCCCACCGCCGCCATCAACATCTCGTTGGCGCTGTAACCGCGCAGCCACACACCAAAGGCAAACGTCAGCCCGGCCAAGCCAACAATCACCCAGGTCAGCTTCTGGGCAAAACGCGCCATGTCTACCAGCAGCGGGGTTTGTAACGCGGTCACGGCGCCGAGCATGCGGCTGATGCAACCCAGTTCGGTCGCCTCGGCGGTGGCCACCACCACACCGTAACCGCTGCCCGCAGTCACCAGCGTGCCGGAGTAGGCCATACAGCGCCGATCGCCCAAACTGGCCACCGCCGCCACCGGGGCAATGGCTTTATCGACGGGCAGCGACTCACCGGTCAGCGCGGCTTCCTCGATGCGCAGCTCGCGAGCCTCCAGCAAGCGTAAATCCGCCGGCACCCGCTCACCGGCCTCCAGCAGCACCACATCGCCTGGAACCAGTTGCTCGGCGGCCAGACTCACCACCTCGCCATCACGGCGCACGCGACTGGCCACGGTGAGCATCGACTGAATGGCGCGTATCGCCTGTTCGGCCTTGCCCTCCTGGATAAATCCGATCACCGCGTTGATCAGCACCACCGCGAAGATCACCCCACTGTCGAGCCATTCCCCAAGCACCAGGGTCATCAGCATCGAGCCCAGCAGCACGTAAATCAGCAGGTTATGAAACTGCAGCAAAAAACGCCGCCACGGCGCCAGACTTGGACGTTGCGGCAATACGTTAGGGCCATATTGCTGCAGCCGCAGGCGCGCCTGTTCACTGCTCAGGCCAGCGGCGCTGACCTCTAGTTGCTGCAGGTTTTGCTCGACGCTAAGGGCATGCCAGTCACGGGAACTCGACTCGCGCATGGGCTACTCCAACTACCAAAAATAGAGCTCAGTTTAGCCCCCAGCATCGATTGCCGAGCTGGCTTGGATCAAGACGGCGCCGTATAGCCGCAACCAAGCGCTTTGGGCGTTATTGGAGGATCGCTTGCCGGCTAATTGAAAACGCCGCCAGCTTAGCGAAGACGCGCCTCGCTAAGCTGGCGGCGTTAAGTCACCAACGCATTAACAACGCGCACTCGCTGAGTGCGCGCTGGGTGTTACTGCTTGGGCGTGACGATCGGGAAGACTAAGTCGGGCTTATCCAACAAGGCAAAGAAACGCCCCAGGTCCAGCAAACTGCCATCGACTTTTATCTCCGGCGAGCCGAGCAGCTCTTTAATCCCGGCCTGTTTGCTGATGATCTTCACCAGCATCGGCCGCGTCAGGGTCAGTGAGGCATTGGCTTGGCTGTCGGCCGGCCCTTGGCGGGCATGCAGCACGCTGTTTTCGACCGTCAGCACATAGTTGCTGTTGAGGTCGCTAAAGGTGATGTTCAGAGTTAAGTCCACACCTTCGGCCTTGGGACCATTCAGGGCCACGGCAAACATCTGCATAAACTGCTCGCCACCCGTTTGTTCAAGCAAGCCGCTGGCTGAGGCCATATCCAAACCTTGGGTAGTCGCGCCATGGCGCAACTCGTACGCCGCGCTCAGGTAGACATTGCGCCAAGCGCTGGATTCGGCGCGATAGCCCAGTTGGTCATAGGTTTGCGCCAGCAGCGCCTTGGCTTGAGCGTTATCCGGCTCGGCAGACACCAGATGATTGAGCACCTCGGCCACCCAGCGGTACTCAGCCTTGTCGAAGGAGGTTTGAGCCTTGCTCAGAACCGCCGCACTGCCGCCCATAAATTCGACGTAATGCTCGGCCCCTGCAACCCGTGGCAGCGGATCTAGATTGGCCGGATTGGCGTCGTACCAACCAAAGTACATTTGATACACGGCTTTGACGTTGTGCTTGAGGGTGCCGTAATAGCCACGGTTCCAATAATGCGTCTGCAAAGATTTAGGCAGGCTCAGTTGCTCAGCAATGTCACGCGGGCCGAAGCCTTGGTTAGCCAGACGCAACGTTTGGTCGTGAATAAACAGGTAAGTATCGCGCTGTTCCTTCATTAAAGCGCCGATCCGCTCGGCACCCCAGACCGGCCAGTGGTGACTAAAAAACATCACCTCGGCCTCAGGATGACTGACCCGACTGTCCTCGATATAACCCGCCCAACGCTTAGCATCGCGCACCTTAGCGCCACGCAAGGTGTACAGGTTGTGCATGGTGCGGCTCATGACCTCGGCGCCGCAGAAGGCTTTGACCGCCGGCAGATAAAAGGTCATCTCAGACGGTGCTTCAGAACCTGGAGTGTACTGAAAAACAAAATCGACCCCATCAATGCTCATGGCCGTTGGGGTTGCGCCTATTAGATCGGTTGGCGCCAAGATACCGATGGTGCCGGCAGCCGGCTCTTTACCCAGGCCATTGTCGACCTTACCGCGCTCGCTACGGGGTAAATCGCGGCCATACATATAGATGGCGCGGCGGCCCATGGCAGGTCCCGCCAAGACGTTTTCGCTGGTCGCCTCCTCCATAAAACCTTGCGGGGCATACACCCGCACTTTGCCGCTGGCGACCTCGGCCGGCGAGGCTATGGCCCGCGCGCCGCCAAAGTGATCGACATGACTGTGGGTAAAAATAATCGCCACCACCGGTTTGTCGCCCAAATGCTTGCGCGCCAACGCCATGGCACGCGCAGCGGTTTCTTCAGAGGTCAACGGATCGACCACGATCCAGCCATTCTTGCCTTCGATCAGGCTCATGGTGGCGAGGTCATAACCGCGTAACTGATAAACCCCTTCCGCTACTTTGTACAAGCCGTTGGTATTGTTCAGTTTAGCTTGGCGCCACAGGCTCGGATTAACACTGCCAGGGGCTGCACCTTGGATAAAGCCATAGGCGTCTTGATCGAAGATCACCCGACCATCAGGCATTTTTACCTGCAGCGATGGCTCACGGGCGATCAGCCCACGGTCCGCCTCTTGTTGATCGAGCAGGTCATCTGCCGGCAGGCTCTTGGCCGCGGCCGCTTGCGCCGCCAAGGTGTCATTGCTGGGCGCGGAAAAACCTGCCGCATCGGCATCACCGCTGACCGGCACCTGCGGATCGCAAGCGGACAAAAGACTGCTGCACAGCAGCACGGCAACCACGGGAATACGCATCAATGACTCCTCATACAAGCAGGCTTAGGCTCTGGCCACATAGACCAAACAAACAGCAACAGCTTTTTAGAGCATTTACTCTAATCAGTCAAATGGACACGACCGAGAGCCTGCCGCTGGCTCATTCGATATCGCCACAAAAAAGCTCCAGGCTGCGATTTGCCGGGCTACTGCGCAGCACCAGCGCATGCGGCTCGGCGCGAAGAGCGGCAAGGCTTAGCGGCACGTTTCGGTTCAGATACCAACCATTGTTGCCGGCACTGGCGCGCACGTTACTGTTGAGGGAAAAGCGCGGCTGCGCGGCCAATTGCCCACAGCGCCCGGCATAGATGAAGGTGTACACCTGCAATGGCCGGGTGACGCCCGCGGGTACGCCGCCGATAAATACATTGAGCCCAGTAACCGCACCTTGCGCGGTCAAACTCGCCTGACCAATATTGCCGCGATTTTGCCCCCCGGCGACTAACTGCACAGTGCTAAAGCGAGGCTCGTCAGGCCCACGACTCGGGCTACAACTGCTGACTAGAGCACTGATTGTCAACACCCAGACAAGGCTAATAACGCGCATCGACGCTCTCCTTTACGACGCTTAAACGTCCCGCCATACCCAGGCCAAGGCCTTAGCGGCGCGCCTGATAGCTGGCCAAACCTTGTCTGGCTTGCCGGCGAATAGCCGCTTGCACCGGCGGCAACCAACCGAGTAACAGCCCTTTCAAGCCGAGCGCCTGACGGCTCCAACGCCACAAATCAAAGTGGTCGCGATGTTCAACAATCAAGCCATCTTTAAACACAAACTCGGCGCGAATTTCATTAACCACACTGCGGCCGGTGGCGCTAAAGGTGTAGTGCGCCGTCCAGCGCGCCGTGCCACGTTGCTCGTCGGCCTCAACGGCGCTAAAGCTCAAACTGAAGTCTTGCGCCCGACTGCAGAGCATCCGCCACATGTCCGAGGCCTCAGCGCCCTTAAGGTCAATAAACACCGCATCGCTAAACTGCACATCGGGCGCATAACAGGCGGCCATGGCCTCGGCATCTTGGCGCGCAAACGCCTGATAAAAACGGCTAATCAGCGCAGCATTGGAATTCGACATTAACTGACTCCCTATTCAGACAAGCACTGAGTATGGCTGTAACTGAATGACCTAGGACCCGCTAGACATGAATAGGCGGTTATTCATAGCAACAACAAGTCTAGCGCTGTCATGACCAGAGTTATGCCTAAGCCACGAACAGTTACTGCAACTGGAACTAAGCCCCGGCAAGGTTTCTGTCGAACAAAATACTCACCCCTAAGCGGCTGATTGGCAGTCTATTGACCTTGCGCAAGGCGCAGCCGCTAGCCTTGGATAGCATGCGCAGACTACTTTGCGAGGCTCCCATGACGATTAAATCCGCTGATATCTGCGCCGCCGCCGAACAACTTCAAGGTTTGGTCGGTTTCAACCGCAAGACCCAGCACTACATTGTGCGGTTCAGCGAAGACTCTTTCGGCATGGACGTGGACGAGGCCAGCATCACCCCAGCCTGCGAGTTTGTTTGGCACGCCCTAGATGGCGAGGTGATGACACTCAAGCGTGAGCGTTTGCAGGTATTACTCGACCAGCACGTTGATGATCGCTTGCACATCAGCCAACCGCTACGACTGTATATGCAGCGCCACGACCTGCCGGAAATCGTCGCCCAGCGCAGCCGGCAGTAACCGACCGCGCGTAACGGCTAGGCGCCTATCGCGGGCTTACAGCTTGGCGCTGTCCAACGCCGCCAAGAGTGCCGCGTCGTGCTGATAAATATCCGATACATAGCGCACCTGCCCAGCACTATCGACCTCGGCGGTCCAATAGCTCAACAGCAGCGGCATGGGACTGCTCAGGCGAAACTCATGGGTTTTACCACTGGCCAACAAGCTGGCGGCGCGCTCGCGCTCATCGGCGTTCATCAGCTGTTCGCTCAAATGCAAGGCCTGCTCAACCCGCACACAACCTGAGCTAAATGCGCGCGGGGCTTTGTTAAACAGTGGCTGGCTGGGGGTGTCATGCAGATACACCGAGAACGGGTTGGCAAAGCGCAACGCCACCTGCCCGAGCGGGTTTTTCGGCCCGGCACGCTGGCGCAATTGGACAAAGCCGGGGTTATTCCAGTCCACTTGAGCGGCGTCTAACTGAGCGCCATCGCGATCAAATATCTGCATGTCATGCTGGCTTAAAAAAGCCTGATCGCGGCGTATCTCGGGCAGTTTGTCTTCGCGAAAAATCGTCGGAGGCACGCTCCACGTTGGGTTCAGCGTCAGGCGCGAGATCTGCGACTTTAATAATGGCGTGGGTCGCTCAGGGCGACCGACTTGCGTACGGGTTTGCCACACAGGTGCGCCGGCCTGGTAAACCGTCAGCTGCGCGGCGGCAATATTAATCAGCACGCCCGTCGCTTCTATGTTGTGTCCTAACCAGCGAAAGCGCTCTAAGTTGACCCGCAATTGTTCACGCCGCGCCTGCGGGCTGACATTCAGCGCCGCCAAGGTACCAGCGCCAACCACCCCGTCGGCTTGCAAGGCATGGCTCTGCTGAAAGCTTTTTAACGCCGCCACTTGCTCAGGGCCAAAAAACTGGTTGTTGTCACTGGCAATGGCCGACAAATAACCTTCGCGAAACAACCGCTCGGTCAAAGCTGGCACCCGTGCATCGGTCGTATCCGGACGCAGCAAGGGCCCGCTGGCCAATGGCTGCCAGCTCGGCAATGGTTGCTGACGTAAATACGCATAGGCGCTGCGCAACGCTTGATACTGGGGTAATGCGGGGCGTGCCTGACTAAAGGTCTTGGCTAAATCATCCAGCCCCGCCACCGCCAAACTCGACAGCGCCACACTGGCCGGCGCAACCAGCACAACGTCTGCAGCTGCAGGCGGTTGCCAAAAAGGCTCCACCTTGGCCTGTTGTAAGCGCCCGTACTGCAAGTGCTGCAATGCCTGTAGATAGACATGGCTGATAAAAATATCGCGGCAATCATTATTAGCGGCGCCAACCGGTTGCTGAGCAAAGGCGCGCAAGCTGGCTAACTGATAGCTGGCCGGGTTCAAGCCGTCATCGGCCAGTTGCTCAAGCTGTGGCAGCAATGCCTCAAGCCGAGTCGGGGCCGACCATGCCGGTGCAAACTGCTGGCGGCTATAAAAGTCCAGCAATAAAGCCTGCGCCGGC
This sequence comes from Pseudomonas sp., assembly GCA_044354115.1. Lineage (GTDB taxonomy): Bacteria > Pseudomonadota > Gammaproteobacteria > Pseudomonadales > Pseudomonadaceae > Aquipseudomonas. Next base: position 12,434 of record JBILAR010000026.1, on the reverse strand, counting down.
GCATCCAAACTGGCCGGCATGCCGCTGCAACGCTGCGGCAACTGCGTCAGGGTCAGCTGTAAAGGGCTCAGCGCAGGCTCGGCAAACTCAACGGCAACACTGACCAGCGGCGTGACCAGCAAGCTAACACTCAGGTAGACTGCATGTTTTTTGTACAATTAAACCACTCCATTCCATGGCCATCGCTGTTACGGCCAACCGAAACTGGCAACACTTAGCGCTTATGCCTAAGTATAAACAGACCAGCTCGGTTAACGACAGGAAGTCGGGAGCCTATCCAAGGGGACTCTCAACGCATGCCTATTTCATTGCGTCGCTTATTGCTGTGCACCACGCTACTACTGACTTTTTCCGCACCGGCAATGGCCTCTACCAGCAGCAGCCAACCACTGTTCAAGAGTCTATCCAAAGCCGCTCCCAAGCTTAATCCACAAGCATTGCAGCAAGCCCTTAGCGCCATGCAGTGCGCGATTAACAGCGGCGCCAGCCGTGCGCAACGCTTGGCAGTGATCGATTATTCGCTGCCCTCCACAGCCAAGCGACTGTGGATTTTTGACCTCCAGCGTAAGACCTTGTTGTTGCAAGATTTAGTCGCCCACGGCAATAAGTCTGGGGAAAACTTTGCCACCAGCTTCTCCAACCGGGTCGGCAGCTATCAGACCAGTCTGGGCCTGTTTCGCACCCAAGAGAGCTATCAGGGCGGCAACGGCTATTCCTTGCGCATGGATGGCCTAGAGCCTGGCATCAACGACCAAGCCCGCGAGCGCGCCATCGTCATTCATGGTGCCGACTACGTGAACCCACTCTGGAGCCAACGCCAAGGCCGGATTGGCCGCAGCCAAGGTTGCCCAGCAGTGCGCCCAGCCGTTGCCAAACAGGTGATCGACAAGCTTAAAGGCGGCCAGTTTATGTATTCCTGGTACCCGGACCGGCGCTTGGCCAAGTCCTCGCTGTACGTAAAATGTCAGCCCCGCCAAGTGGCGCGCATTCTTGCCGCCAACGATCGCTAAGTAGGCCAGATGAAAGCCGACGATCTATTACTGCTACTCACCCGGCAGATGCCTTTCGGCAAATACAAGGGGCGGCTAATTGCCGATCTACCCGGCCAATACCTGAACTGGTTTGCCCGTGAAGGTTTTCCTAAGGGTGAAATTGGCCAACTGCTGCAACTGATGCAGGAGATCGACCACAACGGTCTGTCGGAGCTGCTCACACCCCTGCGCCAACAGCTGAACATCCGCCCCAACAGCAACCCCGGCCGCTAAGCCGGTATACTGTCCGGGTTCGCGCCAGCCAACTGCGCACTTCACTCAAGCCATTCGCTTTAACGGATTAACCATGACCAACTCAACAGCCAACGCCGACACTCAACCCGACGTAGCGGCGCCAGCGAGCGACGCGAGCGCACCGGCGGCCAAGATTCCAGCCTTTCGCTTTCCATTTTCGCCGGCGACCTTTGCCCCGAACAAAAACGACGAACAGCCGTGGCATCAGCTCGCCAATAAATCCAGCCACGACAAAACCCCCGGCCGCGCGCCCAACGGCACCCGCCGCTCGATGGGCAAGCGTTAATCCAAGGAGCTTTTTATGCGCGGCAACGTCCTAAGCCTTATCGGCATGACTGCCCTACTCAGCGCCTGCGCCAGCACGCCAAGCGGCATACCGCTAACCGCCGAGAGTTTGCAACACCATCATTGGGTCTTGGAGCAGATCGACGGTAAACCGATCACGGCAGAAAAAGGCCAACACCCAGATTTGGAAATTGGCGAGCAGTTGCGCGCCAATGGCAATGCCGGCTGCAATCGTTTTATGGGTCAGGTTGAAATCCAAGGCCAGCAACTTCGCATCAGCAAAATGGCCTCGACCATGATGCTCTGCCAAGCGCCGCAGCAAGACTGGGAAGATGCCATGACCCGCACCCTCAGCGACTGGAGTGAAGTGGATTTGAGCGCCCAGCAACTGCGCCTCAAAGGCAGCCAGCACGAACTGCTGCTGCGCTTAAGCGACTGGGTACGTTAGACGCTCTGTTGCCGCTTTATCGTCAGCCGAATGAAACGACAACAGCTTCTAGCCTCCTCAGTTAGAACGCGGCGCTGCCAAACAAGGCGCGCCGCGATTTAGCCTTATTGCTCGAACAAGCCTTTAACCGGAAACAAGCCATCGAAGCTCGCCGTGGTTTTCATCGCCTTGGCTTGGAAGGTCTTGAGCATATCGTTAGGCCGGAACATCCCCGACTGCCAGGTAGCCATGTACTTCAAACTGTCGGCCACGCTGTGGTCACGGCTAAAGTTGAGCATCTCTTTGCAGCCACTGACCGCCAACGGCGAGTGCGCGGCGATCTGCGCGGCAATCGCCAGCACTCCAGCAACCAGCTGCTCATGGCTGGCATACACCTGATTGACAAAGCCCAGCGCCTTGGCTTCCTCGGCGGCAAATTTACGCCCGGTATAGGCCAGCTCGCGCACCACGCCTTGCGGCAACAGTTTGGGTAAACGCTGCAGGGTGCCAACGTCGGCCGTCATACCCAGCTCAGTTTCCTTGATGGTGAAGTAGGCATCGGCCGAGCAATAACGACTGTCGGCGGCGCACACCATGTCCAGCGCGCCACCGATGCAGCCGCCCTGAATGGCCACTAACACCGGCAAGCGCACTTCTTCCAAGCTGCTCAAACTGGCTTGCAACTGCATCACCACCCGGCGTAGGTTTTCTGCCATACGGCCCGGATCACCGCCCATCGGCACCGCCTTGGGATTGGTGAACACGCCTAAATCCATCCCAGCGGAGAAATGCTTGCCGGTCGAGGAAATCACTATCACCCGTGCCTCACCGCTGGCTTCCAGCTCGCGCATACACAGCGGCAGTTCCAGCCAAAAGTCGGCGTTCATCGAGTTCATCGCCTCTGGGCGCGCCAGTTGCACATGAGCGATGTGATCGGCAAGGGTGACGTTAAAGCTTTTATAGGTCATGAGCAAAAACCTGAGCAAGGCCCGATTGGGCGTAAAAATTAAGGGGCGGTGACGGTGCCAATGCAGGCGCGAATAAATAATCTTGACGGCGTCAAGATAGAGACCCGAGACTGCGCCTGTCAAGTTCCGCCAATCCTTAGCCAGAAGCCCGCCATGACCGACGCCAGCAACCTCTATCACCACGGTAACTTGCGCCAAAGCTTGCTGGAAAATAGCCTGCAGTTACTGTGTAACGAGGGTATCGAGGGCTTATCGCTAAGGCGTTTGGCCGAACTCACCGGGGTTTCGCGGGCGGCGCCCTATCACCACTTTAAAGACAAGCAGGCCTTACTGGCTGCCGTTGCCGAGCAGGGTTTCGCCGAGCTGGAGAGGCTCTTAGTGCAAGTCGTCAACGATGAACACGTCGCCCTCGAGCACCGTTTGCAGCACGCAGTGCTCGGTTACCTGCAGTTTGCCCAGACGCAACCGGCACTCTATCAACTGATGTTCGGCCAAACCCTGTGGACGCCTGTCGAGAGCAATAACCGCGCGACCAGCACCACGCAGTTTCAACGGATGGCAAAAGACTGCTTTCGTCACTATGTACAGCTATTTGAACGCCTGCAGGTGCACAGCCCATTAGTTGCCAGCAACCACGGGCTGCGCTCGGCGCAATTGCTCTGGGCCAGTCTGCATGGGCTGGCCACCTTAACCCGTGACGGGGCGTTCTTTGACTCGCGCGAGCTTGGCGAGATTGCTAGCCACGCGCTTGCACAATTCGCCCACCGCTAGGTCTGAGTCCGATGCCTAGGGTGGTTTATCAGCGCTTGGACAGCGCCTTATTGCCGCTGGCCAATAAGTTCTATAAAAGCCAAGGCTCGAGCATGCGCGCAGGCCGCAGCGAACAGGTGTGGGTAGCCAAAGAGACGGAAATCATCGCCGCCTGCTGCCTTAAAGTTCAGGATCATGGCCATTGGTTGACCGCCTTGCTAGTGGCCCACGCGCAACGCCAACAAGGCATAGCCAGCGCACTGCTGCAAACCTTGCGCCGCGATACGGCGGGGCCGATCTGGCTGTTTTGCCGCCCCGATCTGGTCGGATTTTATCAACAGCAAGGTTTTCAACCGGCCACTCACTTGCCACAGGCGTTGGCGCACAGATTGCAGCGCTATCAACACAAGCAGGCTCTGCAGGCGCTGGTCAGTAACTGCGAAAACAGCTAAACAGGTGTCGCCGCGCCGCCCAGCACCGTCTTGCAGTTATCTCGCGCCGACGTAACTAGTTACGCCGACGTACTTTTAGCTTGCCGGCTGCCCCGCCCGCACACCCAGGATTTGCCTATATGAACGAGCCCTTGGCCCGCGCCGACCTCAGCCCCGCTGCCTTATCCTCCGCCCCTAATGCCTTGGCCTTTCATCCGGCGCGCGAGTCGCTGTTCAACGAACTGCACGCCCGGCCCTTCCCTGTGCTGCAAACTCCCAGTTGCCTAGCGCACTTAGTGTTACTGCGCGAAGAACCCAGCAACAGCGCCGAACATCGTCACCTACGCACCTTATGTGAGCGCCACGGGATAGTGCCACCGAGCGCAGAGTCCTCGTGCTACTACCAAAACTTCGGCAGCTTTGAATTTCGCTGGGAGCGCCACACCGAGTTCTCAACCTACACCTTGATCCGCCAGAGTGACGCGCACCCGCTCTTTAGCGCCAGCCCGTTAACCTTGCTGCCCACCGACTGGTTAAGCCAGTTGCCCGGCCAACTGATCAGCGCCCTGCACCTAGAGCTGGCCCCCGCACCCGCCAGCGAACCAGGGCCGGAGTCGATTCGCCAATACTTTGAAGACCATCGGCTGATTAGCTCGCAGGTCAAGGAGCACAAGGCGCGCCTGTGGAGTGCTTATCGCATCCACAAGGATGGCAGCGGGCGGATTTTGATCCACAACCGCGAGCTTAACCCCTGTCAGAGCGGGCGCTTGGTGCGCACCTTACTGGAGATGGAAACCTACCGAATGATGCTGCTGCTGGCCTTGCCGGCGGCCAAAAGCATCGCCCCGGAGGTCAAAACCATGGACCAGCAATTGGCCACGGTGATTCAGCAAATCAACCAAATCGCCGGCCTGCACGATGAGCGACGCTTACTCGGCGAACTCAGCAGCTTGGCCGCGCGGATCGAAAAGCTGATTTCCGACAGCAACTTTCGCTTCTCCGCCGCCCAAGCCTACTACCAACTGATCAGCAATCGCCTTGAGGAGTTACGCGAGCAAGAAGTGGCCGGCCTGCAAACCTTTAGGGAGTTTCTACAACGCCGCCTGACCCCAGCCTGGCGCACCTGCGAGGCGGTGCGTAACGAACTGAATGACCTGTCGCGGCGCATCGATCGCGCCAGCGAACTGCTGCGTACCCGTATCGACCTGACCATCGAGGCGCAAAACCAAAGCCTGATGCTGAAGATGGATCAACGCAGCCACACCCAACTGCGCCTGCAGCAAACGGTTGAAGGCTTATCGGTCGCGGCCATCAGTTATTACCTGGTCGGGCTAACCAAGCATCTCGCCGAGTCGGCCAAAGCCCTTGGCTGGATCGACAACAGCGCGCTCATCACCGGCCTCGCGGTGCCGCTGTGCGTGGGCGCGGTCTGGTACGCGATGCGCCGTTTGCGCCGCACGCTGGAGCGGAGCGAACCCAACTAAGCTCGCCACCGCAGGGCCATAAGCAAATTCAGATAACGCGTGATTCAAGGCTCGCACCCGCTGCGGCGAATAAAATTACTGGCTACTGTAATTTTTCCTAGGATGCCGACTCTACTGTTTGCCCACTCCTTATTGGCTCCCCCTGCGGATACCCCCCATGAAACGACGCACACTACTGCAAAGCCTGGCCCTGCTGGCGCCAGCCGTGTTAATCGGCCGCTACGTCAGCGCCGCGGCTAACACCGAGGCTAGCGCTGAGACTATCCAAGCGCTGGACAAAGCCCACGAGGCTTGGCGCAGCCAGGTATCGGCCGACGCCTACGCGGTACTCTTTGAGGAAAACACCGAACGTTCAGGGTCTAGCCCCCTAAACGACGAACACCGCGACGGCACCTTTATCTGCGCCGCCTGCTATCTGCCGCTGTTCGACAGTGCCAGCAAGTTCAACAGCGGTACGGGCTGGCCGAGCTTCACCCAAGCCATTGCCGGACACACCGCCTTTAGCCGCGACTTCAAGTTGATCTTGCCGCGCACCGAATACCACTGCGCACGCTGCGGCGGGCATCAAGGCCATAAATTTGACGACGGCCCAGCACCACGCAACGAGCGCTGGTGTAACAACGGACTGGCTTTAAGTTTCATCCCTAAAACCGAAGCCTTGCCGGCGTTACGGAGCTAAGTATGAATCAGCGTTTTACTAATCCCCTGCGCAGCAGCTTGCAGCTAGGCACACTATTGATAGGTCTACTGGGCGGCAGCCAATTTGCCGCAGCGACAGAAAACCCCAGCACCGACAACAGCGCCGTTGCGGTATTTGCCGGCGGTTGCTTTTGGTGCACTGAATCGGATTTTGACAAGGTTGACGGGGTCATCGCCACCACCTCTGGCTACATTGGCGGCCAGCTGAAAGACCCGACGTATGAAGCCGTATCCTCCGGTCAAAGCGGTCATATCGAGGCCGTACAAGTGCGTTTTGACCCGAGTAAAACCAGCTACAGCAAATTACTCGAAGCCTACTGGCCAAGCATCGACCCGGTGAATGCCGACGGCCAGTTCTGCGATAACGGCCCGCAATACCGCAGCGCCATTTTCTATAACAGCCCCGAGCAACAGCAACTGGCGCAAGCCTCGAAAGCCGCACTGGCCGCATCCGCACGCCTGCCCGCGCCTATCGCCACGCAAATTTTGCCGGCCACAACCTTCTACCCGGCCGAGGACTACCATCAGGACTACCACAGTAAAAATCCGCTGCGTTACAACTACTACCGGCGCGGCTGTGGTCGCGATGCGCGCTTGGAAAAACTCTGGGGTACGGCGGCGCACTAAAACGTAGCGGCAACGCACGACGGCATGGATGCAGGAGGTAGGGCGACGCAAGAAGCATAAGCCAAGGCCGTCTCTCAACGACCTGCTAATGGCCAATGCGGCGCGTTAGTTAGTTGCGCGCATGAACAATATTGAACGACTTAACCCCAGCATACTTGGCCAAATGCTGCGACAGCTCGATCAAGGGCGACCCGCAGCGGCGGCACTGGGCGATCGCGACAAAACGCCATTCGGCGCTGCTATTGCTGTAGTTGATACTCACCGAACCCATGGCCATAGTGAAGCCATGGGCCAGCAGGAACGCACGTAACTCGCCGCCATCCGGCTGAAACTCGCTGTCAAAACGCAGCGTGATACCAATCGCTGGACGCTGTGGCAGGCGCGCTTCCAACCGGCCGAGTCCAAGCATGCACAACGCCGACAGCAGAGTGAGCATAATCGCCGCCGCATAAAAACCCACGCCAACCATGATGCCAATCGCCGAAGCAGCCCAAATGGAGGCCGCTGTGGTCAGCCCGGTGATGCTCATGCCCTCCTTCATGATGACCCCAGCACCGAGAAAACCGATGCCGGTGACTATCCCTTGAATGATTCGGGTCGGATCGCTGCCGCTGATACTCGGCACACTGTGTCCGGCATACCAGCTCAGCGGAAAACCGGCGATTACCGTCAAGGCCGCCGAGGCCATGCACACCAGCCCATAGGTACGCATCCCGGCGGCGCGTCCGTTGTAAGCGCGCTCATAGCCGACCAAGCAGCCGAGCAGCAAGGCACCAAACAGGTTCATGAAAATAACTAGATTGATCTGCAGCGCAGACGAGGACCAAAAATCCAGCAACATCTCAGTGGAGAGCTGATTCATACGACATCCTTTAGCGGCGCCTATGCCGTTTTAATCAGCATAGCCACGCTACGGCCGCACGCGCGCCTCAATGCTGGCTATCGGGATATCGCTATCTGTGGTCGTACCAGCAAGGCCATCAGCATAGACAGGCTACACATAGCTAATCACAGCCCAACCTATGCGAAACGCTATTGATCGCGCCGCTGCTCAAAACTGCCCTGCACCGATTGCTGCGGCACACGTCTGCCGTTGGGATATTCGATACTTTGGCGCAGCCCGCCGCTCTGCTGCACCGACGAACGACCAGACACCGTAGAGCTACGCGTAGGCACCCCACTCGGCACACCCGGCACCAGTTGCACATCACGACTAATACTGCGCGAAGAGCTGCCGACACTGCCCGAGGCGCCAGGGCTCACGCTAAACACGGGGATGCTTTGCATGGGCCTTGGTGGCTCAGCCGCCAACGCAGGCAGCGCCAGCCAGAAAGACAAAACCAACATCAACCCCTTAAAACGCTGCATTTGTGCACCTCACATTTATCGTCGTTGCAGACTAATCGCAGCACCAACTCGCTCATCAGTTTCCGCCAGCACAAGCTGCGCAGCAAGCGGCAAAACGGACCCGCACGTCAGTGAATTAAACTGAATTATTGCGGTCTACTGGCGCATAACAGATTCATGTTTCAAACTGGTTAATGGTCAATGAATACATTGAGTATTTACTGATCGTTTCGCTGCACTCGCTCTAGGAGTTTTCTGTGCGCCCTCTCAGCCATTGGCTGCCTAAACCCACTGCAGCTTTCAGTCTTGCACTGTTACTGCTGGTACTACCGCTGACCAACCGCTTACTGCTCGGCTGGTCAGACCCGCGCGGCTACGCCTCCGACCTCGCCATTGGCGGCTTGCTTTGGCTGTTTTTACGCGAGCGCCCGCTATGGCTGGCACTACCGATACTGCTCGTGTGGGGGGTACTAAATCTGGGCGCGGCAGAGTTAGTCAGCGCTGTAGGGCGGATGCCAGAAACCAGCGATTTACACTATTTAACCGATGCGCAGTTTCTCAGCCAATCCACCGAAGGCGGCGGTATTAGTCATCCGTTGCTAGCCCTCAGCTTGTTGCTGGGCATAGGTTTTTACCTGATATCGTCGTGGCGCAAAAAACCGGCCACGGCTCTGCGCTCAGGTTACTTATATGCGCTGCCGGTCTTATTGCTAGTTGGCCACAGCGCCATGTCTTATCTGCAGCCGAGTGAGGCAGATGAATGGCGGCAATTCAATCTGCCACACAAACTGCTGGCCAGTGCCATGAATACCGGTCAGCAACAAATAGAAAATTGGCTCGACGACAGCCCCGCCGACACTGCGACCGATATCGCCGGTCTCAGCCAGCTTGACCTGAATGGCGCGCGTTTAATTCCGGGTGCCGGCAAGGCGCGCAATGTGCTAATTGTCACTGTCGAAGGCATCCCCGGCGCGTACATCGGCGCCAGCCGCAAGGCCATGCACAGCAGTTATCAGCAAGACCTAATGCCCAAGCTCAGCCGCTGGGCCGAACGGGCCATGACCACCCCCGATTACGTACTGCACAGCCATCAGACCATTCGCGGCCTATACGCCATGCTCTGCGGCGATTACAGCAAGCTCGACAGCGGCACCCCAAAAGGCGTCGAACTGCTCAACAATAATACTCAGCGCAACCAGCAATGCCTGCCCGCGCAACTCAATGAGCACGGTTTTAAAAGCCACTTCTTACAAGGCGCCGGCCTGCAATTTATGGCCAAAGACAAGATCATGCCGCGCATGGGTTTTAGCCAAACTCACGGCCGCGAATGGTTCCGTAAAAAGCCGTATCTAGAGTTCGCTTGGGGCATGGATGACAAGTCCTACTTCGAAGGCGCACTGACCTATGTACGGCAACTGCGCAAACAGCAAAAGCCGTGGATGCTCACGCTGCTGACAGTTGGCACCCACCAGCCTTACGCCGTCGACGACGACTACCTGGCCCGCTATGACAGCCCAAAACAGGCGGCCGTGGGTTACTTAGACGATGCCCTCGATAACTTCCTCACCGGACTGGAAAAACAAGGGGTACTCAAGGACACCTTGGTGATCATCACCTCCGATGAATCCCATGGCCTAGAAGGCGTGCGCCTCGCCTCGGCGTGGGGCTTTAACTTGGTGTTTGCTCCGGATCAAGCCTCCCTGCCGGCCATCAAGCAAGGCGTATACGGCCACGTTGACCTCACCGCGTCGGTTCTCGACTACTTCGACCTACCGGTGCCGGCCAATATTTCCGGGCGCTCGCTGTTTCGCAACTACAGCAGTGGCCGCGAGATCATGTCGTACACCAACGGCATGCTGCGCCAGCACGATGGCAAGGGGCAGTTTGTTGAGTGCAATTTTCAGCACCTGTGTCGGCGTTATGCCAGTGATGGTTTCATTGCCGACAGCGCACGTTATCTAGGACGCTTTAGCGGCAAACAAGCCAACCAGGTCGCTGCGCGCGCCACACTCCTTGACCAATCCTTGCTGAGCGGACAACTCGGCCAGCACTATCAGTTCGCCAAACGCGACAAGGTTAAATTAAAAGAAAGCGTGCAAGACGACTGGACAGCTAACTTAGTGGGCGCGCAATACCTAGAGTTGCCACAAGGCTCGCAAACCACCGTACACCTGAAAGTACGGGCACTGAACTTGGACAAAAAAGGCGTGCAACTGCTGCTAAAAACCAAGGAGTTCGACCGCGATGTTGCGCTGGATATCCCAACGCTGCCGCTACTGACCCGTGGCAAACCTATCGAGCTAAGTTTTAGCTTTGACAACTTGCAGGCACGTAAGGCGTTTTCCTTCCACCTGCTGGGGCAAGGCCGTGGCCTGATTGAAATTACCGACTTCACCGTCACCAGCCAACCGCTGCAACCGAGCGCCGACCTCGTCACCAATCAAACCACTAGCGATATTCCAGCGCTCTAAGCAAAACCGCCACAGCGCCGTTGGGCGCTGTGCTAAGTACGAACAGGTTAGTCTTTAGCCTGCTCGATACGGTCGGCGTGAATAACGATTTGACCTTGCTTGTACAAAGCGCCTATGGCCTTTTTAAAGTTACCCTTGCTGACCCCAAACAGGTCGCTGATCACCTTCGGATCGCTCTTGTCGTTGACCAACAACACCCCGCCCTTCTCTTGCAGCAACTGCAAAATCTTCTGATGCAAGGCATCGGCGGCATCTTGGCCGACCGGCTGCAAAGACAGGCTAATTTTGCCGTCGGCGCGCAATTCTTTAATAAAGCCTTTCTCTCGAATACCGTTGCGCAAAAACTTGAACACTTCGTTCTTGTGGATCAAGCCCCAGTGCTGATTGTTGATAATCGCTTTAAAGCCCATATCGGTTGATTCAGCCACCAGCAAATCAACACTCTGACCAAGTTTATAAGTATGCGGACGCAGATCAACATAGCGATCCAAACGCGTCGTGGCGGTGATACGCCGGGTGTGCTTGTCCAGATAGACATGTACCACGCAATAATCGCCAGCCTGCAGAGGACGCTTCTCTTCTGAGTACGGCAGCAACAAGTCTTTGGACAGCCCCCAATCGAGGAAGATGCCAATACTGTTAACTTCCAGCACCTTCAAGCTGGCGAATTCGCCAACCTGAACCTTGGGTTTCTCTGTGGTGGCGATCAGCTTGTCGTCACTGTCCAAATAGATAAACACGTTGAGCCAGTCTTCAACTTCGCTGGGGCTATCCTTGGGGATATATCGGTTAGGCAGAAGGATTTCACCGTCCGCACCGCCGTCCAGATAAAGCCCGAAGTCGGTGTGCTTAACCACCTGTAAACTGTTGTAGCGGCCGATTAATGCCATGTTCGATACCTTGATTGCTTAGCCTGCATTCTATCTGCAATTGCCCGCAGAGTTCTTAGCCATCGCTGCAATTGCCGGTGTAAACACACGCCGCAGAGCAGACAAAGGCCCGGCACCCGCCGCCACGCGGTAGAATGCCGCCATTCTGAAGCGACCCACACCTTTACCTGAGTGACCTGCATGATTAATAACGATGTCCTGCGCAGCCTGCGTTACAGCCTCAACATCAATGACGCAACCGTGCTAGAGGTCTTCAAGCAGGCCAATTACAGCCTTACCCAGGCTGAGTTAACAGCCTTTTTACTGCCCGAAGAAGACCTAGATCGTGTGCCATTAACCGACGAGGCAATGGCGCATTTTCTCGATGGTTTAGTGTTCTTCAAACGCGGCAAAAACGACAAACTACCAGCACAGCCCGTGCAATGGCCGATCAACAATAATCTGATCTTAAAGAAACTGCGGGTAGCCTTTGAGCTGAAAGACGCTGACCTGCATGACATTTTGCAAGCCGCCGACTTCCCCGTCTCCAAGCCAGAGCTAAGCGCACTGTTTCGTAAAGAAGGGCAAAAAAACTTCCGCCCTTGCGGCGATCAGTTGCTGCGTAACTTCCTCAAGGGTTTAACCTTGCGCCTGCGCGGCTAAGCAGTTAGGGCGTGACGGCGCTACTTAAAGCGGCGCCGTCACCTGCTGACTCGCCCCGCCCGGCAACAAGATTGACCGCCGTACACTTGATATAACAAAAACGAATATAATTTTTGTTTGATCGGCC